>CAZJTP010000120.1:0-13881 GCA_964548955.1 uncultured Phycisphaeraceae bacterium
GCGTAAACGATGGATACCCCTCAAACAAATTCAACGACTACCGGGACATCTTCGGGCACTCGCCAGGATGTTGCTGTCATACGAACGCGATCCCCCGCGTGGCTGTTCTATGCGCGGAGCTAAGACGCCGCTGATACAAGGGCTACGGCGTACTCGGATCAACAACCCGGCCCAGAAACAGGATGGTTCCCGTGGGAGTATCGCGGATCAGAAAGACGAACGGCCGATCGATTTTGACGACCACTGGTTCGAGAGGCATTGACGTCGTATCCACGGCGACCGCCGTTGCGGCCGCAGCTTCGGTGCCTTCCTCATCAACGGCCACAAAGGCCTTGTGAAAGACGTCACTGATGTAGAGTCGTTCCGCATCGGTCATACCGGACAGATCAGCCTCGAACGGATCAAAGGCACTTGGCATCCCCATTGCGGAGAGAACGCCGGCAAGGCTGGTTGCCCACTCGAAGGTGAATTTGGGTAGCGTCAAGTCGACGTCACGGAACTCGACCTGCTCCAGGATGGCGCTCAAACGCGCAGAGTCGAGCGTGCTCTCGAACTCTTCGAAGCGGTCAGTATCAGGCAGGAGGACAAGCATGGACAGCTCATCTCCATGGTATGGCAACTCCACAACGTGGTAGCCGTCGCCCGAACCGTAGCCGTATTTAGCGGTTTGTCGCATCATCTCTACGGTAACCTGACTTCCGTCCAGAAGGTCGAAAGGCTGGTCACTGGTGTGATTCTCATCGAAAGCCTCGCGCCAGGATGCCTTGAAGTAGATCGCGTTCGTGATAACCATCCGCGTGAGCGTTGTGACGGCTCCTGGCGGGATCAGGTCTTCAATGCGGTTCTTCGTCTGCTCGGCGACCCAGTCGTTGATGGCGACGCGAGAAGCGTCAGGCGTGTTCAGGAAATCAAGCAGACTGAGGCCGGCCCCGTAATTCTCTGCCAAGACGTCCAGGAACGCCTCATGAAAGGAATAACTGGTCTGACCCCAGATCCTGTTGACGATGCTGAGCTGGAACTTCTCGCCGCCTGCATCCGATACGTCCTCGCCGCTGCTGGCCAATTGCAGATCATGGGCATTGAACGCGGGATGCAAACCATCCTGCCCAAGCGTGAAGTAAAGCGTGTCGGCCATCTGTTGCTCGGTTTCGGTTCGGGCGCCGGCGTACGTCATCGCCAGTGCCAGCGAGATGCTATACGGTGAGCAGAAAATGTTGCCGGGCTCGTCACGTATGTGATGGTATAAATCGAAAGTGAACGTGCTGTTCCCATCGACCAGCTCGGCCAGATCCGTCTCCGGTACGTCGAGGGACGTGACACGGGGCTTGGATGACCGGAGGAGTTCACCCGGAGGCGGGCTCGAATCGTCCCGGATACCACATCCACCACCGGTAAGCAGACCTGCCGATGCGATCAGTATCGCAGCGGCTCCGATACGTCTGGGATTCGTGTGCCTCACAGCTGGGTCTCCTGGCCAAAACCGCAAGATCTTACCAAGGCTCGATCGCGTGGGTCGGCGGAACATCCTCCGCCCATCGTGTGTACTCTACGCGCAGACCAAGAGTCCGGGAACGCAGGCAATGAACGCACTTCATCTCTTCGGTTGCCGCCCAGCGGGCGGTTGTGCCGGGAGGGAGAAGCATGAAACAAACATATCGACTCGAGGTGGTCCGCACCCGATGCGGCGCCAACTCATGCATCCGCCAGACTCGCGCCACCATAGACTTATTGATGCCCAGATGCTTCGCCAGCGATCGCGTGCTCCAGTGCGTGGCGTCCTTCGGCTAGGTTAGTATCAATATGAGACCTAGTACCGCGTTTCAGAAATCTTGCGACCATGTGTCGCGACAGGATCCGCGGTTTTCTCCGGCAGGAACGCCCTCGCGGGCTGAAGCCCGCGGCTCGCTTAGTCGCGGAACTTATGAAACGCGGTACTAGCGAGGCGTCATGTTCTTCTGTTCGCCAATGCGCTCGCTCACGAGGTCCTCAAGGCACCTCAGTCGGACAGTCAGCTCGTCCACCTCTTCCCGCAACCGCTGGACGTCCGCTTCGAAGGTGACACAGGCTGAGGCGGTCTGATTCACCGGGTGAAAGGCCGGCGAAGCCAGGCTGAATTGTGCGTACGGCGCCGGCGTGATTGGCTGACGAGGCTCCAATACGGTGAAATCGTGAGGCCCATCCGGGCAGCGAACGGCTACTTCAAGCCAACGCTTCGTACCGTCGAAGACCGCGCCGCCAAAATCCAGCTCGACAGCGAACAGACCGCTACCCACGCTGACACCCGAGAAACTAAGTGTGCCGCCGATGACGGCACCTTCCTCCGGATCATCCCACAGGCTGAAGTGGAAATCGCATAAGGCATCGACGGGCCTCCCGTCCTGCTTGAGCTGCCCCTGGTAGGTGAACGAAGTCACCACGTTCGGCCTGAGATCCAAGGCGATGTCATTGGCATAGCCCAAACCCTCCACAACCGTCTCGACGTCCGACCCGTCCAGGTTCGCTCGCTCAACACCGCCCTCGATGGTCCAGTACATCTTCCCCGCGTTCAGGTCCAGGGCGATCCCGTTGGCATACGTATCTGGAACGAGAGTCCTGGCGGCCGTGCCATCCAGGTTCGCGCACCGGATCGATCCTTCGTCAGCCCAGTACATCTTCTGGCGGGCAACGTCGAGCGCTATGCCCTCCGGACCTGCGGGTTCCGTGCGGACGAGATCCTCGACGTGCATAGCGCTATCGAGTTGCCATCGCCTGATATACCCGTTGGTCCAATCGGTCCAATAGACGTAGTTGTGGCGGATATCCAATGCGAGACCCTCGGTGCTACCATCCGGGTCGAGCACGATTTCGGCGTCGGATCCGTCGAGGTCGGCCCGGTGAATGACCCCACCCACGCACCAGTAGATCTTCCGGTGTTCCTTGTCCACCGCGATTCCCTTCGATTCTGCATCGATCAGAACCACGACGTTCCTGCCATGTAAATCAGATCGCTTGATGCCGTTAATCTGGTCTCCCCAATACAGGAAGTCGCCGTCGACATCCAAGGCGAACCGCCGGATGTCACCATCGCAGCCAGTCTCAAAGCTCTGCACACCAGAGCCGTCTAAATGTGCCCGCTGAATCGTTGGGGTATACTTGACCGTCCAGTAGATCCACTGCGCGTGCGCCACCGAAGCTGTAGTCGACAACACAACGACCGCAAGCGACAGCGTAACCCAGACCCTAAGCGTGTGTCTCATGCCCTTCATTCTTCTCAGCATGACCAATCCCCTTCCCTTGTGAATGTGTATTGCACGAGCCCTCGGACGCTGGCTATTATACCGCCATTTGCAGCTCTCTAACCATACCTCAGTTCAACTCGCTCCTGGCCTGTTGCCTCGTGTCCGCAGCGCATTCAACGCCGGGAGAATCTGGGACGCCGAAAGAGGACGCTGGTTAGGGGTCCGGTAATCCGCAACGTCGGAACCGGCAAAACCCACGTAGCGATCGCATTGTGGTTGGCTGCCTGCGGACAGGGACGGCGTGTACGCTTCTTCACGGCGGCCAACCTGGTCAACCGACTCGAGGAATCTCAGAAGCAGTATCAGCTCGATCGCTTTCTCATCCAGTTGGACAAGACGGGCCTGTTGATATGCGACGAACTGGGTTACCCGGTTGACGTCTTACGATATCGTCGCATTCTCGGTGCGACAAAGGTCGGATGATATTTTCGGGAGCCACAGGGAGCATACTACGGTATATTGGAGCCGGACCGTAAGGGATGCGATCGATGCTTAGTGCCGGCGTCGGGTGTCCCGGTGTGGGAACGGGCGGATTGAGAGCACGCCCGGTCAAACGGTCGACTCGAGACAGCAATGACAACGGGTACCAAGAAGTTTTTTCTGTCCTTCGGGCTCATGGCAATCCTGCTTACGGGTGGGTTGCTGGCGGCGTGGGGGCTTTACTCGACGAAACCGCCGGCTGAGCGTACCGTAATGCTGCCTCCTCCGCTTCTGGTGAATGTGCGCACCGTCGCGGAGGAGGACGTTCAGGAGTATTTCACCGGTTACGGCAGTGCCAGGGCCAAGACCGATGTACTGCTTGCGGCCGAGGTGCACGGCCTGGTAGTCGAGGTTGCCGAAGGCCTAAACGATGGGGTTCACGTCGAGGCCGGGCAGTTGCTCGTGCGAATCGACGACCGCCAGTACTTCCAGCAACTGGCGCGGGCCGAGGCAGCCGTCGCCGACCTGGACGCCCAGATCGACCAGCTTGATGTCGAGAGGACCAACATCGCACGCCTGGCGGCCATTGCCGAACAGGAGGTCGAGGTCAACCGTAGCGAGCTGGCCCGCGTTGCCAGCCTGTACGAGGAAGAGCAAGCAGCCAAGAAGGAATTCGACTTCGCCCGGCTCGCCCTCCAGCAATCGCGACGCCAGCTACTCGGATACCAGAACCAGATTGACCTCATCGCGCCCCGACATGCCATGTTGGAGGCTTTGCAGGCCGCCCGAACCGCCGACGCCGAACTCGGGAAGTTGGATGTAGAACGCTGTCGAATCACAGCTCCGTTTAGCGGCCAGGTTGAGTCCGTCTCGGTCGACGTTGGCGATCACCTAATGGTAGGGGCCGAGGTACTTCGCCTGATTGCCACACGTCTGATTGAGGTGCCGATCGAACTCCCAGCCTCCGTGCATCCGCGGCTTGAGATCGGTGCAAACTGTCGACTCGAGGCCGACAGTATGCCCGGTACGCGCTGGAATGGGAAGGTCGCCCGAATCGCACCGTCAACTGACACGAAGAGCAGAACCTTCGCGGCCTACGTGGAGGTCGATAACGACAAACAGCAGACCGCGCTCGTGCCTGGTTATTTTGTAACGGCCCGCGTGGAGGGACCGATGTTGAGGCAGGTCATGGCCATACCTCGTGGCGCGATCGTTGGAAACGAGGTCTACGTAGTCAACAACCACGTCGTGCACGCCCGAACGATCGACGTGGACAAGTACGTGGGCGAGCGGGCGGTTGTTCGCGGCGATCTAGCACCGGGCGATCCTCTGGCCTTGACGAATCTCGACGCCCTCCACGACGGCATGACCGTGAGGATCGGGACGGGGGTGGACTGGCAGGACGCTGCAGCCTCTCCAACTCGAGCCGAGGATTCGCCCGGCGGTGGGACGGTCACGGGTGGAGGCGGCCGATGACCTCACTGCCTCGTTTCAGTGTAAACAACCCCGTGCTCGTGAATTTGCTCACGTGGACGGTGGTCGTGGGCGGTGTGTACTCGGCAATGACACTCGTGCGCGAGATGTTCCCCGAGATCACGCCCAATGCCGTGCTTGTCAGCACAATCTACCCGGGGGCGACGCCGGCGGAAGTCGAGAAAGGCATCGCGGTCAAGATTGAGGAAGCGATCAAGGACATCGAGCAGATTGACGAAATCAAGACCACCATCGGCGAGGGTATGAGCAGCATCATGGTAATCCTCCACAGCGATGTGGAGGATGTTGATCAGGCGGTCACGGATATAAAGGCCGCGGTCGACACGATCCGTCCGGAAGACTTCCCCGCAGATGCCGAGGAAACGCGGGTCATCAAGGTCGAGCCGTCGATCCCGGTGATCAATGTCTCGTACTACGGCGACCTCGATGAGCAGACTCTAAAGGACACCGGAAGACGCCTTCGTGACGACCTGTTGATGATCCCCGGCATCACCGAGGTTGTGCTACAGGGGACGCGGGCGGATGAGATCAGCGTCGAGGTGTCCCCGGCGCAACTCAACCGATACGGTCTGTCGCTTCCGGGGATCGCCGACGCGATCGCAACTGCCAATCTCGATCTTCCCGGCGGCCAGATCAAGACCGTCGGCGCCAATGTCGCGGTTAGGACCATGGGCGAAGAGGACCAGGCGAGACCCATCGGCGAGATCATTGTTCGTAGCGATCCGTCGGGCAAAGTCGTTCGCCTGAATGAAATAGCCACGGTAGTGGACGGATTCGAGGAGTCGGACATAACCAGCCGGTTCAACGCCGAGCCGACGGTGATGGCCACGATCCTGAAGACGCCGCGTCAGGATGCCATCGTTATAGCTGACAAGGTCAAGGCGCTCGTCGCGGGTAAGATGCACCAGCCGCTCGAACGCAATTGGCTGGCGCGGTCAAAGGACGGACTCGGCATTCCCAGCGAGGTTGAGCGTGTTTACGAAGCGGCGTGGAACGATCCATACCCCGCCGGCGGCAAGCTCAAGACCTCCACGAATCTCGCACGCTTCATCGAGGGACGCTTGGATCTGCTCAAGCGTAACGGGTTCTGGGGTTTGCTGTTCGTGTTCCTGTCGCTGCTGTTGTTCTTGAACTGGCGCGTCGCCCTGTGGGTGATGTTCGGTTTGCTCCTCGCTATCTTGGGGACCCTCATCGTGATGAGGACGATGGCGTACTCGCTTAACCTTATCAGCGTGTTCGGGCTGATAGTCGTGCTCGGCCTTCTCGTCGACGACGCTATCATAGTGGGTGAGCACGTCTTCACTCGCATCGAGGAGGGAATGGAACCGAAGCTGGCGGCGATCAGTGGCGCCGAGTCGGTCACCTGGCCGGTAGTCTGCGCAATCGTCACCACCATTGTGGCCTTTGCCCCGCTGCTCTTTATCGAGGGTCAGATCGGGGATTTCATGGGTGTACTACCGGTCATCGTAATGTGTGCCTTGGCAGTGTCACTATTCGAGGCCCTTTCGATTCTACCGTCCCATCTTGCCGAATGGCTAAAGCCGATCAGTCCCCTTGCCGGGGGGAGAGTATCGAGCGGAGCGCACCGCCTGTTCGCTCGAGTCCGTGCCCTACAGGCTTTCGCCCTCAAGACGGTGTTGCTGGGTGGATACGAAAAACTCTTGCGCAAGGCCGTGTCCTATCGTTACGTAACCATGGCCGCCCTTATGGCCGTGCTGATCGGATCGCTGGGGATGATCGCCGGCGGGCGCGTGCCGATCGTCTTCGTGCAGAAGATGGACTCCGAGACGGCGATTGCCAATCTCAAGATGCCCGTCGGGGCACCGATTAGGGAGACGGATCGGGCCGTTCGTGTAGCCGAGCAGGCGGCAGTCGATCTCGGTCCTGAGCTGGACTCCCTGTTTACGCTGATTGGAATCCAGTTCTCCGAGGATATGCAAGGCGCCTCCGGCGGCTCACACCTGGGTCAACTGATCATCGAGCTTACGCAAATCGAGGAGCGTGAGCGCGACAGCGAGGAGATCCTACGGGAGCTACGGTCCAAGACTAGTGACATTCCGGGTGTCAACGCGCTGAAGTTCAGCGCCTTGCACGGTGGACCGGGTGGGGCGGCCATACAGATAGAGATTAGCGGCGAACGCCTCACCGACCTCATCGAGGTCGCCAACCGGGTCAAGTCAAAGCTGGGCGGCTATGCAGGAGTGTTCGACGACGACGACGACTTCGACGCCGGCCGCCGCGAGGTCCAGATCGAATTGCTCGACTCCGCGCGGGCATTGGGCCTGACTACTCAGTCGCTGGCGACGCAGATCCGCGGGGCGTTCTACGGCATCGAGGCCCGCAAGATTCAACGCGACCGCGAAGACGTCAAGATCATGGTTCGCTATCCTCGGGCGGCGCGCGAGCACCTGTCCGACATCGAGTCCATGTGGATTGCGACCGGCGACGGCACTTTAGTTCCCTTCAGTGAGGTGGCACGCGTTAAGGAAGGGCGATCCTACGCCTCTATCAAGCGTAAGGATCAGAAGCGAACGGTAACGGTAACCGCCGATGTCGACCAGTCCGCCGGGAACGCGCGGTGGATCAACGCCGAAATGGCCGCGACTTTCCCCGGCCTGGAACGCGAGTTCCCCGGAATCACCTTCGAGTTTGGGGGCCAGGCCAGGGAGTTCGCTAAAGCGTTCGGCTCGCTGTGGCGCGACTTCGGCATCGCCGCCATGCTCATTTACGTTATACTAGCCGCCCTGTTCAAGAGCTACGTCCAGCCGCTTATAGTGATGACAGCCATACCCTTCGGTGTAATCGGGGCCGTAGCCGGTCACTTTGTGATGGGGTACCCGATTACAATCATGTCGCTCATCGGACTGGTCGCCTTGACGGGCATCGTCGTGAACGACTCATTGATCCTGGTCGATTGGATCAATCGACGAACGGCGGAGGGAGTGCCCTACCGGGAAGCAGTGTTACAGGGTGGTAGGGCCCGCATGCGTGCCATAATGCTGACATCGGTCACCACGATCCTCGGGCTTGCCCCGCTGCTCCTCGAAACGTCGTTTCAAGCTCGGTTCCTAATACCCATGGGGATTTCGATAGCCGCCGGCGTTGCATTCGCCACCGTTCTTACGCTGCTTGCCATACCCTCTCTGTACGTGATCGTCGAGGACGCCAGGGCAATCTTGACCCGTTTGGGAGCGACGTTCGGCAGGACACCGGCGACCGTCTGAGACACGCTTGAGGTCACAGGCGGAGCATGTCAAGGCAGGAAAAAGGAGTGGCAATCGAACCTGTGACTGCCGCTCCATTGACTTGTATGGTCAGGCTCGGGTGCAAGAGGATCGCGCCCGTTCATACTGCTCACGGCTGAGCGGAACGCGGCGGTTCTTCCTGAGCGGACCAGCTGTATCATCGAGCAGGTAACGATGCTCGGTGAGAATACGACTGACGCCAAAGTGGCACCAGAGCTCACAATCAAGGTGCCGCTTCGCAATCCGGCAGGCAATCCTGGCTCGCTCTGAGCACGGTTTCAGAGGCCGTACGGGTGCCAGAATCGACGCACAGCAGGCGGGTATACCCTCGGGCGGCAGTTCAAGCGTCAGCGATGGTCAGTACTCAGTATATGGCGTGCCCTGGGAATCGACGTCTTTCGTATTGGCGATGATCTCCCCGTTCTCGGGATTGTAAATCCACCCCGTATCATCGCCCTCGTGCTCCTCGAGAGGCACCTCGGTTTTGAACTTGACTTCGTCGGCTTTCTTTTCCGCGTTCTTCCCAACATTCAGGCGCGGTATCTCTCGAAGGTATGGACCGAAGATGCGCGGAGGCGTGTAGGCTCCGGTTATCCCGGTATCTGATGAGCATTCAAGAAGTTGAGCGTAGAAATCATCCTCCTTCCCGTCGCCCTTCAGCTGGCCATCGATCTTATGGTAGCCCGGATACGCGCCCAAGTGCTCAGCCGCGTACAGGTCGACTGCCGATCGCAGGGCTGTCAGATTCCCTCGAAGGGCCACCTCGGAAGCAGCGGATGCACCTCGGCTTACTCGCGGAACGGCGATGGCTGCAACGATGCCGATGATGACAACGACGATGACTAGTTCGACCAGCGAGAAACCCGATTCTCGGACCACCGACCTGCTCACGTGACATCTCCGCCGCACCCCAAGAGAGTAGTCGGTCAGAGGCAGGCGAGCCCTTAGCAGATTCAGCCGCATCGAAGAACCGCGCCAACCGGGTGTGCCCCAGCTCGATGGAATGCCTATTATGTGACCCCGGGCGCGATGCCGAAGCGAGAGACATGCGGGGATGTCGAGCGGGCGGGTCATGCCGTAGGACCCGGTAAACGAGGATTCGGCGTGCTGTGCCCGTCTGCAAACCGTCTGCCGGCAGGGGGCCCCGGACGGTTTAGAATCCTAACCATCCCCCTGCCCCTGTTGCGCACCCCCCTTTCATCCCCCCTTGCCAAAGGGAGGACTCAAACTTACATCCCCCCTTGCCAAGGGGGGAAAGAGGGGGGTTCGCGCGACAGACAAAAAGGGAGAATGCTCTAGGTAAACCCCCGTCCGGCGCCGCCGGCTTTCCGGTCGGTTAAAGTACTACTGTCTCCCACTTGACACATATGGCCTGCGCGGTAGATTCCCACGTGCATCGTTTCGACGGGCCGCTCGGTCCGCAGGTAGGTCTTGAAAGGGAAAGGAAATGTCATTCCGGAACTTGATAGCGCTTGCTTTCGTTGCTTCGACCGCTGGTTCTCTGGATAGTGCCTTGGGACAATGGCCTCCGTCTATCACCTATCCTGAGCCACTCAACACCAACGCCACGTACGACTCCGGCTCGGACTATCAGACATCGATCGCCACCGATGAACAGGGCACGTGGGTCGCGGTGTGGTGCTCGAGCGACACCCTTGGTGGGACGATCGGCAACGACAAAGATATCCTGTTCTCCCGTAGTACGAACGATGGAGTCACGTGGAGCGGCCCTGAGGTGCTCAATAGCAATGCATTTTCCGATAGCGCCGCCGACGACAACCCCGTAGTCGAGACGGATCAATTGGGAACCTGGATCGTAACATGGCACTCGGACGACGACCTTGGCGCCACAATAGACTCGGATCTTGACATTCTCTATTCCCGGAGCACGGACGGCGGAATCACTTGGACGTCGGCACTGCCCCTAAACACCACCGCCGGCTCGGGAATAGGCACCGACTTCAACGCCCAATTGGCGTACGACGAGGTCGGCATTTGGATCGCGGTGTGGGCGTCCGAAGACAGTCTTGATGAGACGATCGGAACGGATTTTGACATTTTGTTTTCCCGCAGTATCAACGGCGGAACTGACTGGGACGATCCACGTCCACTCAACACTACTGCCTACTCCGACGATGCCATCGCAAACCCAGGCGACGGTGAACCGCATTTAGTTACTGGCTCAGACTTGTGGATTGCGGTGTTTGTCTCCGGTAATGACCTTAACGGTACGATTTATCAAGATTGGGACATCTTGTATTCCCGCAGTATGGACCACGGCGAGACGTGGGAACCGCCCGCCGCAATCCATCCCGGCGTAGCGAATGGGGACGACGGAAATGACTGGCTACCGAGCATAGCCACGGACGGACGGGGAAACTGGGTCACCTTGTGGGGAACCGACAATAGCATCTTCGGTCCGGATTATGACATTCTGGTTTCCCGCAGTGCAGATAACGGTGTGTCCTGGACCGAGCCGAAGCCGATCGATGAGGACTTCACAACAAACGATGGTTCCGAGAATGCCCCAACAATCATCACTGACACGGGAGGAAACTGGCTTGCGGCCTGGCAGACCGTGAAGCCGTCTGGTGGACCACTTGGCACGGATCATGATCTTCTTCTTTCGTGGAGCGCCAGCAATGGATCGACCTGGACCGCGCCGATTCCTCTCAATACTAACGGTGCGTTAGACAGCCGTGCCGACGGCTATCAGGGAATCGCCACTGATTTTCATGGGCGCTGGGTGGCGATCTGGTCGTCTGAAGAGAACCTAGGGGGCACGATCGGCGAGGATTGGGACGTTTTAGTAGCTCGCTTTCGCCTTTACCCTCCTGGGACTATCCCCGCCCTCTCCGAGTGGGGCGTCGTTGCCATGACGTTGCTCGTCCTCACGGCGGGGACAGTGGTGATGGTGAGACGGCGCGTTGCAGTAGCTGCGCATTGAAAATCCGGCTAAAAGCCGCGGGGGCGAGATCCCAGAAGGCAGGTTGAAGGTGCGGCCCGCTCGCAGGCTGAAGGCCTGCTCGATCATATCCGGTGGCAAATCCTTCGGCGCGCCGGGGGACACCGCCACCGGATTAGGGTAATGTTGAATACCGAGACCGTTACGTTCTTGAGGATTCTCAAGAACGTAACGGTCGTACGAATCGCTGAGAGCCGAAATCCGTGGGCGGTGCCCACGGCTATTGTGGTCCAGCCCTTCAGGCTGGGAAATGTTGGTTGCACTTGACCTGTGGATCGTACGGACCAGTACCGCGACAGCCTGCCCTTTACGTCGCGCAGCGATGTCAAGGGTCATGGAGCGGTCAGCCGGATCATTGTGGACACGACTGGCCTTCCGGTGACCGCTCATTGACACTCGCGGTCCTGATCAGGACGTGGGTGCGGTGCCGGTCATGTACACGATCTCGGCCCCGTTGGGCCCGTCGGGCGTAGGTTTGTGCGGGGCGTGCCGGTGACGGGCATGATGTAAGACGGGTTAGGCTGTTAGAGTTCTCCCAGTTTGCGGGCCGGAGGTGGTCAGCTCAAACAGGGACACCGAGTGAAGGAACTCTGAAAGGGCGATCGGGAAGCGACAACGGTTCGTATCGCGGCGTGCGCGGCGGGTCGTTCGACATCATCTACGTCAACCTGCACGCCGCCAACCGCAACAACAACCCGACGAACGAGAACAACAACATCGGATTCCGTGTAGCCGAAGCCCATAAAGTCCCAGTTGGGGCACGAAGAACCGGCCAGACCTGCCTGGTTGCTTCAAGCTCATACAGCCGTGCCGTGCTCAGGAACTACCCGATTGTCCGGCGTGTTCGCTGGTTTGCGGCCACAGCGTTTCCGATGGACGCGCTCAGGTCTGCCAGTGGATCGGTGTTGTTGTTCAGCTTGAGGTCGTGCTTTTCCTGGAGCACCTTGAAGACGTACGGGGTAATGAACGCGGGGGCCGCTGGAAGAGACGCGTGACCTTCTCGCATCTTACATTACCTGCCGGCCATCATAGCCTCAATATCCTCCTGAACCGTGCCGACGGGCTTAATACCGAACTTCTCTACCAGGACATTGGCCACCGTCGGGGAAAGGAAACCCGGCAGGGTGGGACCGAGCCGAATACCCTTGACACCGAGGTAAAGGAGCGCCAACAAAACCGCCACCGCTTTCTGTTCGTACCAGGCGATGTCATATGAAATCGGCAGCTCGTTGATGTCTTCCACGCCAAAGACCTCTTTCAATTTCAGCGCGATCACCGCAAGTGAATAGGAATCGTTGCACTGGCCCGCATCAAGCACGCGGGGGATGCCGCCGATATCACCGAGGTCCAGTTTGTTGTAGCGGTATTTGGCACACCCGGCTGTGAGGATCACCGTATCTTTGGGCAGGTTCCGGGCCACTTCCGTATAATAGTCCCTGGTTTTGTGGCGTCCGTCACAGCCGGCCATGACGATAAAGCGCTTGATCGCTCCGGATTTGACCGCGTCAACAACCTTGTCAGCCAGGGCCAAAACCTGATGGTGGGCGAAACCGCCGACAATCTCGCCGGTCTCGATTTCGGTCGGCGGTGGGCATTTCTTGGCCAGTTCGATCATTTCGGTGAAATCTTTGGCTCCGTTCTCGGGCCTGTCGGGAACATGCTTGGCGCCAGCGTAACCGGCCAAGCCGGTCGTGAACAGCCGGTCCAGATATGTGTTGTTCTTCTTCAACGGAACCAGACAATTCGTGGTCAAGAGAATCGGACCGTTGAAGGACTCGAACTCCGCGTTCTGTTGCCACCAGGAGCCACCGTAGTTGCCGACAAAATGATCGTACTTCTTGAAGGCCGGGTAATAGTGCGCCGGCAGCATTTCGCCGTGAGTGTACACATCCACGCCCGTACCTTGGGTTTGCTGCAACACTTCTTCCATATCTTTCAGGTCATGGCCGCTGATCAGTATTCCTGGCTTGTCGCGAACACCGGTATTCACTTCGGTCATTTCGGGGTGGCCGTATGCCGACGTGTGGGCCTCGTCCAACAGGGCCATGGTGGTGACCGCGGTTTGGCCGGCCTTCATTACCAGCCCGATCATTTCGTCCACCGACAGTTCCTTCGTGGTGGACGCCAGACCCTCCATCAGAAAAGCGTAGATTTCGTCTTTCTGTGACCCCAGGACGGCAGCATGGTCCGCATAGGCGGCAATCCCCTTCAGCCCTATGATAAGAAGCTCCCGCAGGGAGCGGACATCTTCGTTTTCAGTGGCAAGGACACCGACGGACTTGGCCTTTTCCGCAAACGCGGCTGCATCATCGGAGAACCAAGTAGCGGCATCGGGCAATGGCTCGTCAAACTCCCTGCCGCTCTTTTCTTTATAGGCGGCCAGAAACCTGTCCCGCAGTTGATCCCGGAGCCTCAGTGCGTCTTTGATCATGGCGACAAAGCGATCGTCGTCCCAGTTGGCGTTCGTAATCGTTGCAAA
>CAZJTP010000121.1:0-13835 GCA_964548955.1 uncultured Phycisphaeraceae bacterium
ACCTGGGACACGGGAGCCTGCGTCGATGCAGGATTCTGTTGAACAATGCAGTCCGTCGTGCCCGGAAGCGTCAGAACCTCAGCGAAGGAGAGAGAGTGACTGTGACCGGTGACGACCTCGAATGGGTCGAGAACCAATTACGTCGAGAGTCGTCCGAACAGGAGACAGCTAAGGATCGCCGGCGGCGAGTCGCCGGCCTCGTGAGCGGGTAAAGAAGCTGCGCCAAACCGAGGCTTTCTGGACTTTGCGTCTTGCGCAAAGGCAAGGCGTCCAGGGAATCCCCGCAAACTACCTCCACTGCCAAACCGTCGTACTCAATGCCAAACCTCGTCGTACCTTAGACATCCCGTCGAGCACTTGGCTCATCCCATAGTGAAATTGGTTCTTTCCGCTCCCGCTCTTGTAGGCATTGGTAAGGTTCTTGGAAGGGCATATCCATATGTGCAGAGCCGGGAACTCCTTGATCGCATCACCGACGCCGTCGACGTCACGATAGGCAGGCGCCCCCAGGTACGGAGGCAGGACGTTGAACCACGCATACGGCTTGTCCAGGTCGAGATAACTGCCCTCCGTCGGGAGATAATCGTTATGGTCGTCGCGATAGTATTGCAGCGCCGCGCCCCACTGGCGCAGGTTGTTAGCACAGATCAACCGGCGAAGTCGCTCGCGGGTGGCGCTCAATCCGGGAAACAGAAGTGCCAGCAGAAAGAGGATGACCGCGCAGACTACCAGCACTTCCGGCAGTGATAGTGCGCGTGCGGCGCCGTAACCGTGACCGTAGTCTGTCGCTGCGAATCGACGAGACATTGCCGGCAACGCCCTGTCGACGATGATTGGAACCGGCAGTCGGTCAGACATCCCCGACCGCCAGGAGATCAACACGTCAGCCATCCTACCGGCGCGTCCGGTGAAATGCCACCAGGGGATACGGCGTAGACTCGGACAAACGCCCGGCGGGAGAACACCTCGCCGACATGAACGTCACTCACTATCGAAGCGAGACCCGTTTGCGCAAAACCGAGAATCGGTCAGATCGAGCGGTCTAATGACGCCTGACCGTCAGGGTCTCCGGTATTCGACCGAAGCGCAGATGTGATTGAACAGACCGTAAGACTCGGCATCGAGCGGAGCTCCGTGAACGCTCGCGGATAATGCGTAGGCGTTACCGGGCTCAAGCACAACGGCTCGAACGACAACGTTAAGCAGTGAATCCCACATCTCAACCGCATCAAGCGTCCCCAGCTTCCTGTCCAACCGGGTGAGGCGAGCGATACCGGCGGGAGGCGAGCCCGGGCCGATGTGGGCACGCAGCACGCGGTCACACGCCGTCGCGGCGTCGCCCGTCCACGTCCCCTCCAGGTGATACACAACCAGCGTAGCCGGAACACCCTCTTTCGTTGAGCCGTAGAACTGATAGGCTGGACCGAGCTTGGTGAGACCGAATTCGCCCACGAAGCGTTGGGGTGGTCGGAACGAGACGGACCATCCTTCGGGTGTGATCCTGGGTGCAAGCTTATCACCCGATCGGGTCCAGGTCATCGCGGCTGCGAGGAGTGAAACCAGAAGAAACGCGAAGATCGATGCGAAGAGGGTCCGGCGTGGTATGGCCAGCTTAACACCGGTATAGACTTCTACGGCCATGGGGAGACTGTAGGACCCATGCGCCGTATCGACAAGCGTTGACTTCGAGACGGGGATAGAATATGTTGCATTCGCTCCCGATCCGGACGGCTTGGTATGGTCCGGGGCGCTGGTCCGCAGGGAATCGCACGATCTTTTTGCGGGTATAGGATACACGACGGAGTGACGCAGCAGCGGTTCATGGACGACTTCAGGCGATTTTTCCTCCGCGGGCTGGGCGCTTTGGTGCCAACACTTCTGACGTTTGCGATCATCGTCTGGGCCTATCGACTGGTCAATGAAAATGTCGGATATTACATCACTCAGGGATTACTGAGCCTGTGCCGCGTGATTCGCGACGAGCCGGAGCCTGGATTCGTTGATCCCGATTTAGACGCGCTCCGTTACGGGACACCGATCAATGAATGGAACGCGGACGGCCGTCGATTGACGATCGAACACAAAATCGTTCAGAATTATAAGCGACTGCAAGAAAAGAAGTCGGAACTGCACCAACCCATCATTCTCAGCGAGGCTGAAAAAGCTAAAAATAACGCCCTTTGGCAGATCGCGTTCGCCAAATATCGGCTTCATCTACTTGGTTTCTTAATCGCGATCGTTCTCGTATACTTCATGGGCTTTTTCCTCGCCAGTTTTCTCGGTCGGACGTCTTGGCGAGCTGCGGAGGGCCTGCTTAAGCGGATACCGCTGGTCCGAGCGGTCTATTCGAACGTCAAGCAGGTCACGGACTTTTTGCTCACGGAACGCGCCGTCGATTTCTCCGGTGTGGTGGCCGTGCAGTATCCTCGCAAGGGGATCTGGTCGGTGGGTCTGAGGACTGGCGGACCGATGGAGCAGGTACAAAAGCGAGTGTCGGAGAACCTCGTAACCGTGTTTATCCCGAGTTCACCGACACCCGTAACCGGCTATGTGATTCAGGTGCCCCAGGAGGACGTGATCGAGTTGAGCATGACCATCGACGAGGGCCTGCGGTTTACGATCAGCGGCGGTGTCATTAAGCCCGAGGCCGTGCTTCCCGGACCGCAGTCCAAGGGCAATAGCGATTGACATAGGCATGAGTGTATGACGGTCCGGCAAGGTGATGTCGCGAAGTGGTGGCGATCACCGCTAGAACAAGGAGGTTGACACGTGCAGATTCAGGTGACGGGACGCCATGTGAAAGTCACGGACGACGTACGAGACTATATTCACAGCAAGGCACACAAACTGCCCAGGTTTTACGACCGGATCCACGACATTGAGGTTGTTTTGGATCATGAATCGGAGCAGTTCACCGCCGAGATGATCGTACGCGTGGACCGGAAGCATACGTTCGTGGCGCGGGAGACCGGACCCGACACGTTTGCGCTGATTGATCTGGTGGTCGAGAAACTCGGGCGACAGTTGACCAAACATAAAGAGAAGAACCGTAACCACAAACACGATGATAAAAGCGACTATGTGAGCGAGGGCTAACCGCACCGGCGCGTTACCGGTGCAGCGCGGTGCGATAGTGGGCGGCGTGCACTGCTGACGAGGCTCATCGTGGGAACGGAAGTTGACATGAAGCTTTCCGATTTGATTGACGCGCCGTCGGTGGTCCCGGACCTCAAGGCGACGGATCGAAATGGCGTAATCCGAGAGTTGATTCAGTCGTTGGCTGACAGCGGGGCGATTGAGCAGCATCACATGGAGACGATCGCGCGGGCCACCATCACACGCGAGAACCAGGGAAGCACCGGCTTTGGAAAGGGAGTCGCAGTCCCGCACGTAAAGCACCAGTGTATCGAGAAGATGATCGCGACGATTGGGCGGTCGAGCCACGGTGTTGATTTCGCGGCGTTGGACCGGGCGCCGGTCTACACAATCGTGATGCTGCTGAGCCCGGCATCGGCACCGGAAGAGCACCTCGCGGCGATGGAGAGAATCTTCCGGTACCTGCAACGAGAGAATTTCCGGCGTTTCCTGCGACAGGCCGAAACACGCGAGGCGATCGTCGAGCTTGTCACGGAAGCGGATGATTTGCAGAACGAATAGAGCCTCGCATCAACTGTTCTCCTGTTTATTCGATCGAACCGCGGGGAAAGGCAGGCTGTGATTGTCCGACGCCACTACCGAGGCTGTGCGCGATGCAACGGTTCCAAACAGGGAGGGGCTTCATGCCCGTCCGGTAATGCGATTTGTCGACTTGGCGTCGAAGTATAAGTCGACGGTAGCGGTCACGAATGTGTCTTGTGATAAAGAGAAGGTCGATGGCAAGAGCGCTATGCAGATGATGCTTCTAGAAGCGACACAGGGAAGCGTACTTCGCATCGAAGCCTGCGGCGAGGATGCCGATGAGGCGGTGCGTGCATTGGCGGCGCTTGTCAACGCCGGCTTCAACATGATGGATACATCTCAGCGGCCCGGGTAGGGGCCCGCAGGGGGGATGAGGCAGGACTAGGATTCGGACCGGCCGCACCGGGAATACTGTCTGGCGACTGACGATCGTTCGGCGTCGAACAGACGGGAAGCTCAACCCCGGCAACAGGCACGGTCACATGCTCGTTGTAGGTGCATGGCGGTTGTATGGAGATTCTCCGCGGCATTTCGGTAGCACCGGGCGTTGCCATCGGTGAGGCGGTCATACTCGAGGCTGAGGACTACCGTATTCCGTATCGAACCGTGTCCGAAGACCAGGTTCCGGCGGAACTCGCACGTCTGGACGTGGCCATCACGCAGTCCGTCGAGGATCTCCATAATCAGCGAGAATGGCTTAACACGAGCCTGGGCCACGAGGCCGCTAACGTATTCGACTGGCATATCGGCGTGCTGACCGACGAGCGCCTCCGAAACAGCATTGAACACTTGATCCGTGAGCAGCGCGCCGCCGCCTACGCCACGAGCGCGGTTATGCGTGAGTACCAGCGGCGGTTCATGCATATGAGCGACCCGTTGCTTGTCGAGCGCGTTCGCGACGTTCAGGACATCGAGCGCCGCCTGCTTCGCAACATTCTTGGTGAAGGTCGCGAAGACTTAGCTCATTTGACCAAATCCGTCGTCCTCGTTGCCCATGATTTGACGCCGACACAAACAGCCCACCTCCCGGACACGAAGGTGGTGGGCGTAGCGTTGGACACGGGTGCGGCGACATCGCACACGGCCATTCTGCTTCGTTCGTGGGGGCAGCCCGGCGTGATCGGCTTGAAAGACGTGTCGACCCGGATCAGCGGCGGTGACATGGTGATCGTGGACGGTGCGAACCAGTTGGTGATCGTAAATCCGAACGAACCCACACTGGGGGAATACAGGAGTCGCGAGGCCGCCTACCACCGTCTGTACGATGAACTCGATGAACTCAAGGATCTGCCGGCTGTAACACGCGACGGTGAACGCATCTATCTGTTAAGCAACATCGAATTCCCGCATGAGGCCGGGGTGGGAATCGGCAAGGGATCGGACGGTGTCGGCTTGTATCGAACCGAATTTCTGTTCCTGCGCCGGATGGAGGCGCCCTCGGAGGATGAACAGTACGAAGCCTACTGCGAGACGATTCGCGGTGCTCAAGGGCGTCCCGTGACCATCCGCACCTTCGATCTCGGTGCGGACAAATACACGCAACAGCGCAGTTACGAAGAGGAGCGCAATCCGATGCTGGGCCTGCGGTCGGTGCGCTACAGCCTCCAGAATCTGGATATGTTCAAGACTCAGTTACGGGCGATCCTGCGAGCATCCACCCTCGGGGATGTCCGGCTGATGTTCCCACTGATCGTCAGCCTGATGGAGTTGCGGCAGGCCAAAATGGCCCTGCACGACGCCATGGAGGACCTGGAAGAATCCGGCGTCTCGTGCGACGGGAAGATCATGGTCGGCATGATGCTGGAAACGCCGGCGGCCGCCATTCAGGTCAAGGAGTTCTGCCGCGAGGTAAAGTTCATCAGCATCGGAACCAACGATCTCATTCAGTACCTGCTGGCCGTCGATCGAAACAACGAACGCGTTTCGCAGTACTACACGGCCTCGAGTCCGGCGCTATTAAGGGTGCTTCGCGACGTGGTCCGGGCATGCATGCAGGCCGGCGTCGCGTGCAGCCTGTGCGGTGAAATGGGTGGGCAACCGCTGTACACGATGTTCTTGATGGGTATCGGCCTGAGAAACTTCTCGATGGCGCCGGCGAACATCCCCGAGGTCAAAAAGCTGATCCGCCTGGTGTCGATAACCCAGGCGCAGCGCGTCGCGCGACGGGCGCTAACCTTTGAAACGGCGAGGCAAGTAACGAACTACTTGCGGGACGAGACGAGAAAAGTGTTACCGGAGGATCCGATCTGATCGGATAACGACGATGTCGCCGCGGCGCATCAGGCTGCAATGCCTGCTGACGCCAAGGCAGTGGAACCGACGAAACGATGGGATGCCCGCAACCACGCGAGGTGCCCGACTCGGGGGAAAGGGAACAATGGGTGTTCGCCTACGGCGTGTACGGTGATCTGCGATTCATCTCGCACCATGACACTCTGCAGATGTTTCGGCGGGCGCTGAGCAGGGCAGCGCTGCCGGTTCGATTCACGGAGGGATTCAATCCTCATCCGAAACTGTCGATCCCCTTGCCCCTGCCCGTCGGAGTGGCTTCCGAAGCCGAGTCGATCGTCGTGGAGTTCGAAAGACCGATCGACGGCGAGACGGCGCTGCGCGAGCTTCAGTACCAGATGCCTCCGAACGTCAAGATGACCGGGGCTCGGCGCCTCGAGCCCGGTGAACGGCTCCACCCCGCGCTCGTTCGGTATCGGCTCGATCTGAGGGATCGACCGGGTGCGGACGTCGAATCACGTATCCGGAAGGTCTCAGAATCCGCCACCACCCCAGTTGAACGGGTCGATCCCAAGAACGGACATCGCCGGACGGTGGATGTGCGGCCCTACCTTGCGGACATACGTATCGACGGTAACGTTATCGAGTTCACACTTCGCGTCACGGGTGGCGGCACAGCCAAACCCGCGGAAATCGCGGGACTTCTGGGATTCGATCCCGGCTCGATCAACCATCGAATCCAACGTTTAGAGATCCAGTGGGAGTAGCTGATCAGTGAGCATACACGACCAATGACAGAGAAGAAAACGCAAACTTCCCAAAAACGCAAAAGGGCTGTCAAACGCGGGAAGACAATGGCGACCCGTAAGCAAGTAAAGACCTCCGAGGCGGCGGCTCCTCTCGACGCCGACGCGACCCGCCCGACACCGACGCAGGTGGATGTCACTGAAGTGGCACAGTTGTCCGCCACCGCCACAATGAACCGTCCGGGTAGCGCAGTCAAGAAGGCAACCCGCAGACGCCCCAAACGCGGCACGAAGTTCTCCCGGAAGAAGACAGGCACCGCAGCCGCCGTACCCGAAGCGGAGCCTCCGGGACCGTCTGAGTCACCCGAAGCTGCCGAACGGCCCGAGGCGCCCCAAAGCGCGATTCCGTCGCAGGCAGGCAAGGGCGATCAGACAACAACACGCCGCGGTGTCTCCCGACAGCGTCGCCGTGCCAAGAGCCCGCAGAAGCCGCCAACGAAACAGGAACAAGCTATCGTCGAACCGAGAGCACCCGGGGCGGCCAAATCCCGCCGGCGACAGGCCGAGGAGCAGCCCGACAAAACGAAAACAAGCCGCGAAGCGAGTGCATGGGAGATGCTCATCAATGTCTCCGCCGGCGACGAGTGTCGCATCGCCATCCTCCACGAGGGTCGCCTGGAAGAGCTGTTCATCGAGCGGAAATCCACACAGTCACACGTCGGCAACATCTACAAGGCACGCGTTGTCAACGTGGAACCGAGTATCCAGGCCGTCTTCATCGACTTCGGCCACCCGCAAAACGGCTTCCTTCACATCTCCGACGTTCAACCGCAGTACTTCCCGAACCATAAGGGTGACGCCGAGGACGTGGGGCGGAAGATCCCGCGCCACAACCGGCCGCTGATTCAGAAGTGTTTTCGACGAGGGCAGGAAGTCATTGTCCAGGTCACCAAAGACGGGCTTGGCACGAAAGGCCCGACACTCACGACGTACCTGTCGCTCCCAGGCCGATTCCTCGTGATGATGCCCGGGATGAGCCGCCACGGTGTCTCGCGGAAGATTGAGGACGAGGCGGATCGCCGGGGCATGCGAGAGCTGATGAACCAGCTCGATCTTCCGTCGGGGATGGGATTCATTCTCCGAACGGCCGGGCTGGGCCAATCCAAGCGAGAACTCCAACGCGATCTGCATTACCTCATGCGGTTATGGAAAACGGTCGCATCGCGGATCAAGCAGTATTCCGCACCTGTGGAACTGTATCAGGAATCGGATTTGGTCACCCGCACGATTCGTGACGTATACACGGCTGACTTTGCGCGTTTGATTGTGGACGACGCCGAGACGGCGAACAAGGCCCGAGAGTTCCTGCAGATCGTCATGCCACGATCGAAGGCCGTCGTAGAGCTTCATGAGGAGCGTGAGCCGCTGTTTCACCGGTTCGGTGTCGAGGAGGAGATCGAGAGAATCAACATGCGCTACGTGCCTCTGCCGTCGGGAGGCTCCCTGGTCATCGACAGCACCGAAGCGCTCGTGGCCATCGACGTCAACAGCGGACGGTTCCGCACAATGGACGATGCCGATGAGTCCGCATTCAAGATCAATATCGAGGCTGCGGAGGAGATCGCCCGACAGCTCCGCCTCCGCGACCTGGGCGGGTTGATCGTCTGCGACTTCATCGACATGCGTATCGACCGTCACAAACGCGCGGTCGAGCGGGCGCTGCGGGATGCGCTCAAAAAGCACAAGGAACGCGCCCGGATTCTCAGAATGAGCGACTTCGGACTCATCGAAATGACACGCCAACGTCAGGGACCGTCGCTCAAACGGAACATCTACTACGACTGCCCGCACTGCAAGGGCACTGGACTGGTAAAGATGCCCGACTCGGTAAGCCTTGATGTTATGCGCATCATTCAACTTGCCGCGCACCATAAAACCGTGCAAAAGGTGATCGTTACGGTCGCCAGCGACATGGCCTTTGTGATACTCAACAACAAGCGCGCTGCACTCAATCAAATCGAGACTGAGACCGGCAAGGAGGTCGTCATTCGCGGTGACGTCTTTTTCACGAGTGATCAGGTGGAATACGTCTGCGAGGACAGCCGCGGACGACCGATCAGCATCACACCATCTCACACCGGCGGCTCCGGTGCGACGAAATAAGAGACAGAGGTACAAGCTCGTGGTTGACGGTTTGCTTCAGTCGCTCTGACCGGTGTCGGCGGCGGCACAGGTGATCGTCGGGTTTTCCGTTCGCCGAAGTGTGACCTGGGAATCACTGGGGCAGTGAGTCTGCTCGACAACGAAACGCGCCTCGCGGCGAAGCTCGTTCATCGTGTGACCGTCGAGCATCAGCTCGACGTAGATCGACCGGCCGGTCTCCGGCGACTCGTCCCGGGTGACGTGGCCGTACCCGAGTGTATGCCCGATCTCGTGAGCGGTAACATTGGCGAACACGTTGACCCACTCATCGAATGTGTAGGCGGCGCCGAGCCGGCGGATTTGTTCGCCGAAGATCACCGCCGTGTTGTCGTGTTGTCTGTTGCAGGGATCGTATTCGGCTTCGCCGATCCGGCGCCCCCCCGACGGAGAAAGCGCTTGCGTGTAGTAGACCGTCGTACCGGCCGGTTCCGACGTGTCATCCAGATGTCGCACACACACACACGGTCCGGGCGATTCACAGAAGATGCGCTGCACTTGAAGCCGGACCTGCTCCATGAACCACTCCGCATCATCCGCCGGGGTTCCACCGCCGGCCGTCTCAAAGGCTGAAAGATCCAGTGCCTCGAACTCGTCGTTCGGATAGATCGGTGTCACGCCGCCGTACCAATCGAGAACGACGAGATCAGCCGCCACGCGATCCGCATCGCCCTCACATTCCGCGACGAACAATGGCCGGCTCGCGGTGATGTACTCGAAGGTATTCCCGCAGCCGGCGACCGTCGCGACCAGCAGCAACAGACCGAGGACCGCAGCCCTGCAGGTTACGATATGGTGCCGATAGGTTGTCAGCTTCTTATCCCCCCAATGCCCCCTTGCGCCCCACCATCAAGAGGGGAAGGCGTCGTGTGGCCGCCAGCCCGCAGCCTTTATCGCCTTCATGGATTTGTTGGCCCGCTACCTGGCGAAGTCAACCCCGCCACGAACCGCAGACGCGAAGATGGATTATCCCTACTTCAGACGCGATGTTATCGCACGGTACATGGACATTTGACGGGTGCGGTGATCGGTAGACGAACACTCAACAGCGAGTCCTTGGGCGGCCCAGATACCTACCAGGAAGTACGAATCGGTGTGACGCGTGAGCTCAAGCACCGCTCGGCTCTACCCCGCCAACCTCAACTCGCTATAATGCCGCACCATCAGGGAAAGGGCATGATCGCGGGTGTCAGGATAGATTTATATGCTGAAATACGAACGTGTTTGTCTTGAGAGATTCGGCTACGTTCTGCCGGAGAACGTGGTCAGTTCGGTCGAGATCGAGCGGGAGCTTGCACCGATCTACGAGCGATTCGGGCTTCACGAGGGCCGACTGGAGTTGATGACCGGTATCCGCGAACGGCGATTCTGGGATGAGTGTACGTTGCCCAGCGACGCAAGTTCCCGTGCCGGGCGCCGCGCCATGGAGGCTTCCGGCGTGTCACCGGAGGAGGTCGAGTGCCTGATCCACACGTCCGTCTCGCGTGACTTTCTCGAACCGGCCACAGCCTCGGTGGTCCACGACAACCTGTCACTATCGCCGAAGGCGTTGGTCTATGACATCTCCAATGCTTGCCTCGGCTTCCTGAACGGGATCATCTCATTGGCCAACATGATCGAGCTCGGGCAGGTCAAAAAGGGGCTCATCGTAGCCGGCGAAAGCAGCCACAACCTCGTCCGTACCACGATCCGCCAATTGCTCGGCACGCCCAAGCTGACCCGCCAGCAGTTCAAGGCGGCCTTCACTTCGCTGACGATCGGGTCGGGTGCGGTCGCACTGATTCTGGCCCACGACTCGGTCACGCAGACCGGTCATCATCTGCCGGGCGGCGTGGTCCGAACCGCCACCGAGCACAACGACCTGTGCCGCGGCAGTGCGGATACCGGGTTCGATGCACAATCAGCAATGAGCATGCAAACCCACGCAGAGACGTTGCTTGTCAGCGGCTGCGCGCTGGCCGCCGAAACGTGGGACCTATTCAAACGCGAGCTGGGCTGGACCAACGGCGACGTCGACCGGACCTACTGTCACCAGGTCGGGGCGGCTCATCGAGATAAGCTGCTCGAGTTGCTTCAAGTCGATCCGGCCAAGGATTTCTCGACGGTCGAGTTTCTCGGTAACGTTGGGTCGGTGTCACTGCCGCTGACCATGGCGATGGGGATCGAGCGCGATCCGCCACGGCGCGGAGAACGGATCGCTATGCTGGGCATTGGCAGCGGTTTAAGCTGTATGATGCTCGGCGTGCACTGGTGACCCATTATGGACGCAGATCTGTCCGGACTGGAAGATCTCTATCCGTTCGAGTCTCACTACCTGGACGTTGCCGGCGGGCGGATGCATTACGTCGACCAGGGCGATGGGCCGCCCGTCGTTATGCTGCACGGCAACCCCACATGGTCATTTTATTACCGTGAGTTGATCAAGGGATTGCGCGATCGTTACCGCGTAATCGCACCGGATCACATCGGCTGCGGCCTGTCTGACAAACCCCAGCAGTATCCATACACACTTTCAACGCACATCGACAATGTCGAGCGGTTGATCGACCATCTCGACTTGAGTGACGTTACCCTGGCCGTCCACGACTGGGGCGGGCCCATCGGATTTGGCTGGGCCGCACGCCGCCCCGATCGGGTGCGCGGCTTCATCGTGTTCAACTCAGCCGTGTTTCTCGGCGGACGGGTTCCCTTTCGCATTCGGATTTGCCGCCGGCCCATCTTCGGTGACATCGCGGTCCGCGGTTTCAACGCCTTCGCGCGTGCGGCCGTCCACATGGCCTGCTGCAAGCGGGATCGCATGACGCCACAGGTGAAACGCGGGTATCTGCTCCCCTACGACAACGCCGCCAACAGGGTCGGCATCCTTTGCTTTGTCCATGACATCCCTATGACACCGAAGGTGCCGAGCCACCGGGTGATCAAGCGGATCGAATCCGCGCTGCCGCGGTTTCGCGATCGGCCGATGCTGATCTGTTGGGGCATGAAGGATTTCTGCTTCACCGATCGGTTTCTGGCCGAATGGGTCGCGCGGTTCCCCGATGCACGCGTGCACCGTTTCGACGACGCGGGCCATTATGTCGTCGAGGACGCCCACGAACGAATTCTGCCGTTGCTCAAGGTGTTTCTGCCGTAGAGCTTGTCCTTGCGCCACGAAGCTTGAGAGGGTGGGATTAGACGATGACGAAGGGAACGGCCGTCAGCGTGATCCTGGGGCATGAAAAAGCCTCGCCCCGACAACGGGCTTCCGGTACACTTCCACCAACCTTGGTTAGGAGTTTTCGACCGTGCCGTATCCCGATTTGCAGACGTTTCTTGCCGATCTCGACGCCCACAGTCAGCTCAAGCGGATCACCGTCGAGGTCGACCCGATTCTGGAAATCTCCGCCATCGCAAATCAGGTGAGCAAGTTGCCGGCTGCGGGTAACAGCCCACCGCCGCCCACCGACCCCGTTCACGGCGGCCTCGGTGGCCATGCACTGATCTTCGAGAACGTCAAAGGCTCCGCAATCCCCGTCGCAATCAACGTGTTCGGAAGCTACGAGCGCATGCGACTTGCTCTGGGCGTATCGGATTTCGAGGAGGTGACCGATCGCGTGCGGCAGCTCGTCAGACCGGAAATGCCCACGACGCTGATCGAGAAGATGAAGAAGCTCCCGCAGCTCGCCAGATTGGCGAGCTTCGCACCCAAAGTCGTTAAACGCGGCATGTGCCAGGACATTGTCCATACCGACGACGCGAGCCTGTTTGACCTGCCGATCATTCAATGCTGGCCTCACGACGGAGAGCCGGGTTTCGGCGGCAAGCCCGCTGAGGATACTGTGGGGACCGGACGCTATATCACGTTTGCGGGCATCCATACGAAAGATCCCGACAACGGCAAGGATAACGTCGGCATGTATCGCGTGCAGGTTTTCGACAAGAGACTCGCAGCTGTGCACTGGCACGTGCATCACGACGGCGCCCGAAACTTTCGCAAGTACAAAAACCGCGGTGAGAAAATGCCGCTGGTGATCGCCTTCGGAGCTGAGCCGGTTCTGCCCTACGCCGCCACATGCCCGCTGCCGCCGGATGTGAGTGAGCTGCTCTTTGCGGGCTTCCTGAACGATGGCGGTATTGAGATGATCCCCGCTAAAACGATTCCGATGAACGTACCGGCAAACGCCGAGATCGTCATCGAGGGCTGGGTTGATCCCGAGCAGACGCTTATCGAAGGGCCGTTCGGGGATCATACCGGTTTCTATTCGCAGGCTGATCGCTATCCGGCCCTTCAGGTCACCGCAATCACGCACCGTGAGCATCCCGTCTTCCCCGCGACGATCGTCGGCTTCCCGCCACAGGAGGATTACTACCTGGGCAAGGCCACCGAACGCATCTTTTTGCCGCTGCTGCAGATGCTTATTCCAGACATCCTCGACTATCATCTGCCGATGTTCGGGGCCTTCCACAACTGCGCCTTTGTCAAGATTCGCAAGGAGTACCCGATGCACGCCCGCAAGGTTATCAGCAGCCTCTTGGGCGCCGGGCAGTTAATGTTCTCGAAGATGATCGTCGTGGTCGATGAGGACGTGAACGTTCACGACGAGCAGGATGTCCTGTTCCACATGTGTGCCAACGTCGACTGGCGGCGCGACACAGTCATCATCGACGGTCCGTGTGACATCCTCGATCATGCCGGACCGTACTGCGGCAGCGGCGCGAAAATCGGCATCGATGCGACGCGCAAGATCCCCGGCGAGGGCGTCATCCGCGATTGGCCCGGGGAACTGACAATGAACGACGAGATGATCGAACGTATCAAACACCGATGGGATGAGTACGGACTTTGATCGTTCCGGCAAATCACTATAGGATGGAACCGCTATGCTGACTCGCATAGAGATCGACGGATTCAAAACCTTCCGCAACTTTGCTGTGGACCTCCTCCCATTCCAGGTCATCCTCGGTCCGAATGCTGTTGGGAAGTCGAACCTGTTCGATGCGCTG
>CAZJTP010000122.1:0-13288 GCA_964548955.1 uncultured Phycisphaeraceae bacterium
ACCCCACCCTCATGATAACCCCCAAAAAACGCCGCCGATACTGTCACGGACCCGTGACCGACCCATACCCCGCGCTAGCCCTTGACATTTCGCCACTCACGGAGCAGGTCCATCCGGCGACCACCCGCGCGAAATGTCAAAGAGGGCTCGGATCAGCGATCCGAACACCGTTTACGTCGTGGAACCCTGCCGAATCCGTGTTTACCCCTTAAGTTAACGCGAACCCCGCTCTTGCGGAATGGATAAGGAGCACTGTCCACCGGAGCCGCCCCGGATTACGATGAGAGGGACCGTGAAAGCCGCAATGTCCGCATGGGACCGGAGCGGTACGGATCGCCCCAACGCTGATGAGAACAGGAGCTGCTCAACCTTCAGGCCGTCGATGGGAACTGCTGGGCAACCGCAACTTCATGTTGCTATGGTGCGCCTACGGCATCAGCGCCCTGGGTGATCACCTTTCCGAGATGGCCATCCTCAAGACACAAGACGCCGCCAGCGTCGAGGTTGACGTCACGCCGCTAGACGCCCGGATGACCTTTCTGTTCTTCGTGCCGTTTTTCCTTTTCGCCCCGATCACCGGCTGGCTGGCCGACCGGCTCCCCCGACGCGGTTTGATGATCACGGCTGATTTGGTCCGGTCCGTAGTGATGCTCTCATTCATATCGCTGTTGGCGTGGACCGGGGCTTGGGGGCCGTGGGGGCCGTTCTTGCCCTTGATCCTGGTCGGTGCGTTTGCGGCGCTCTTTTCCCCGGCGCGTTCGGCGCTTTTGCCCACGCTGATTCGCCCCGACCAGCTCGTCCGGGCGAATGGCATGATCAGCGGGCTCGGCGTCATCGCGACCATGGTGGCGATCGTCGTCGGCGGGTACCTCATAGACCACTATGGCAGACCGGAGTACGTGTTTCGCCTCGACGCAGCCACATTCTTCGGCAGTGCGATACTCTTGTGGATACTGCGAGCTCCGCGACAGCGCGCCGCCACCAAGGACCGTCGCGGCCTCGTCGAAGCCGTGCGCGAACTCGCCGGCGGATTCCGCTACGCCATGTGCCACCGCCGCGTTCTGGAGCTGCTCGCCATCGCCGCGTTGGTGTGGTTTTGCGGCCCGCTGGTCAAATGCGTCATACCGGCCGTCGTGCGCGATGCATACGGCTACGCGGACAGCTACCAGGCGATGAGCACGTACCGGGCTTTTTTTGGCGCCGGTTTCATTCTCGGTGCGCTGGTCATCACGGTGTTGGGCAACGCCCTGCGGAGTGAGATCGCCATCACCTGGGGGTTGTTCGGGGTCGCGTCCAGCATCGCCATCTTCGCCGCCTCCGTGTTTCTTCCGATCGGAGCGTTGGCGCGGGCGGTGATCGGAGCAACCGGCGTGGTCGCGGCGGGGACGTTCGGTGTGGTCGTGATGGCCAGTTTCAACGCCCTGTTGCAGCGGATTGTCGCCGATCGGTACCGCGGGCGTGTCTTCGGGATCAAGGATTTCTGCTGCACGGCAGCGCTCTTGCTGGCCACGGGCGTGCTCGGCGTCCCTCGATGGAGCCGGCTCGATGACTGGGTGGGATACATCCTCATCATCGTTGCCGTGGGGACTTTCGCGGCGGGGCTGGTCAATCTCAGTGTGCGTCTTGGCCGCGGCGTTCATGGGGCCCGCCTGACCTTCGCGGAAAACCTCACCGAGTTTGTCGCCAAGCTCTGGTGGCGTTTCAAGCGTATCGGCCCTTCGACCGTGCCGAGAGATGGCCCGGTCATCATCGCGGCGAACCATCCATGCTCAGCAGATCCACTTTTCTTGTGCGCCGCAGCGCCCTATCGGGCGATATCATTTTTGGTAGCCGAGGAATACACCAACTGGCCTATCGCCAGGTCGTTCATGCGACTGGTCGAATGCATTCCCGTCAGGCGGGGGACGCGGGATACGTCCGCTACGAAACAGGCCATTCGACACCTGCGCGCCGGCAAGGCGCTGGGGATCTTCATCGAAGGCCGTACCGTTTCCCCCGGCGAAACCGTTGAACCGAAGGACGGCGTCGCGGTCCTCGCTCTAAAGACCGGAGCCAAGGTCATCCCCGCTTACATCAGCGGCACGATTTACAGTGGTGAGATCATCAGCGGCCTTTTCGCACGGCACCGGGCCCGGGTCCGGTTCGGTCCGCCCGTCGATCTGAGTGAGTTCGAAAAGGACAGGCCCGATCGCCAGACGGTCCGGGCAGCCACACGGAAGATCTTCACCGCAATCAATAATCTCGCGCCGCCTCGTGATTCAACCCTCACACTCGATCGAGGCGATCAACACGAGGCCATATTGGAGCCATCCAATGAATCCGCGTGAACTGTGGAACCGCTATCAACGGTATCTGTGTGTAGCGTCCGACATCGGCCTGCAACTCGACGTCAGCCGCATGAGGTTCGACGAAACCTACTTTGAAAGCATGGCTGATCCGATGACCCGGGCGCTTGCGGCAATGGACGAACTCGAACACGGCGCCAAGGCCAACGTTAATGAAGATCGGATGGTTGGCCACTACTGGCTCCGCGCATCGGGGCTGGCACCCAACGAGCGGCTTCGGATTGACATCGAGCAAACGAACGCAGCCGTCAAGCAGTTCGCCGCCGACGTGCACGCTGGCAAGGTTGCACCGCAGCGCGGTGACGGGTTTTATGTCGTGCTGGTCATCGGGATCGGCGGATCGGCGCTTGGATCGCAGTTCGTCTGTGACGCCCTTGGCACCGCTAACGATCCAATGATCGTTCGTTTCATTGACAACACCGACCCGGACGGCATCGACCGGACCCTTGCAGAACTCGACGAGGCGCTGCCGCAGACGCTCACGGTGGTCATCTCAAAATCGGGTGGGACAAAAGAGACGCGCAATGGAATGCTCGAGGTGGCAAACGCGTACCGGCGCGCCGGGCTGACCTTCGCCAGGCACGCCGTCGCTATCACCTGTGACGGCAGTCTGCTCCATGAGCAGGCCGTCCGTGAACAGTGGCTGCGTATCTTTCCGATGTGGGATTGGGTCGGTGGGCGCACGTCGGTCACGTCGGCAGTCGGACTGCTGCCCGCGGCGTTGCAGAGCATCGACGTCGACGCGATGCTGTCCGGGGCGCGCGACTGCGACGCTGTGACGCGTGGCAAAAACACGATGGGAAATCCCGCCGCGATGATGGCACTAATGTGGCACTACGCGGGCGAAGGTCGAGGCACACGCAACATGGTCGTATTGCCCTACCGCGACCGGCTGACACTTCTTGGCCGATACCTCCAGCAGCTTGTGATGGAATCACTGGGCAAGGAGCGCGACCGCACGGGCGAGGTCGTCCATCAGGGGCTGACCGTCTACGGAAACAAAGGCAGCACAGACCAGCACGCCTATGTGCAACAGCTTCGCGACGGTCCGAATGACTTCTTCACCGCTTTCATCAACGTCCGCCGCGACCGCGACGAGCCATCGATCCGCGTCGAAGACGACGTGACCACCGGAGATTACCTGAGTGCCTTTTATCAGGGGACGCGAGCGGCGTTGTACGACAACGACCGCGAGTCGATCACCATTACGCTCGATGACGTCAGCGCCCGCAGCGTAGGTGCGCTGATCGCGCTGTTCGAACGCACGGTCGGCCTCTACGCCGAGCTGATCAACGTCAGCGCGTACGACCAGCCGGGTGTCGAAGCCGGCAAAAAGGCAGCCGGCGCATCGCTCGATTTGCAACGAACGGTACTGGCTCGCATTCGCGACGACGTCGGACCATCGCGAACGGTGGAGGAGATCGCAGCCGCGATCGGCGAATCCGAGGCCGCAGAGACGGTCTATCACATACTTGAACACGCCGCCGCCAATCCGGACCACGACGTGCGCCGCACGTCCGGGACGAATCCTTTCGACGCTCGATACGGTCCAGTCTGACATTGTTGCTCGACCGCTATTGCCGATTGGATTTTGAGGCCGGGACATGCCAGCAAGTCGGCTAAGTTGCTACCTGCAACACAGTCACTCGCCAATCGTGTCTTGCTCTCGGTGTGTAGGTTCAATCCGGCGTCACTTGCCGGACACCAGGTCTAGCCGGACAATCCTGATGGTGGCGACAGTCACGCGCCTGAACGTGGCTGTCCCTCCTCAGTTTGTGGAGTGCTTGACTCGGGGTGCACATAACCTTTGTAAGTAGAGGAATGCGTCAGGAGGAACAGCCCATGATTCGCGTTGTCGTCCGCTCTCGTTTTCTTCACATGTGTCTAGGATTTGGCAGCCTTGCACTTGTCGCGGGCTGCCCCATGCAGGCTCCGATCGGCGGTTTGCCAATTGATTTCGGCTCTCTCCAAGGGGACTTTGGTGCCACCCAAGGCGGCGTGCAGGACATGGGGTTTGCCCGGGAGTTGATCGCCAGTGGGCAAGTTCCACCGCCCGAAGCATTCGTCGTGGAGGGCATGTTCTCCGAACACGACCTCGGCCTTTCCGGGGATCCATGTGAACGAGTGCTTTGCCTGCGTACGGCCATCGGCGTCGCGCCTACCTTGGAAGGTACCCCAAGCGGCTGGTTGCAGGTCGGGCTTTCGTCAACGGTTGATCCCGATACGTTCGAACGCCCCAGTCTGACCCTGATTGCCACGATGGACGTGTCCGGGTCTATGGGCTGGGACTATGTTACCGAGCGGACTGAGTATCCCACGCCGGGGCAAGTGACTCGCAATCTTCTGTCAGCCATCGCGGGCGAGCTGGGGGCGGAAGACCAAATCGCGTTGGTGACGTACGGAACCATCGTGGAGGATGTGCTTCCCTTGACACCCGGCGACCAGCAGGTCGCTATCCAGGCAGCTATCGACGCGCTGGGCACGGGAGGCGTCACGGATATGGAATCGGGCCTCTGGCGGGCGTTCGAAATCGCCGAAACCGCCCACGGGCAAGCGGAGCAGGTTCGCGTCATGTTGTTTACTGACTTGCAGCCCAATGTCGGTGCCACAGAGCCGAGCGAGTTCGAAGAAATTGCTGCGGACGGCGCTAGCGGTGGGATCGGCCTTACTGTCATGGGCGTCGGTGTTGGCCTTCGGCAAGAGATGATGAACGCCATTACGCATTTGCGTGGCGGCAATGCCTTCAGTTTGTTCGACGACGAGGATGTCGCCGAACTGATGGTCGACGATTGGCCTTTCCTGGTCAGTCCTATTGCCTATGACATGGTCGTCGACGTGACCCCATCTACCGGTTTCCACGTTGCGGACGCGTACGGGTTCCCATCCAGCGATGACGAGGTGGCGTCGGCTCTTGACGTCAGCACGGTGTTCTTGAGCCGCCGGAAGGGTGCTTTGTTGCTGCGCATCGAACCGGATAGCGGAACGGAGCTGACCGGAATGAATATGAGCGGCAGCCTTTCTTACCGGACGCCGAATGGCGAGCTGGTGGAGCAGGAGGTCGATGCAGCCTACCTCGGAGAGACTGTAGACGACCGAGGCCGGTATTTTGAGCAACCGAGTGTGGGCAAGACGATCGCACTGGCCGTCTTGGTTTCCAGCATGAGGCAGGCGGCGGAGGTCTACCAAGAGGACCGCGAGCTGGCCATCGCAACGATGACCGGCGCGCTCGCCCGGTTCTCTGCCGACGCTCAAGCACTCGACGACGAGGCACTAGCACTTGAGGTGGACCTTGCCTACAACCTGCTGCAGCTCATGGAGCAAGGAGCGGAGCAAGGAGACTTGTATGGTTTCAGGGGCTAGGAGCAAGTACGTTCCCTGATGATGGTTACCCGCAATCGCAACCCCGCTCTGTCTGCATGAGTGGTTGAGCATTACGAGGATTGGCTTCTCAGAGCGGCTCTTCAACCTCGGCTGACCTCGTGATCTTGGCGGCAAGGTTCTCCTTATGCAGTCCGATCTTGCCCGCGAATTTGTTCTCACCCTCCACCTGGAGTATAATCTCACCTTCCATCGGCTTGGTTGTCTGAATAATGTCGCCGGGTTGGAGGGTCAGCAATTCGTGAACGGTGATCGTTGTTTCGGCAAGATAGGCGACCAGATTGACGTGGGTCGCTTCCAGGGCCTGCGCGAGATCCTCCGTCTTGTCTTCGGCGGCTGCTCGTCGCTGGTAGGCAAGCCAGCCCTGTGACAGAAGCTTGTCCATCACCGGCTCGATCACGTTGAAGGGGATGCACAGGCTCATCGTCCCCGCCTGCCCGCCCATCTTGATCTCGAAGCCAAGGACCACAACGACCTCGTTCGGCGCGACGATCTGCACTAAGTGCGGATTACTCTCGACTTCCGAGATCTCGAACTTGATCTCCACCAGTTCCGACCACGATTCCGTCAGAGTATTCAGCGCCCGATCCGTGATGCGGGCAACTAGCCGCTGCTCGATCATGGTCAAAGGGCGCTGCGGGACATACAGCTCCGAATTGGATCCGCCAAGCAGCCGATCAATGATCGGGTAGATGATCAGCGGGCTGATCTCGAGACACATCTGCCCCTCCAGCGGCTCGACGGTAAGCAGGTTGAAGTTCGTCGGGTTGGGCAGCGAGTGGATGAACTCGCTGTAGGTAAGCTGTTCAGCCGTCGCGACGCGGACCTCAACGATTGTCCGAAGGAAACCGGACAGCGAGGCGCCGAAGTTCCGAGCGAACGACTCGTGAATCCCCTCCAGCGAGCGCATCTGCTCTTTGCTGACACGCTCGGGACGCTTGAAGTCGTAAGCGTGGACATCCTTTGTTGCCCGCGCAGTCCGGCTGCCAACGGCCTCCGCTGCCGTTTCCACGCCGCCGGCCTCCACGGCCGCCAGTAGCGCATCAACCTCGCCTTGATCAAGTACGTCAGTCACGGATATGTCCCTCGTGCCGGATACGCACACCTCGGCGCATCTCACTCTCTTATCGGGACGCGCAAAAACCGAACTTGAGTGGCTCTGGCCGTCACCGGTGTCGCGGGCGACAGGAATCCAGGCCGTGGAATGTACATCCCAACCGTGGCGGGGCGGTACGATCGCGTCTCGCCCACACGCGAACGGCTGAGATCTTCACACGTCAGTCCCAAGCATCCGCTCGAATCGATCGAAAAAATCGGGGAACGTCTTGCCGCAACATCCGGGATTGTTGATCACCACACCGGGGCATTTCAGGCCTGCCAGCGCGAAGCTCATGGCCATCCGGTGATCGTTGTACGTGTCGATCACGGCTGGGATGACCCGCTCGGGCGGGTTGATGCGCAGGCCGTCGGACCACTCGTCAACGGCGGCTCCCAGCTTTGCCAGCTCGCGGGTCAGCGCCGCGATCCGGTCGGTCTCTTTGATTCGAAGATTGCCAACGTTGCGAATCACGGTCGGCCCATCGGCAAACAGGGCAAGTACCGCAAGCGTCTGAACCGTATCAGGCATATCGCCCAAGTCAATGTCGATGCCGTGCAGGCGTTCATCCCCGACCGGACCGTACACCGTCAACTCCGTCGGACCGCGCTCCACCCGGCAGCCTATGCGTTCGAGCACGTCAAGGAATCGGGTGTCACCCTGAACGCTGTTGGTACCAAGGCGCTCAACGGTGACCCGGCCGCCGGCGACGGCTGGCGCCGCCAGAAAATACGTTGCATTGGAGGCATCAGGCTCGATTGCGTACGTCGTTCCCTGGTACCGTTGAGGTGTCTCCACGATGAACTTCAGGCTTGTGTTATCGTACTGCTCGATGGCAATAACGCCAAAGTGATCCATCACAGCCGTGGTCAGTTTCAGGTACGGAGTGCTCGGCATGTCGCCCGTGATCTCAACGAACATGTCCCCTCCGGCGTAGGGGGCTGCAAGCAGCAGGGCGCTGACAAACTGGGTGGACTTGGGAGAACGGAACGAGACCAGTCCACCGCGAAGCCCGCTTGCGTGAACCGCGATCGGTGGATACCCCGGTTCACCGAGGTACTCAATCCCGGCGCCGAGAGCCTGCAGCACATGAGCCAGCTCCTCGATGGGTCGCTGCCGCATCCGTTCGACCCCATCCAGCTCGAACCGTCCCTGCCCCAACGCGACCAGCGCGGTGCAGAATCGCATGACCGTTCCGGCGTTGCCACAGTCCAGAGTGGCCTTGCTCGCGGGGATGAGTCCCCGACAGCCGGTGACCTCGACCGCGCAGTCGGTTTCATCCACCGTGACGGCGACTCCCAAGGCACGGAGGGCCTCGATCATCCGCCGGGTGTCCTCCGCTAGAAGAGCCCCCGTCAGAAGGCTGTTACCATCGGCCAGCGCCGCCGCAATGAGCACCCGGTTAGTGATGCTCTTCGAGCCGGGCAGCGTCACCTTGGCGTCAACAGGCCCCTCGACCGATTGGCAGTGGTGTTTCTCCACTACGGCGTTCCTGCAGAATCGCTGGGCTATTATCATGCGCCTGACCGGGGCTATGACAACCTCAGGACGCTGAGGTGCGCGATACCCGGCTGCACCCGCCATGTGACGCGTGGGTGTGGCAGACACACCCCTCACAACTGGTGCCGCTTAACCCAGCGCGGATCCAGGATCAGGCGCAGCTCGTGCGAATCGGATGCCGTGCTCTTCAAGCCGGAATCTACGTTGCTCGTCGGTCGACGCCGCCAAGCAACCGATAGAATCACCCTCCGACCGGTAGGCTCAGCTTGGCCATCTGCTCTTCCGTGAGCGGCTCACCGAACAGCATCTGCGTCAGGTCTGCACCGGTTTTCAGGAACTGCCACGACTCCGGATCGGTGTCGGCCGCAGTGGGATCACCAGTGTAATCCAGGAAATCAAACAGCAGCGCCGTCTCCCAATCCGGCGGGATCGGAATCACGCCCGTCAGACCAACGAGGTCCCGCGCAACGTCGTCCCATTGCGCGACGGCGATCTGACCCGTGTCGCCGTATTCGGCCACGGCTGCGCTGCCGTGACAATCGTCGCACTGCGGCGAGTTGGTAATGCTGTGGGCGTAGTACGGGGCTACCACATAGAACGATTGCTGCTCACCAACGAGTGTCTGGAATGTTGCAGGATGGATCTTCCCGTCGTGTTGAACAAGCATCTTGAATCCATGGCGCTTGGATTGGGCCCGCTTTGGACCGCCTGCCAGCTCGGAGTCAAAGTGACAGTTGTAGCAGGTGAGCACCGACTCCACGTGACACCCGGAGCAGTCCACCGTCGCGGTATGGATCATATGGGCGGTGTTTGTTGGAGGGGCACCGGCTTGCTCGCCCTCTGCATGGCAGCCCTCACATGCCGGGCTCGGCGACTCGTGGATCGAATTGTACTCGTTTCCGTCGCCGTGCATCTCGTCCGTCGTGTGGCAGCTCATGCACGTGAAGCCCGCGTCCCTGTGCACATCTGTGAAGTAACTCTGCTCGGCTTTCTGCCGCGAGTGACAACCCAGGCACAGGTCGTCGGTGATGCCCTCGGAGGGATCGTCGAGATTCGCGTGGCAATTGGCACAACTCTCGGTTCCGGGCCAATCGACAGGGGGGTCGGCGTTTTCGAAGCGCGATGCGTCGTGACAGACCCTGCATCCCAACTCCTCGTACGCAACGCCTGTCAAGGTCTCAAAACCGCCGTTATCTGCGCTATAAAAATACTCCATGCCCTTGAAGTCGGCGTCATGCAGACTTGTTGGGAAGAAGTCCGCCGGACCCAGTGGCGCCTCCACACAGGCCCCGTCCTCGCAGACCTGCCCCTCATCACAATCGGCGTCCGTCTCACACTCCGGCGCCGAAACGCAGACCCCGTCTTGACAGACTTGGCCCTCCTCACAATCGGCATCGGTCGTGCATTCAGGCAGCGGTGGCAACGGACACCCAGCCACCAACACCAGACAAGCCAGCGCCGGCAAGCATGCCGGACCCCACCTCAGGTAACTCCATTTAAGCTTGATCATGACCGTTTCTCCATTGTATACCCATAGATTACAGCTAAACTCCCGCCCCAGTCGGGGCAAGCGTAAGAAGCATCCGAGTGAACCGAAATTCACACTGTTGCTATACTCGGGAATCCGCCTCGGACAGCGCGCTACACGAAGCTGATTCCCACGCGAGATGGCGGCAGAGAATCTGCACGACACCTTCAACGGGCCATGTTAGCAAGCAGGGCGACGGCGCCAATGCCTTGTCTCGAACAATTTGCCGGCCCGCCGGGAGGGTGGCATGTCCGGGCGAAGCGCGAACATGCAATAGGTCAGACCGTGCTCGCCCGTGCCGAGCATCTCACCCAACAGCAAATCAGAGCCCGGAGCGCGATCGACGGGTTCATTACCGCCGTTCAATCCTTGCCACCCGTTGATGAGATGCGGCCTCTTCCATCCGGTCGCCCGCCGATGACGAGGATGCAGTCCGACGCATCAAACGGCGTTCCGTCCGAGAGCAGGCCACGGATGGTCAACATCACCGGGGTCTTGTGACCGACACGCCGGAGTTCGAGTTCTTCGACGATGTCCCGCGTGGAAAACCACATGACAAGGTCGTCCGTGCCGTCCCGTCTGCGCCGGTGACAATCGCACAGATCGCCGTCGAAAGGTGTGGCTACGTCACGCACGAAGACCAAAGATCCCCACCAACGACTCAACGGTGTCACATTTCCGCCAACACCATCGGCCCGCTCGAGGACCAGCGAGTCGGTATCGATTCGTGTCACGTCGAAGTTATCCGTGCCGACGACGGCGATCCGCATGGGAACTCGACTCATGACGTTGACCCGGTTCGGACACAATCCCAGTCTGATGTCGAGCCCCACGTGCAGCTCTTCCACCGGTTGGAACTCGAATGCGCCCATGTCGACGATTGGTGGTGGTCCCACACCGGTATCGGGAGTGGACGGATCATCCACGAAGCGCGGATTGCCGTCGAGGTCGGTGGTGACGTCCATCGGCACGGCCGAGTTGTCACCGGCATCGATGCACGGCGACCCGGCCGAGAGTCTCAGGTCATCATCCTCAGTTCCGGGAATCCTGTCCGGGCCGAGAGGATCGACGAAGATCGGATCGACGTCGATGTTACCCGTACCTGGGTAGATGATTCCATCATTCGGTTCGTCGTCCTGGACGTTGCCGTATGTAATGGCTATCGAGCCGTCGTTGTTCCATACTTCGTGCCCGCCGTCCCAGAGGATGCAGTTGGCAATCAGGACACCGCTCGGATACTGTTGATTGTAGGAATCACTGGCCAACGCCTGGCCGCTAAGCGCCGTGTTTCCGCTGAACGTGCAGTTCGTCACAATCGAGTTACTGGAGCTAAAGCGGTTCCAGAGGTACATCCCACCGCCGTATTCGGCGGCTGAGTTCCCACTGAACGTGCAGTTGGCCACCGTCGGGCTGTTGCTGGTGTTGGACATCCCGCCGCCGTAGTCGGCAGAGTTTCCGCTGAATACACAGTCAGTCACGGTGGGGCTACTGTAGCAATTGCACATCCCACCGCCGACGTGTGCAGTGTTTCCGGTAAATACGGAGTTCCTTACCTCTGGGCTGTCTCCAAAGTTGTAAAGTCCACCACCGCCCATGTGTGGAGCCGCGTTTCCCTCAAACGTGCAACTAGTAACCGTCGGGCTACTATGTGCATTGTACATCCCGCCGCCGTAGGAGTAAACCGTGTTTCCGCTGAATGTACATTTCGTCACGCTAGGGCTGCTGTACTCGTTGGACATCCCGCCGCCCACGTATCTAGCCGCATTTCCCGTGAACGTGCAATTCGTCACGATCGGGTTGCTGAACCGGTAGTTGAACATCCCGCCGCCGCTTTCTCTGGCTGAGTTCTCGCTGAACGTGCATTTGGTCAGTGTGGGGTTGCTCCGGGAGTTACGCATCCCGCCGCCGTTCTTGCTGGCCGAGTTTCGGCTGAACGTACAATTGGTCACCGTCGGGCTGCTGCTGGCATTGCATATACCGCCTCCGTCGTAAGCGGCTGAGTTTCGGCTGAACGTGCAGTTTATCACTATCGGGCTGCTGCGTCCGTTATACATCCCGCCACCGTAGCTGTGCGTGTAATCTGAGTACGTACCACGGTTGGCGTTCCCACCAGTGATCGTGAAGCCGTCGAGGACGGCGGTCTCGTCCAGATTCAGACTTTCCGGATGATAGAAAACGTGATAGCTATTCTCGGCGCGCGTGGGCTCCGTTAGAAGATCCGCCGGATCGGAGACGGAAACGTCGTCGCCAGCCAGGTCCCCGCTGAGGATCGTCTCGTATAGGGCAATGTCGCGGGCGTCGGGGTCGGGTGCGCCGCAACCGGCGTAGCCGCCACGAAGGGCCACGCCGTTTATAAGCTGGAATGCGGCCAAGCGGTCACCGGGCGTTTGGTCGACGCCTTCGTCCGGCCTGTAGATTCCATCAGCCACGCGGATTTCGGTGACAAGACCGCCGGACGATCGCGCCTCAACGAGCGCATCTTGCAACACAGCGTACGCGTCGCACCAGCTAGTTCCATCATGGGCCGGCCCCGTCGCGTTGACGTCCACATAGGTCACCGGTTGGGCGGACACGGTAACCGTGCCAGGTACCAGTACTGTGTTTACGCCTTCCCACCTGCTGTAAAAGTGGTTGGTACAGAGTAAGACATCCCAAACACCCTCAGCATCTGTGCTGGCCACGACTGGAAACGTGGTCAACGGACCTGAGTATGTGACTGAGGCTAAAAGAACAATGCCGTTGTCATCCACGGAGCCGTTCCAGAAGTCCGAGCCGCTCAGATCAGTATCGTACGCAGTAAACAAACCAGTACCGGGCCATGGATCACCGGCCTGGGTGATGTCGGCCGGCGGCGCAGGTGTGAACCGGACCGTCCCCGTATTGCCGTCTCGCGGTGCGACCTCCAAGGTGATGGTCACACCGAACGTCGACTCTTCCACGATCTCGCCAAAGACGATTAAGTCCTGTGTGTTGCCCGGAAACATGGCGATGCTGTCAACGGACAGTTCAGCCGCGTTAGCGCTTGTAGCCGCCAGCAGCACCGTCAAGCAGATAGCCGAGCTTCTAATACCATGCTTCATGATTCGACTCCGTAAAGGGCGGCGGACACCGGCCTTCAACAACGGATAAACACAGACGACACCGTGACACCGCCGACACATTATAACACACCGATCAACGCCGCGCGGCGGAAAGAAATCGGGAAAAAAGGGAAAATCAGGGCGCAGGCCGTGCCTTACCGTAGACGCAACGAATCATTTTCTGGTACGCGTATTAGAGCATTCTTCGTTTTCGTGTAGCGGAATTGTGGACGCTGAACACGCTTTGCCGAAGGAGAATCCGCGCGGGCTAAAGCCCACGGCTCGCCGCGCACAACGAAGTCTGCTCTAACCCAACCTTCGCACGTTTTGGAAAAATCGCATGAAATTGCTTGAAGAATCC
>CAZJTP010000123.1:0-13237 GCA_964548955.1 uncultured Phycisphaeraceae bacterium
AGCGCAGTAGATCGCGGCCTCACGATTGATCTCGTGGCAGCGGGGACATCGCCGGGCCGATCGGCGGGTGCTGGTCGCCAGGAAAACTATGATCGCTACAATCCCGACGCAGACGAGTCCGTCATAGTCAAACCGCAGAAAGTCAGCCGGCACCGAAGCGATCACTCGTCACCACCCAAAGGAGTTGCGGGCTTTGGCCCTAGTACGCTGACAGCCCTGGAGTGAGGTGTGTCATACCCAAGCCCGTCGCAGACGGACGCCGGCATGTCGAACACTACCAGCAGGCGTGCCTGACTCATGGCGGTGCTACGCTTAGCTATGCCACCCATCCGGGGACAATCCCTCGAATCATCCGTGTCGGAGCAATAGGCGGATCAACCGTCCGTGTATGTCCGCCGGGACGGAAAGCCCGCGGCAAGCTTTAATGATCAACCGCACCCGATCAAGCCGCACGCTCTTCGCGGCGATGATTGCAAACGGCAGAGCGCATGATCAGACGGAAGACGCAGAATTCCGGACTGCTACGCTCTGCGTCGACGTGCGAGACGTCGTTCCCGGCAATCTGAGTCGCCCAAGGCTGACTAACCTCGGGCGGCCAACACCGATGGTCCTCTCAGCCGGGTGCTGGGGTCGACACACGCCGCTTTGCTTCCCCTCTTCCGGTATGGAAGTTGACGCTTCCCAGCGATGAGCGTCAAAAGGCGCCACTGATTTCAACGCAGTATAGCCCGTAAGTTCGTTGCGGACAACGCCGTGCGCCGGTGCTGCCATGTCTATGTATCGGGCAACACGACCGGCCCCTGCAAGGTTCGGGTGATTGTCTGAGATTGTCCGCAGAGTCTCAAGCCACGTGCGACCGGGTACGTCGCTCCGTCGCCCGTCACACGAGCCCTACGACGCCGGTTGTCGCGTGCGGGCGTTCTCTACCTTATGGTGCCCTGAAGCTTCTTGCACTCGCGGTAGTAGTCGAGGTAGCTGTTGGTGTCCTCTCGTTCCCCCGCGACGGCCACGGCAACAGCGTCTTGCTGCAGGGCGATCGCGCGATCGAGCTCGCCAATCTGATAGAGGGCCCGAGCGTAAACGGTGATCGTCAGGGCGTCGGGCCTTGGACTCGCCTGATAGGCAGCCTTGGCGGCCTCAAAGGCAAGATCGGGGAACCGGCTCTTCACATCGCAGATCCCGCAGAGCTTGTTCGCCAGAGACTGCATCGCCCTGACGTTGTCGCCGTGGGCTGTAATGTGCGAACGGACCCAGGTGCGAAACGCATCCGTGTTCCGTAGCTCCTGGGTGGAAACCGCGATAAGGGCTTCTATCGCCGTGTCGTTGGCGGGATCCAGCTTTAGGATATCAATGAGCCCGTCCCACACGACGCCCCATTGCCCGAGCCGCAACGGGAAATCGAGATCCTCCAGCCGCTTGCTGACCTCCCGCTCGAGCTTGGCGGTTTCGAGGGTATACGTGCCGGCGACCAGTCGCGATAGCACGTCGTCCAGTGCCGGCTCCAGCGGGCTGCCCTGCCACACGACTTTACCGTCCCGGTTGACCACGAAGGCATATGGGATTCCGACGATGCCGGCCGACGCCAGATAGGCCTTCGTCGTCTTCCCGTCGTCGATCGCAACCGTGTATTCCATGTTCTCGCCCTGGTCGGCCACAAACTTCCGAATGGCGCCGGGCGAGTTCCCGCGGGCGTCGGGCTCGGTGACTCCTACAATGACGATGTCCTTCTCATATTTCTGCTGATACTGCGTGAGAAGGGGGACGCTCATCTTGCAGGGCGGGCACCAGACGGCCCAGAACTCGACGATGTGTATCTTCTTGCGAACATCCTTGTTCAGGTCGACGGGGCGGCCTTTGACCCATTCCACGATCGAAAGTGGCGGCGCCGAACTACCAACCTCTACGCTGCTCTGCCCACACGCAGAGGTCCCAGGGAACAACACGGCTGCGGCCACCAACAATCTCGTCTTGGACTTCATTACGCAAACACTCCTTTTCCATTCATAGCACACCGGACACCAGACTCCGGGGCGGTTGAAGATGGCACCTCCCGGTTGAAACCCGTTGGCAAGGTCTGTGGCACAGGCTTTCAGAGTCTGTGTAACGGGCTTTCAAAGTCTGTGGAACCGGCTTTCCGGTAGGCCAAAGACTGACCGGATAAACGGTTCCACAGCTAAATCGCGTTTCTCAACTGGTCTCTGAAGTAAGTCCCGAAACCGGCTCACCTATGATACGTCCGTCGCAGCCGACTGGGTCGCCGGCTTTTGCCCGGAAAGTCGACGGAGTCTGGAGCATGCCTCTTGCAGATCGGGCAACTGCTTGGCGTAGCAAAACCTCAACTGGTCTTTACCGTCGGCCGGGTTTCCATAGAAGGCCGATCCCGGCACCGTTGCCACCCCGACTTGCTCGAGGATCGCCTCGGTGGCGGCTGTGGCGTTGGGCCAGCGCCCCTTCTCAAACGAGGCGAGCATGTAATAGCTGCCGTCGGGGACGAAGGGCGTAAACCCGATCTCGCGCAGCGTATCGACCAACAGCTCGCGCTTTAGCAGATAATCCGCCCGCATCTGGTTGTAGTAGCTATCCGGCAGATCGAGCCCGGCCACAATCCCGTGCTGCAGCGGAGCCGGTGCGCAAATGTAGAGCAGGTCGTTGACCACGGCGATCCGGCTGATGATATTGGCCGGTCCGACCGTGTACCCGATGCGCCAGCCGGTCACGGCATACGTCTTGGACGCGCCCGAGAGGGTTAGCGTGCGGTCGCGGACCTCGGGGAACCTACCGACGCTGATATGTTCCCGCCCATAGGTGATGTATTCATAAATCTCGTCCGTGATGATCCAGGTGTTGTGTTTGTTCGCCAGCGCGGCGATCTCTCTGAGTTCCGGTTCGGAGAAGACCTTGCCGGTCGGATTGCTTGGCGTGCATACGAGGATCATCCGCGTGCGATCCGTAAAGGCCTCTTCCAACTGGGCCGGGTCATATCGCCAGTCCGGTGGTTTCAAGTCGACGTATCTGACGCCCACGTCCAACAGGTTCAGCAGGTTCACGTGGTAGCTGTAGAACGGCGAGAAGACGACGGCTTCGTCACCGGGATTGAGCGTTGACAGGGCCACACAGGCGAAGGAACCCGCGCTGCCGACCGTTACCGCGATTTCAGTCTCCGGGTCGCACTCGATCCCATTGAAATCCCGCATTTTCTTCGCGATTGCCTGCCGCAGCTCGATGATGCCCCGCAGGTTCGTGTAGATGGCGTGGTCGTCGTCGATTGCCTGCTTGGCTGCCTGCTTGACCACATGAGGCGCAGGCTGGTCACACACGCCCTGTGACAAGTTTACACCGTCCATGGCGGCGCAGATGGCCGAGAATCGGCGTATGTCGGATTGGTCGATCGTCTTGACGCGATCGGCCATCGGGGCGTCCACGATTATGCTCCTGAGACCTTGCCACCTACTCAAAGACCGGGGAACCCGGCTCCCCAGCAGTCACACAACCACTATACCGCGTTTTCGCAGCCCTGCCAAACGACGGACGACCGTCGCCGTGAGCATCAAATCGTTGCCCTAGTGTCCTACCCTTGGTACCGTGCTCCATCGCAGGAGCTACGCGGTAGCATGGAGGTTGATACGTGAAACAGCTCTGTACGGCTATGCTGATATGGACGATTGGCTCTATTGCCCTCGCGGGCGATCCACCGGCCGGGCCGGATGCATCGCAAGCGCGCATAGACGATATCCTCAAGAAGTTGGAGAAGCGAAGCGACGGGCTGAAGGATATCCGCTGTAACGTCCGATTCGTCGAGGACGATCGGATCAATCTCTCGAAGCGCACCAAGTACGGCAGCATCCTATTCTTGATCACCGAGCCGAATCCGCACTTCCTGATACATTTTGACAGGACCGAGGTCGACGGTGTCCTCGGCAGGCAGGAGTGGTATCTGTTCGACGGCCGATGGTTGTATGAAGTGCTCGAACGCATCAAGCAGGTCACCAAGCGAGAGGTCGTAAGGCCCGGCGAGAAGATCGACCTTTTCGACCTCGAGCGCGCCCCCTTCCCGTTGCCGTTCGGTCAAAAGAAGGAGACGATTCTGCGCAACTTCGACGTGGCGCTGCTCCCATCGGCTGAAGGTGATCCGCCCAATACGGACCATCTTGTGTGCGTTCCGAAATCCGATAGCACGATGCACGGCAAGTATGACAAGCTCGAATTCTTCGTGCTCACCGACCTTCACCTTCCCGGCAGGATCGTCGCGACCAAAAACGGCGGTCTGGAGATCAACACGGCCGACTTCCCCGACCTGTCAGCCAAGGCAATCAACGCCGGCGTGAAGAAGAAGGCCTTCGCCAGACCGGCTGCGTGGAAGAGGTACAAGGAAGTCGTCGAGGTGCTACCCGCGGAAGGCGAGGACACACCCTAAGGTGACGCATTGGTGACGCTGCCGTGATTGAGAGACACCGCAGACAAAGGGCAGTGCAGGCTTGTCCGAGAGTCCGCTTGAACCATGTTCGTCGATGGGAACGACTTCGATACGGGACGGTTGCCGCAGGCGCCTCGATGGGGCAGCGGTGACTATGTAAGTCCGTTTGTGTTCTGGGAGCGAGGTCATAAAATGGCGCACATGCCCGTATTTGACCTGTTCTCCAAGCGCAAGAAAAAGCGAGAGCGTGCGGGGGAGCGTGATGTCTTCGGCTACGACAAATTGCCGAAGGAGTTCCGCGTTCAAGTCGCCCACATTTGGAGGACTGCGCTGCCTCCGATACCGGTTCTTCGACGCTGGGGGCCGGAGCATGGGGAGATCAAACCGTGGGACAAGATCCATGAGACTATGAGCAGGGAGCGTAGCGTTTTTGCCTTGCCAGAGCCGGGCGATGATCCTTTCCGTAGTTGTGTAGATTTCCTTATGTCTTCCGAGACGGACCACGCGCTCGACATCATCGAGTTGTCGTTCCGTTGGATCGAACAGATGCGTGAATTCGACCCGGAGTACGGAAGACACGCGGTTGTGACTCAAGAACCAGATGATGCGATCGATGAGCTGAACCAACGGTTTCGCGAGCACGGGATCGGGTATGAGTATCTCGGGGGGGAGATCGTCCGGAAGGATTCGGAATATGTCCACCGCGAAGTGATAAAGCCTGCCGTCAGTCTGCTTCATGAGCACCGCTTTTCTGGTGCCTCCGATGAATTTATGCGTGCTCACAAGCATTACCGAAATGGCGCGTACAAGGAGGCGATCCAAGAGAGTCTCAAATCGTTCGAGAGTACTATGAAGACGATCTGCGATAGGCGCAGGTGGGTCTATTCAAAGGGCGACACAGCGAAGGCACTTATCAAAATCATGTTTGAAAAGGGCCTGCTTTCAGACAGCCTCAAATCACACTTCGCGAGCCTGCGGACCCTCATGGAAAGTGGGCTTCCGACGGTGCGAAACCGAATGAGCGGGCACGGACAGGGTGCATCTCCCGTGACCGTTCCGCGACATCTTGCCGCCTACGCCCTCCACCTAGCGGGCGCGAACATCGTCTTTCTCATCGAATCCGACAAGGCAATGAAGTAACATCCGTGAGTTGGATACCTGGACCCGTTGGCGAGTGAGACGTCACCCGCTGGTGTGCCCGCCGAAGAAACCCGTCGTGCCTTATCACCGCTTCATGTATCGGGCCGGGAACTGGGACCGCGAGCAGCTCGCGGTGGCTCGTGTTCCTGGCACCGGCTCGGGAACGTCCAGTGTCCTCCCGTCCGACAGGTGCATGATAACCGGACGCAAGGACTATCGCGCAGCCGGTCCGGCACGTCTTCAATACGCGTCACGTCTCATAGCAGACGACATCCTCTCCGATTCGATTCGGCGAACGATAGAGCAGACTCGGATTTTGCGTATCGCTCGACCCCCCTCTTTCCCCCCTCGGCAAGGGGGGATGAAAGGGGGGCGCTACGCGATATCCCAGAACGCTCTAGCCCAGTTAACATCCCACCTTCCAAGGCGTCTTACAGAGTGGGAACAGCGCCATCCCCCTGCCGAGGCGACCGGTTATGAGAGATATCCGCCGACTGATCTTCGACATGCTGCTCGTAGGCTTTGCAGGGCAGATCGGCGCATCGGAGCCTGTTGTGCGGGCTGACTCGCCCGATGGGCCGTCCAGGCCTCGACCGGCATCACAGACCGTCCTGAAAGTCGCCCGCTCCATCGATGGGCTTACATTCGACGATTCCGGCGAGGTCTTCCTGCGCTATGCGGCCGCACCGGACCTCGTGGCCCTGCCGGATGGCCACCTGCTGGCGATGTTTGACTATGCGGGTGGCAGTGACTCGGGCGAATCCACCGTCATGGCCGTCTCGCGATCGAAGGATGGAGGTCGCTCATGGTCGCCGGCTAGAGCAATCCGCTTCAAAGGACGCAGTGCTCGAAGAGTCAGGGGCTACCACGGAGACCTGGTGCGAATGCCCAATGGGCGGCTCCGCCTGTATTTCCTGGCTGAGGCCGGCTACCGAAGCGCCAACCACCGCGCCAAGTCGAACGGCCCGGCCATGATACGTTCAGCCGTCACGAACGATGGTATGTACTATCGCCTTGACAGCCGCGCCTGCATCCGTCCGGGGCGAGCGCAGGACTTACACCTGATGACCGCTTGGATGGGCAAGGTGTTGCACCTTTACGCCGCCGGTTTGGACAACCGGGCCGCCAGCTCCGATGAAGGCAGGTCAATTACACGACACTACGTCTCGCCCGACGGACGCCGCTTCGTGAAGCTCCATTCAATCCATGTGTCTGACGCGGACTTTGTCGGCAGCATTGTGTCCACCGACGATGGCCTGCGGGCCTATGTGTCAACTGATCGCGGCATCGGTTCCCTCGCGTCTCACAACGGTGGTGATTGGAGGCTCGAACCCGAACCTCGTTTGTCGGTCGGGTGGGATCCGACCGTGGTCCGGCTCGATAACGGCTCGTATCTGATGTTGTACTGCGCCGCGGCGGACAAAGAGTCGCCGCCGCCGGCTCAACTTGTCGACGCTTCGGAGTTCGTTACTGACGGTGACGACCGGGGGATGACACCCGATTCAGAGTGGGCCGAGGATTTCGCTGAGGATCTGGCGAAGCAAACGGCGGAGGATGGGGCGACGAGCGACTCCACCTATAGCGATGTAGACGATGCGACACATGACGCCGCGTACGCCGATGCGGGGGATATGGCGGAGGCCGTCCCTGCGGACGGTGGTCAAATCGGATCAGACGATGACAGCGGGCCCGGTGTCGCCTCGGCCGACGCGAAACAGGCCGTCGCACAGGCAGGTAACCTCACCCCGCCGGACTCAGAACAAACCGCGGGACTCGAACCGGGTGCGTCAGCCGACGGCTCGTACGATTCAGAGTACACGAAGAGACTCACCGGCCTCGAGGAGTGGGACCCAATCGCCACCGACGGATTCGCCCCGCTCCCCGACTTCAAGAACAGGATTGACTACTTCGAATGGTACCGTGAATACGCCCTCGGCCACCCCGAAGACAATGCGTTCTGGGCGTATGCGTCCTTTATGCCCAACATACCCGGCGATCCAGCAACCAAACCCGAGTGGCCCGAGCTGAACGACATGTTCAACAGCGACTACGACGGTCCACCGGGACCCTGGGACCCGGCCGATCATCCCGATTGGGAGACCTCGTACCAGGCCGCCCAAGAAGTACTCGAGCTATTCCGCGAGGCGACGACGCACGAGGGATACGCCTCACCACCGGATCTCAAGTTCGACGGTCGCATCGGCCCGGTTGAAGATGCTAACTTGCTGCTCGGAATCCTGCTGCCGCCGCTCAGCAGTCACCGGGCCATGATGAAGGCAACGCTGGCGGCTGCGTGGCGTATGGAGGGCGGCAAAGTGTCGTCCGGGCGCATGGTGCAGGCGTGGGAGACATCGCTGCGCGGGGCGAATCACATCGGGAGCGGAGCTACGCTTATCGAGGATCTGGTGGGAATCGCGGAGCGAGCGATGGTTCAGAAGACCGCGCGTTGGGCCCTGAAGCACGACGTCTTCTCCGGCGACGAACTCGAAACCGCGCTGGATACCTTGAGGGAGTTCGATCGGGACGATCGGGACCCGGCTGAGACACTTCGAGGCGAGCACGCCATGTGCATGGACCTGACGCAATACCTGTACATGCCCCCCGGCGCGAACGGCACGCCGCAATCTTATAAGCCGGAACGTGCGAACGGGATGATCGGTTGCTCGCCCGAATCCGATTATTGCTCGACCGAAATGGTCGACCGGATGGCGCGCATGGAGCCGGATGAGGTGCACGCCTCGATCAACGCTTTCGATAACCACTACCGGAAGCTGGTCGAACAGTTCCGTATCGGCTATCCGGAGGTGCGTACGGCCGACATCTCGGCCATCACAGAGGAGCACCTCCGTACTACTCCGTTGACCGAGTTCCTCATGCCCAACTTGAGTCGCTACTACCAGTTGAAGACTCGGTCGAAGGCCTCGCGCCGCGCCACGCAGCTTGCCTATGCGACGCATCTTTTCAAAGAGCGCAACGGGCGATGGCCCAAGTCACTCGATGAACTGCCTGCAGAGTATGGAGATCGGATGCGCATCGATCCGTTCTCCGGAGATTACTTCGGCTATCAGCTCACCGACGATGGCCCGAGGATCTATTCGCTCTCGGAGAACGCCCGCGACGACGACGGTGTCCACTCACCGCGCTGGGGCGACGAAGTCGAAAACGACGCCGGCTCCGACGACTACGTCTTCTGGCCTCCACAACCCAAGTGATGGCCGCAGGCAGACGAAGTACTCACACCATCTCCACGTTGAGTTTGCCGATTCTGATCTGGTAGTGCTTTAGCGAATCCAAGCTGCCGCTAGCTCCGCACGGGCTTCAAGCCCTCGGCACCCTACAAGAATACGAAGAATGTTATAACACGCCGTCGTGTGTGCCCGGTGCCTGCCATCCGTCACTGCACGCCGTGCATCTTCCGCTTGAGCGATCGGACCAGTAGGGCCATCAGCAGGGCGCCGATGCCGCACATGACTACGAAGATCAGGAAGTACTCAGCCGGCGGCATCTTGCCCCAATAGGCCCCGAAGACCTGGGCCAGCTTCTCGGCAATGGCCGTCGCCAAAAACCAGCCGCCCATGAAAAGACCCACATGTCTGGCCGGAGCGAGCTTGGTCACCAGCGATAACCCCACCGGCGAGAGACACAGCTCCCCCATGGTCAGCACGAGATAGAACGCGATCAGCCACCAGACGCTGACCCGAAACAGGGAGGAATCCAAGTAAACCTTGTCGACGGCCTGTTTGAACTCGGGCTGCGCCGCCCTGGCCAAAAACTCGGTCCGAGCCCGTTCATTGATCTCATCCAGGGCGGTCAGCGTGCGAGTCTCGGGATCCCAAGTGAGCACGGTCTCGCGTCTCTGGCCTTCGCCCTGCTTGATCTCGATCAGACCAAGTTCCTCAGGAACATGCTCGAGCATTGCGGTCATGGTCTCGTCGCTTGTGTCGTCAGTCTGTTCCACGAACCGCTCCACCTCCGCAACCAGGTCCTCCGGGGCCGTCAGAGCAAGCAGGCGAAACCGATCCAGGTCCGTCAGAACCCCGTTGAGGTGCAACGTGTTAGTGGCCTCATCATATCGCAGTCGCCTCGAACCGTAATACACACGCTCCCCGTCGTCGCCATCGTCCTCCAAACTATAAACAAGACCCTCCTCGTCGACGGCAAGACCGGCGGGCATCGCCGGCAAAGGTGTGCTGCTCGCACCGTTCTCGAAATGCGCCGCCGGCCACATCACACCGAACGCCAACATGACGCCCACCAGTCCCAGAACCATCTTGGTCGGCGTGGACGGCTGCAGTTTACGCCGGTCCAGCCATATCCAGATAAACGCGAACAGCGGAGCCAACGTGATGATAAAGAACGGATTGAAGGACTGGGTCTGTCCGGAAGTTATCTTGGGATTGCGGAACCAGGCGCTGATCGACTCACCCCAGCCGGCGTCTTCCTGCACGGCGTCGCCCGCGCCCACCTCATCCAGCGTTATGGGCGGTGGTTCGGTCGAGAGCAGACGCAGGTTCGTCTGCTTGTCCGCCCAGACCAGCATGGCGTTGGGGCTCTGCTCGAACGCGGTCCAGAAGAGGATCACGAACGCGAAGACCACCAGAAGAACGAGGATGCGATCGCGCACAACATGTCGCGGATGTTGGAGTGCCGATTCGGGTTGCCCGGTGCCGGTATCCCGTCCCTCATCTTCAGAGACATCCTGATTGAACTCGACGAGGACGCGTTGCCCGATCACGTACACGATCAGGCCGAGGATCATGCCTACGCCGGCCGCAGCGAACCCGTAGGCATAGCCGTACTTCACGCGCAACCAGTCGCACAGCAACGGTCCGATGAGGGCACCGAGGTTAATGCCCATATAGAAAATCGTGAATGCCCCGTCTCGCCGCGGATCGCCGGGCTTGTACAGGGCCCCGACCTGAGTCGAGACGTTGGGTTTGAGGAGGGCGACGCCTGCGATGATGAGTCCCAGCGCCGTATAGAAGAACGGCATGCTCTCAATCGCCATGCAAAGGTGGCCGGCCGATAGGAATATGGCACCGAGCACGACGGCCCGTTTCGCGCCGAGGTATCGATCGGCGATAAATCCGCCCACAACGGGCAGGCCGTACGCCAGACCCGCGTAGGTGCCCAGCAGGTCCGAAGCCTCCTCCTGGCTCCAGAAGAAGTGGTTGATCATGTAGAGCACGAGCAGGGTCTTCATGCCGTAGAAGCTGAACCGCTCCCACAGCTCGGTGAAGAACAGAACGTAAAGACCCTTAGGGTGTCCGAAAATCGTACCTGGCGTTGCGTTGGCCACGGGGATGGTCTCCGTCCGGTAGACAGCTCCCGATCAGCCGGCGACTCCGACACCGGAAGCGTGGAACGATAGCACGTAGATCCGACCGAACACCCGACCGCGGGGGATCCGTTCGAACGTCAAGTTTCCGCAGCATAGCGACAACCAGCGGCTGCCGCCAGCACTGGCAGACAGGGTATCGAAGAGCACCGGGTTCGTCCATCACCCGGTAAGAGCTCTTGTGGTGATTGGCGCCGTGGAACTCGCGATGCGCGGGGCTGTCTCCAAGCGAGGGAGAACATGCCCGCGTCCACCTGCGGCGGACTTGGGCGTGGCACTTGTGACACCCGACCCTGATGGGATAGGCGCTAAAAACTCGGATCCCAACCGGTTATTTCCCGGACCGTTTTGTATACCGGTTGTCCGTCAGTGTCGAATGGGTCGACAAGGATTACGCGATCGATAACGGGCGAGTAGTAATCCGGATTCTCTGGAACTGGGTGACAATCATTGCATCCCCGGGGCGAATCCCCAGTTCCCCATGATTCTGTAGAGACCAGGATATTGTGGTCCAGGCCGTAGATCTCATAGGGCTCCACAACTACGCCGGACCCTTCGGATGCAAACCAGCTTACGTCGTCGGGCGCGTCCTGATCCTCGTACCAGACGCGTGGACCTTTGACCAACACCGGATTGACCGCCACCGGCTGGTCGTAGCTGTCGTTCCCCTTGAGCGCCTGCATGTACAGCAGCATCTCCGCCGGACGATTGATCTCCGGCTTGCCGTCACCGTTGTCGTCCGTGACGCCCGTCAAAGGTGCGTCACCCGTGATCTGCTTGAGTCGCCACAGGATGATCGGCTGGATCGTGTCGTCGATCATGGTCTCCAGGGTATCGTTGTCGTCCCAGTCCGCCCAGTAGATTCCGATCTCCATCTTCTGCGGGAAGTGCCGCACCAAACCGTCGATGTCCGTCTTGGGAAGAAGAGCCGGGTACCACTTGCTCTTGTCCGGGTCCGTCGGATCTGCCGGATTAGCCGACAGGAACTGGTCGGTGTAGTAGTGTACGGCCGATCCGGTAAGCGACCAGTCGGTCACGAGGATTGCCCGCTCGAGTGCGTAGGGCATGTGACACGCCTGGCAGGACAGCTCCAGCATGGGACCCTCAATATCGTCCACGAAGTAGCCGATGACGTGGACTGCCACTTCGCATTCGCCGGGCACATCCGGTGCATCGGGATCCTTGTTCGGGTTGGGTGAGAAATCCGGCATGGGGGTGAGATGGCACTCCCGGCATGACCGGAACCCGACCCAATCCAGCTCGTTGCGAAACTGGGTGTATGGCGAGTCCCCCTTCGTGTAGTTGTGGTCCAGGTCACCCGTATGGCAGTGCGTGCATGCGGTTGCGTGCTCGTCCGCGATATCGTTGGCCGGATCCTCATCACTCCGGTTGGTCAGCTTCTTGAAGTGCACGTCGCGCTCGTCGAACCAGACCATGCCACGCTTGTCCTGAGCTCCGCCTGGGAAATGGCAGCCCCAGCACACCTGATCGTGCGGCAGACTTGCCAGGGACACCTCCGCGATAGCGAGCGTTGTGTCAGGATTCTGCAGAAGGCTTCCGTTCGTCACGCCGACAGCGTAGTCGATCTGGAGAACTGGCGGATTCGCATCCGTGTCGAGCGTGGAGAACCATCCCTGACCGGCCGTACCGGCCGCGGCGAACGCTGCGACCGGTTGCTCCTCGTCATCCACCAGTTCGGTTCCGGCGCCAAGGACAGCGGCGCGCCACTCGCGGTGCATGTCCGTGCCGTTGCTCCAGGTTCTGCCGGCACGATGGCAGTGAAGACACTCGGGTTCAGCTACACCGGTGATGTCCCAACGGGCGGGACCGACAGAGCCGTCGATGTCGTCCAAGAAGGCGTAATCGCCGTTCAGAACGACATCACCCGCAGTCAGGCCCGATCGCTCATAGCCGAACTGAAAGCGCTCAGTGTCCTCGTAATAGGCGTAATAGCGCTGTCCGTCGCGGTCAAACTCCATGCCGCCGCCGCCGGCGTGGCAGGCACCACACTCGCCCGCCCAGTAGAAGGCGGTCATGTCAATTCCAGACTCGCCGGAATTGTCCTGCCCCGCCGTCTGGCGATTGAACCCGCCTCCGCCGCCTGACCAGCGGCCGTACACTCCCGAACCGCGGATCCACCAGCGGCCATCATCATAAAAGCCGTCACGCATGATGACGTTGCCGTCGGCGTCTGTTCTCCCTGCTTGGTGGTGGGATCCGTTGGAGATCTGGTCCACGTCGTGGCAACCGCCGCAGGTCTGCCGTCCGCTGTACGGTGCCGTCGATCCCGCGGTCAGTATGTTGCCGAAGGTGTCGCGTAGTGGAATGGGTAGATGTCCGCGGGC
>CAZJTP010000124.1:0-13215 GCA_964548955.1 uncultured Phycisphaeraceae bacterium
TGGCTCGGATTAACCAACATGAATTTCGATCATAACCTCTCGGTATCAAGTCGCCTAATCGCCGACCGCGGGATGGCGCGACTGCTCATCCTCCCGGCCCCAAAGTGTAACGCGGTGCCCCACAATATCCGCGATCTGCCGTATTTGCTCCATCAACCTGATGAAGTTCTTCGGCAGGACCGCCTGCGGACCGTCACACAACGCCCGATCAGGGCAACTGTGCACCTCGACAATGGCACCCGCCGCCCCGGCGGCGATACCTGCAAGAGCCAACGAAGGGACCAAGTCCCGCTTGCCGGCTGCGTGTGACGGATCGATGAAAACCGGAAGGTGCGACCGCTCCTGAATAACAGGCACAGCCGACACGTCCAACGTATAGCGCGTTTCTCCCGCAAATGTTCGGATGCCACGCTCGCAAAGCATCACTCGGTGATTGCCCTGGCTTAGCACGTGCTCAGCCGACATGAGCAGCTCGGTGATCGAAGCGGCCGGGTTCCGTTTGATGAAGACCGGCTTATCCGTCTTGCCAACCTCCAGCAGCAGGTTGAAGTTCTGCATGTTTCGGGCGCCGATCTGAAAGATGTCGGCGTATTCGTAAACACTCTCCACATCCCGGGGATCAAGCACCTCGGTTATCGTCGGCATGTCAAGCTGTTTACCGGCCTCTTTCAGAAGCTGCAAACCGTCTTTGCCCATGCCGCTGAAGGTGTATGGTGACGTGCGTGCCTTGTAGGCCCCCCCGCGAAGCATAGCGGCTCCGGCATCCTTGACGGCCTTACCAACATCGAAAAGAACCTCCCGGCTCTCAATCGCACAGGGGCCGGCGATGATGTTCACGTGCGGCCCGCCGACGCGAATACCCTTGATGTCCAGAATGGAATCAGCCTCGTGAAACTCTCGTGAGGCGAGGCGATAGGGCTGGGTGATGGCCATTACCTCGTCGACGCCGGGAAGCTGTTCGAGCTGCTCGCGGAACTGGGGCGTCTTCTCACCGATCGCCCCGACGATCGTGCGGAATTCCCCCTTCGATACGTGCGGGGCAAGACCCAGTTCGGACACCCTGCTAACGACACGTTCCACGTCGCCCGCAACGGCGGTGGTCTTCATGATCACAATCATGTCCATCGGGAGGGTCTCACCTGTGAAGTATCACAACGCGGAGGCGGCTCTCGGTCACGGATCTGTACCGCGACGGTCATGGAGCGGTCACGCAGTCGCCAATCAGAACCGCGACAATCATGCAACAGTCACGCAGTCACCAATCAGAACCGCGACAGTTATGGAGCGGGCCAACACTCCTGAACCCACGTCCCAGGGACATGGGCCACCCAACAATCGCCCAAGAAACGTAACCTCCCTCTGCGCATGAGGTTACAAACGCACAAGCCTAATCACTCAACTTAACCCACACACTACCAGATGTCAATCGCGTAGCCTTGATAACAAGGGCCGTTTGATTCTCTGACGTTGGGATGGCCAATGATGTTTCTGGAATAGATTGAAGGTCAAACATGGCGGGATATCCTGATGTTACGGCATCTCGATGCCCAGCACGGGCACGACGACGAGATACACGAGGAGCATCACCAGCGTAATCCCGATCATGTTAAGCCACAACCCGGCCTTGCACATCTGAGGAATGCTGATCTCGCCGGAGCCGAAGACGATCGCGTTGGGCGGCGTGGCGACGGGCATCATAAACGCACAGCTCGCCCCTATCGTCATGGGGACGATGAAGAGCAGCGGGCTTACGCCGAATCCGACGGCCACGGCTCCGAGTATGGGGAGAAATGTCGCGGTTGTGGCAGTGTTGCTGGTCAGCTCGGTTAAGAATACGATCATCGCGGTGACCAGCAGGACTATGACCGGAGTGCTCAGACCGCCAAAATCGCTTACGCCGCGCCCGATGAACGCAGCCACGCCGGTCGCTTGAACGGTCGACGCAAGGCTGAGCCCGCCGCCGAACAGAATGAGAATCCCCCATGGCAGCTTCCCGGCATGCTGCCAGTTCAGCAGAAACACGCCGCGCTTCGGGTAAATCGGAAATGCAAACAACAGGATCGCGGCGCCGACGGCGATACCGGAATCGCTGAGCCCAGCCAGAGGGCGCGCGCCGCCCGGCAGCTCAAGCCGCATGAGCAGCGGGCGCATGATCCACATTGCGGCTGCAAGTGAGAAGATGATTAATACGGCAAGTTCCCCCCTCGACATCGGTCCTTGAGATTCAAGCTCTCGGCGGATCAGTTGGCGTCCGCCGGGTATGCGGCGAATGCGAACGGGAAAGACGACTTTGGTCAGGACAAACCAGGCAATTGGCAGAAAGACCATGACAAGCGGCAGGCCGATGCTCATCCATCGCACGAATGAAATTTCAACGTCATACTCCTCCTCGAGGAAAGCGGCCAACAGGGCGTTGGGCGGCGTGCCGATCAACGTTCCAACGCCTCCGATAGAAGAGGCGTAGGCAGTGCCAAGCATCAGGCAGATCGCGAAGTTGAACGGCTCGCCCGATACCGGCGCATCGGGATCATCCACCCGGTGAAGCTCGCGCCGGACCAACTCGACCACGCTCATGGCGATCGGGAGCATCATCACAACGGTGGCTGTGTTGGAAACCCACATGCTCAAAAACGCACTGGCGACCATGAATCCGCCGACCAGGGTAACCGGTCGGGTACCGAAAAGTAGGATGGTATGCAGTGCGATGCGTCGGTGTAGGCCCCATTTCTGCATCGAAAGCGCCAACAGAAAACCGCCCATGAACAGGAAAATCAGATCGTGTGCGTACGGGGCCGTCGCAGACTTCACCGTCACCGCGCCACCGGTCAGCAAGGGAAACAAGGCAATGGGAACAAGAGCCGTCGCCGCGATGGGCAGCGCTTCGGTCACCCACAGCGTCGCCATCAAAACTCCGACGCCAGCCACCACCCGCCCGGTCTGGGAGAGGCCGCCCATCACTTCGCCGGCTTCACTGAGCGATTCGACCGGGATGAGTCCATAGACAATCAGGGCCAGGATCGGTGAGAGCGTCAGCCCGATCCATCTGCGAACGCTCAACCTCACGCCCGCGGATGCATCGTCATTGGTCAGTGTAGCCGTCACCCGACTGTTGCTCTGATTTCGTGTTGCTTACTTCGGCAGGGATTCGCCGCGCCGTCGGCGATCGTAGCCGATGCATCCAGTGTGTTCAATCAAGGGCAATTCCGCCGGCGTCGCCCGGCGGGTGGTGTGGCGGTTTGACGATCAACCGGGACCGTGCGTGTCGTCGCTGTCGGCCAGGAAATCATGCTCGACGGGCAGCTTGACGTGGAAAGTCGTACCCTCCCCAACGACGCTCTCAAGGTTGATCTCGCCCTTGAGCTCCTGAACGATCTTCTTGGCGGCGGCGAGACCCAATCCGGTTCCTCCATGGCCTTTTGATGAATGAAAGGCGTCGAAGATTTCGTCTCGTTTGTCGGGCTCGATCCCAGGACCGTTATCGCCGATGGAGACGACCACAAGACCCTCCTCCACCAGGTAGCTCGTCGCGATGTTGACCCGACCGTTGTGATCGGATGCCGCCTCGATGGCGTTGAGCACAATGTTGTTGATGACCTGATGGATTCCGTCGGGGTCCAGGGGGACGGGCGGCATGTCCTGAAGGTCCGTCAGAATCATGACCGACTTTTCATCCGCCCGATTCTGAACGAGGGCCACAACGTCTTCGATGGTTTTCCTTAGCTGGCTCATCTCGATCCGGGGTTTGCGTTCCTTGCTGAAGGTCAGCATGTTTACGGTGAGCATCAGAATGCGATCGAGATTGCGACGGATCAGCATCCACCCCGACTCCATCATATCGAGGGATCGCTTCTTGATGCCCTGCTCCACCACGTCCGCGCCACCCTGCATTCCCTGGAGGATGTTGCGGATATAGTGAGATAGATAAGCTACGGTCTCCCCCGCGGCCGCAAGACGTTCGGTCCGCACGCGCGATTCGAGCAGTCGCATGTTCTCGATCGCCATCCCCGCGAGTCGCCCGATCGCCACCGCGAGTCGGAGCTGTTCCTGCGTATAGGTGTGACGCGACATCGAGCAATCGAGATGAAAGATGCCGTGAATCCCGTCGTGGGCGATGATCGGCACGCAGATGATGCTCCGAAGCCCGAGCCGGTGGATGCTGTCCTGCATGCTCTCGCCGCTGAAGCGATCGTCGGTCATCGCGTTGGCACAGAGCAAACCTTCCTTCGTTCCGAGGACGTGGTTGATTATCGTCTGAGAAGTCACGATCTTCGGGCGACGCCCGCGTTGCCGGCGCCGATAACGTACGACCTGTGGCGTGAGCTTGTTGGTGTCGGGGCTGTACATCAGCAGAACCAGACGATCGACGATCAAATGATCGAGAAGGATATCCGACACCCGCTCCAGGAACGCCTCCACCGATTCGATGGATCCGATCATTTCTGCGACTTTGTAAACGACGTTCCATGCGGCGATGGCGTCGGCGGTCTCCGGCGGCTGAAGGATCACGCTCTCCTGTGACGCGTCCACGGACGACAGGATCGACGAACCGCCCGAAGGAGTACCCAGGTCCAGATCGACCAGATCGCGAATCATCTGCGCCCCGGTGAAGCTCTCGACGTGTTCCTGTCCGGTAAAAACCAGCAGCGTACTACCCACTTTGATCTGGTCGCCGTGCTTGACCTCGGTGGGCGCTACGAGGCGTTGCCCGTTGAGATACGTGCCGTTCGAGCTGTTCAGATCAACGAGGACCCATGAGCCGTTGGCAGGACGAATCTCGGCGTGCCGCCGCGACGTGCTGTCGTCCGTCAGTTGAATCTGATCGGATGAGCGCCCGATAACGGCGGGTTCATCCGGTGTCTGATACGTGCGGCCCTTATCGGGACCTTGCAGAACGTACAGCGTGGGCAATTTGAGCGCTCCTGAAACGGAAATGACCAGAGCCGTGCTTACGTAACAAATATGCCGGACGGCTCCCCCTATCGGTGACGGCATAGTGCTTGCCTGCACCGAGAAAACCACTTGCTAATATGTAATCATATCGACAGGCCGAGACCTTGTCAATTCCTGCACCGCCCGATCGAGCCTGGTACGCTATCGGACGCGAAACCCCTGCGCTGGTCTGTCACATTCCGAAACGCCTCCGAAGAAGCGCGGATCACATTGTCCGGGAGGCGCACTCAAGCACCGCCGCCGGCGCGCCGACATGTCGTAGTGTAGTCCTGATGTAATTGTTGCAATCAGCAACAGGTGTACGCTGCTCTTGCTTTTAGGCGGCACCCTCGATCCGGTCCATTAGTGACGTGGGCGCCACCGGGCACAGGGAGCCAGCTTTGACGAAGTCGCACTCACCAATAGGCTACCGGGAACTCGTCAGCCGGCTGCAACCTCCGACCAAACGGACCGAGCGCAGCTCGGAGGAGGAGTTGGACGCCTTGATCGAAACCCTCAAGGAACGTCAGCAACAGGCAGGCGTGGACGGTGAGCTGACGCCGGATGCGATTCACACCTTGCGGGAGCTGACCATTAACGAGCTCGTTCCAACCTTCGTGGAACTGGTCGAGAAGTACGCGAAATCCAGCGTCTCGATGCAAATGGATGCTTCCAACTTCCTGGAAGGCGGCCGCGAAATCAGGTTCGAGTTCGGCTTCGGCGAGTACCGCACACATCTTCTCGGCACGGTTACCACCGAGGCCATCGCATTTCACGAGACTCGCTACGCCCCGAACGTGCAGGGCGAGCTCGTCAGCGGGCCCATGTTGAGGTTGAGAGGCCTGAACGGACAGGTGTTCCGCGACTTCATTTGTGAGCGTCTCACCCTGCTGCTCCGCATCGCCACCCGGCGGCATTGAGCGCATGACAAGTCCACGGCTGCGGGCTTATGATCACCAGGCTCACCCACCAGAACCGGTTATGTGACAGTCTCCCGTTCATCGACATCGGACGGCTCTTACCCGCGCAGTCTACAACAGAACGCCACTACGGTCTGAACAGTTCACCCTGCTTCACGTCTTCACGTCTGGGAGCGCCGCGATAGTCAGGCTCCTTTCGGCGAGCGTCATCCATCCCCGGCGGCTCAGTAAATGCCAACGTCACGTCCCAGGGTGGATCGAGCACCTCGCACAACCGCTCGAAGTAGGCGTGGAGATGGTCGTACGTCATTTGACGCTGCCAAAGAGGCAGATGCTTCCAAAGCCGAGCCTTGTACAGCGGGGCAATCCTCGGATGCTTCACATACGTCTCGATTTCGTCGCGAACAATGATTGGGAACTCCTGCATCATACGACGTTCGTTGATGTCCACCTCCGTGTCGATCATCCAGTAGTCATAGGATTGTCTGGCGCGAACCAGCGACGTCACACCCGCGCCCGTCAATCCCAGCGCGAACTGCTTGAGACCACGCTGAATGAAACCGCGAATAAACGCACTGGCGGCCTTGTAGGTCTGGAGACGGTTGAGCAGATCCCCCATCATGAACTGGTCGAGAGTCACCATGTACCTTTCCTGGGTGGAACCGTCCGGGTGTGGGTTGTTCTTGCGTAGATAGGCGTAGAAGTTCTCCGCGAACTCGAGGTTCTCCTTGCCGCCTTCCAGATAGAGCAGCTCGATCCAGTTGTGCATGGCGGTGACGAAACCTGTCATATAGATGCGACCCGGCGTGCCCTCCTTGAAGTCCGGGTCGTCGCCGAAGTGCTCTTTCCCAAGGCGAAGATACGTGTGGTACAGATATGGTATGTAACGCGTATCCGGCGTAAGCTCGATGTAAGATGAGAAGGGATCGTCAAAATCGGGCCACAGAGTGATCCTGCCCTTCATGATCAGATTTTGCAGCGAGAAGAACACGAACCGAGCGTTGTTGCGCTGGTCGAACACGTCGATGTTCTCGTGCTCGCGACTCAATTCGTTACCCAGACTCGACCAGTAGAGCGAATGCGAGAACGCATTACGCCAGTCGAGCGGCCCGTACTTCTCGACCATCAGCGAATACATCCAGTCGAGGTCAAAGTGGTGTCGCTCGCGAAGCACCTTCGACCGGACGACGGCAAGCAGGCGTTCGACCGGCCCGACCACCTCCGGATCAGTCAGCAGCTCCAGGCGGGCGGCGGTCAGCGGGTCCTGACTCGGACCGCCCTTGAGCAACCGCGATACCTGCAGCTCGGGCCGGATGTGCCTCGCCACGAACTCCAGCAGCGACTCATCGGGCCCAAGCTCCGCACCGCGCAAACGGGAGACCAACGCTGCCACGTCTTTGTCGTTCGTGAGAAACCGGTCAAGGTCGCGTGGTGCATCGACGATCCGACGGAACCAGTCGAAGTATTCCTCGTCCGTCAGCGCGATCGGAGGCGCCCCGAGCACGCGCTCCATCTCCACGGCCAAGGCCCGCTTGTAGTTGAGGTGCTCGTCGTCGAGGAAATCCCCGATCTTGTGCCAGTAGATCCACGCAAGCTCCTTATAGAGCGCGACGGCCTTGGGGTTGTACTGCATACCCTTGTCACGGAGAATCTCGATTCCGTTTCGGACCCACTGCCACCGCGCTTCGGGTGAATACTGCATTACCGAAATGTTGTAGGCCATGTTCCACGCCGCGTTGACCCAGACATTCGGAAACCGCGGCGCCAACGCGCAGACCGTCTCATGAAGCTGCAGCGCCTCGTACGTCTTTCCCTCCTCCTTGAGGCGTTCCGCCCGGATCGACGCCCAGTCGATTGCCAGCGCCCGGAACGTACCGAGTTTGCCCAACAGCGCCAGGTCCGGCGGCAATCCCTTGATCGTGTCCGGATCAATCACCAGTTGATGCTCCTGACGGGCCACATTGACCGGGCCGATGAACAGCCCGGCGCCGGCGAAACACAGCACGGCCAGCGACGCGGCGACGACTTGAATCGTCCACTCACCTCGTTTCGCGCTACGCCGTGCAGCCAGATGTTCAGGAAGCTTATAATTCAGTGCTTGCGACATCGCAGACCCGATCCTCGACCGGCACGTTTCATACGGTCAGACGGAAATCTCCGCCACCTCGCGTCGGTGGAAGAGCAGTATCGCCAATCCCAGCACGATCGCGGTCTTCACCAGCACGAGCCAAAAAACCGCCTGAAGCACCCATACCAGACTCACGTTACGACCATTGACGAATGACTCCACGGCGTCATACCGTGCGAAGTTGGGAATAACCCACTGGAGCATCGTGTAGATGTGGATCAGCAGTTGGACGAAAAAGTCCTTCAACGATGTGAACATTGTTGCAAAATCGTCGGAGCTGAAATCCAACGCACCCACGATAAACGATTGCGCGCCGGCCAGCACATACACCGTAAACGACACGAGGCAGGCGACTGGAAACGAAAACACCGTGGTCATAAGAAGGGCCACCGCCGCCAGAAACACCAGCTTGCACAGCATCAAAACGAGCAACCGGACGAAGTTCCACTCAAACGAACCGACAACGAACAAAACCTCCACCTCGTTCGACTTGCGAAACTCGATCACGTTGTTGTACTGGGGTTCTCCCCGGAAGGGGTTTTCATTACGGAAATAGGCGGTCAGCGTGTGGTCCGGCGCTACGGCGTTGGCCGGAACGTCCACCGTATGGTATCGCCCGACCACGTGCCGGACCGGAATCGAGTAGACCGGCGTTCCCTTCATCGGATCACCGACCTGCCACAGTGCCCGAAATATCTCGTCTTGTGGGTACTGCGATACTTCCGTCTTGTAACTGATCTGAACTCTTTTGTCGCGCGAGCGGTTGCACAGCACGTTTGCGAACTCGAAGACGCGCGTCTCACCCGGCCCGACGACCCGCCACTTCGCCTCGTACTTCTTCGCGAGCCGGGCCTCTTCCTCGGTCCGATTGAAGACGAGTACGTTATCGTAGAGTCCCTCCTCGATGTTGCGTTCCAATTCCAGTTCGGCCGGCCTGACAAAGTCGGGCAGCCTGCATTTCAGCGCGTGCCGCGCAACCAGCACTTCGCTATTCAGCGAAGCCTCATCATACCGGTCATCGATCGGCGGATGCGTGTACTTGATATAGTGCACCATCCCATAGATGGTCAGACCCACACCAGTCAGAAGAACAGCGTTGAGAACTGTCATCCCCAACCATTTGCCGAGGATGTATTGCCATCTTGGAACCGGCTTGGTCATCACCAACAGGATCTGGCGCCGGACCAGTTCGTTGGCCAGGGACCGCGACAAAAAAACCGTCAGTAACCCCAGCAGCACGCCGGTCGCGCTGAGACCGTACGACATGAAACTCTGAACCGCACCCGTCAGTGAGCTGTCACCCGAAATCGAAAACGGAAGACCCAAGACGACCAGCCCGATCAGCCCCAAAAAAACCAGGGCGAGCTTCATCCGGATGCCTTCGGCGATCATGTGGCGAGCGATGGCCCACGTCGTGCTCACACCTTGTCCTCGCTGTCGTCCGCGGGATTTTTCCCCGCATGACCGAGCAACTCATCGATCACGCCGGCGTCGGCGCTGAGTGTCTTGCGCAGGCGCTTGGGCCGATCCGGCTTAACCGCTTCGGTCTTTGCCTTCGACGGCTCGGGCCTGGTCTTTTCCGGTTCGCCGCCGAGAAGTTGTTCGATGATCTCGCGCGAGGGCTCCGCCTTCGGTTTCAACGGTGGAGGCACGTCGGTCGGCAACGGCTCGGCCTTTCGTGACGCTGCGCTGACCAGCGACGCGACCACCTGCTGCGTTGTGGATTCCGTCGGCTTCTGCAAGAAGTCCGGTATCTTACCCGCGCCGCGAGCGCCCGAAGTGCGGATGTTGGCGGCCTGAGCTTCTTGAACGATCTCCAGAAAGAAGTCCTCGAGGCGAACCCGCGGGTTTGACACATCCAGTATATCCTTCTTCTCCAACCGCATGATCAGGTCGCGAATCTGCTGCATCGTTCGCTCGGACAGAGCCGGCGTGGTGATCTGCGTTGTATCCCTCTTGCGAAGCAGGTCGCCGATGTCACCGGCTGCACGCTGCTGACCACCGTAGAGAATCGTGACTTGGTCGCACACGTCCTCGACATCGGACAGAATGTGGCTGGACAGCAGAATCGTCTTGCCCTTGCGTCCAAGCTCGCGGATCACGTCCTTGATCTGGCGGGCACCGATGGGATCCAGACCGGAGGTCGGCTCGTCAAGGATGAGAAACTCCGGGTCGTTGATCAACGCCTGGGCAAGCCCGATGCGCCGCGCCATCCCCTTGCTGTATTCTCCGACGCGCCGCTTCGCCTCGTGCTGCAAGCCCACCATTTCGAGTAGGCGGTTGCCGCGATCGTCTCGGATTCGTTTGGGCAGGTGGAATAGACGACCGTAGTAATCCAGTGTCTCGTGCGCAACGAGAAACCGATAGAGATAAGACTCTTCCGGCATAAAGCCGATGCGCGCCTTGACGGAAACATCCGTCGGCGGCTTACCGAACACCGAGATGCGGCCCTTCGTGGGGTACAGCAACCCGAGCAGCATCTGAATCGCCGTCGTCTTGCCGGAGCCGTTCGGACCAAGCAGGCCGAACACCTCCCCCGGCTTGATCGTCAGATCAAGGTCCTTGACCGCCTCAACGCACGGTCGGCGCCAGAAATCCTTGAAGGTCTTGCACAAACCTGCCGTCTGCACGACGGGCAGCGTTCGCTCAGCCATAAGCGTCACTCACCGAATGCTCAATACCCAGACGATCGCCGTCCGGTCGAATCCCGGACCGGCCTGCATGCCCTAGTGCTCCGTCACCCCTGTTTTTGTGGGTTATCCAAACCGCGCCCGTCAGGAAGCGGTCACCCACCGGGACACCGCACGGCGCATCTCCACTCCCTAACGGTCGTGGCTCTGTTTTGCAGGCCTGATCGGCAACCCACAGTTTTGGGTGCGACCGAGTACTAGTCATACTCCGGACCAAGAGGAACCAACCGTTCGGTGCGGCGCACCTTATTCCCGTCGAACTCCTGCTCCTGGAGCCGTCGGGACTCTTCCATGCGCGACTGCTCGGGATCGAGCGGAATCCTGAGGCGAAATTCCCGCAACCCTTTGGGGCGAAAGAGCTTGGTAACACCGGGGCTCTCGAAGATCTGCTGCTTCGTCTCCTCCCACAATCGGGTTAGCAGCATGAACGGGTCCCGCTCGTACTCGGGCAACAAGGTCCGATACCGCTCGATGTCGGTTTCCATGCGCGAGACCACCACCGCATGGTATGAACCAGCGCGTTTGATCCGCCGACCCGCAGTTCCCTCGATTTCCTCCAGCAGCATCCGATCCAGCTCGGCCCGCTGCTTTTCGATCGTCTCTTCGTCGGTTCCGCCGCGGTCCATCGCCTCCAGCAGACGGATCAACCGCGGGTAGGACGCCCCGGCCGCCTCGCTCAGCATCTTCGTCCGCTCCTGCTCGGCTGCGCGAATCCTCTGCTGTTTGTAGTTTTCGGCCTGCTGCGTCGAGTCAAACGCCCTGCGAACCTGAATGGGCGGCGTCGGCTCGTACATCTCGACGAGCGTCACATCCAGCCCACTGCCGACGACAGCCAGCCGTTCGTTGATCCGCCGACGCATCTCCTGCTGCACGTAGTCGACGCGCGTGCGGATGAACTCCTCGGCCGTCAACTCCGTGGCGAGCTGGATTCCCACAGTCTCGACGATCGTGCGAATCAGCTCCTCCGCTGACTCCACCTTGTCACCACTAATCCGGGTTACATAGCCGGCCACATCATTGAACTTGTACGTTACGTTCCACTGCGTGTGCACTAGACCGGCGTCGGTGGTTAGCAGCGCCCCGTCCAGCGTGGGATGCAGACCGCTGGAAGGACCGCGCGAGATGAACGACAGCGGCTTGGTCTTCTCATCCTCGCGGCGGTGGAACGTGTGGCTCTCGACCGGCAGGCGATTGCTCCGCTTGGTGGGCAGCGGAACGATCTCATCGATGGGGAAAGGGAAGGCCCACACAAGACCCGCCTCATGCACACCGGGGAGCAGACGACCCAGACGCAGCACCAATGCCTGCTCGTGCGTGTCGATGCGACGAACATTAGAAAAGACGTACAGCACCACGAGGATCGCCATGATCCACTTGAGAACGCGAAAACTGGATCGCAGGGCATCGGTCAGGGACTCCCCCGCCGCATCCGGGGGATTGTCGACCACCTCGAGGTTGCGATGAGCGTGCTGGTCCTGGTCTTGATCGTGGTCCATGGTCGTCTATTCGGGATTGCCCGTGGGCGTTGTGGCCGGCTCAATGCCGGGGATGGGGACCGTGACGGCGCTGCCGTTCAGCTTGCCGCCGCTTGACGGCACGGCCCGACGTGCTTCCTCATCGAAAATGTTCCAGGGGAACTGCTCGTCCGTCAAGACCAGCGTCGTGCGAGTCCTCAACGCTTCACGCACTGTGCGCAGCGTATCGAGGAATATACGCAGTTCCGAATGTTCCTGGAACTCCTTGTAGTACTCACTGACGATCATCTCCGCCTCGGTCTCGATCTCGCTGGCCTTGCGTATCGCCTCCGACGTGATGCGCGTCTTCATCGCCCGAGCGTCCGCGAGGATCTTAGCGGCAGTCGCCTCCCCCTCAGCGGCGTACCGTTCGGCCTTGGCCTGCTCGTGGGACTTCATGCTCTCGAAAATCGCCGTGGTGACCGATTGCGGTAGCCCGAGTTTCTTGATGCCGAAATCGACCACCTCAATACCCCATTGTGCGATTGCGTCCTGGGCGACTACATCCTTCATATCCAGCTCGATCTCACGAATCTTGCGCTGGCTCGGATCGGTGGACACGAAATCGCTAAACTCGCGCCTTCCGGTCACGGCGTGCTTCGCTGTGATCACCGTGGTCCGCAGCTTCTTCTCTCCGTCCTCAACGCCGCCTGGGAAGTTCTCGTGGAACGTCGATGGGTCTTTGATCTTCCAAAGTGTAAACGTCGTTAGCAGCAGATTCTTACCGTCGACCGTTCGGGTCTCCTCGGTCCGATCCTCCATTACCCGGACCCGCTTGTCATAAACCACCACAGTCTGAATCGGCCTGGGCCATTTGACGTAAAGCCGCGGTTGCGTAATCGCTTCCCTGGCCGGTTTTCCCCACGTCTTTACGATCGCAACCTCGGTGAACCGCACCTGGAACGTGCACATGTACAGCAAGAGCACGAGGGCGAGAATCACCGCGGACACGATCGTCCCAAGATTCTTCATCAGCGAATTACTCCCAACGGTGCTACGGATTGCCCTGCCCGCGCCTCTTGCGCTCCTTGTCG
>CAZJTP010000125.1:0-13197 GCA_964548955.1 uncultured Phycisphaeraceae bacterium
AAGATGTAGTCAGACCGGTAGCTGTCTATAAAAGCACCTTGCCGCGGATCGTGGTTCGTGCCGACACAGATGCCTGCTAAGCATTTTGGATACATTGGTGGGCAATCGTCGTCCGAGTCGCAAGGAAACGGAAGAAACGGCTCCCAACCGAGCGGCTTGATGACGCCGGGGCAATCATTGGAATATCCGGAGCTATCCAGCTCTAACTGCCAAGATTTCAGTGACTGACCCTCGGAGGACCACCCAGAACCGTAGATTTCAACGACGATGATGTCTCCAGGGTCGACTTCGACGTTGTTCGTCGGCTCGATTGGCTGGCCGTTGATCTCGACGGCCTTGAGCGAGAAGGTAGGCCCATCAGCAAATGCCGTCGCGATCAAGAGGCCTGGGATCGCGGCGATCAAAAGGCGGCATCGATGCATCCGTGTCGTCATGCGGCACCCCCTTCGAAATGTCTTTCATCATCTCAGACGAGTCTTTAGACCCGCCCGCATACGATCCTCATTCCTATGGTACCGGGCGATCCCGCAAGAATCAACGCTCTGTATCCGGGAAAACGCTGAAGGATGAGCATCAGGTCAGTGGGTGGAGCGTTGAAACGAGCCCAAGCGCGAGCGACGGGTCGTGAGCGAGTGACCAATCCATACCCCGCGCTGGCGCTTGGGGCTCGGATCAGCGATCCGAGCGCCGTTTGCGCCGCGGAAGCACGCCGAATCCGCGTTTGCTCCTTAAGTTGACGCTCATCCCTTCCCAGACGCGCCAAGCGTACACCCGTTGCGAATCCGATCCTATTGGACCAAGATAGAGTATTCTCGTTTTCTGTGCAGCGGCGTCGAGGGACCACTTGGATGCCACGGGTGACTTGCCGGGTCCGTGACAGAATCGGCGGAGGTACGAAACACCTACTGGAATCGCCGATCCGGATCGGAAACGCGCACGGTGCGGCAGAGGATTGTTCGCTCCCTTACGGTCGCGGCTCTGATTGACCGTGCGCATGCCGCGGAAAGTGTCACGGACCCTGACTTGCCTGCCCATGTTTTCCCGAGGGACAGCACTGGCAGCGAGCTGCTAGTGGCACACAGCACACCGGGAAGGATAGGGACGTGCCGGGTACGACGAGCAGTAATTCAACGCCCGCGATGGGTGCCGCCGATCGCGTCACCGATCAACAGGTTCCGCCCGACGGTGATCCGGTGACAGCACCCAAGACGGTTAAAATCCCAATGGCGATGGAAGAGGGTGCACCGGCCGACGCCGCCGGAGAGACGGCGCAAAACTCGCAGCAAGCGGGATCGACGTGGCGATGGTGGCTGGCGGTGGCGGTCGGCGTTGTTGTGTCGCTGCCGTTTGCGTGGCTCTTGTCGTATGCGGCGCTCTTGCCGTTTTTCATAGGGCTTTTCTTCTTTGCGCTGTTCGGCCTGGTCATCGGCGCCGCAATACACCGGATCGCGTCGCCGCGTCGCCCGTACGGGCGGTTCGCTCTTGTTGTCGGTACGACGCTCGTAGTGGGTGTCGGATGGGTGACATCTGTCGTAAAGGAAAGCCGGGATTTTCCCTCGGACATGGCTGTCAAGGCCGGCAACGAGACCCGCAGCATCGGTGACCGCACGATTGAAGCGTATCGCACAGCCGTCGCTGACGACATTCGCAGGTTTTTGCGCGAGCGTTATCCGCCGGGCGACACACTCGGATATGTCCGGTGGGTTCTGACCAGCGGCGAGCTGAAAAAGGGTGAGATTGCCGATGTTAATCGAACGCTGCAACCGCTGCAGCGTCGGTTCACGTGGGCCGCTAGGATTGTCCTGTCCATTGCCTTGTTCGCCTTCGGCGTCGGATCGCAGACGTTTCTGTTGAGCAAAGTCACTGAACGATCGGTGCGCGCCCGCGACAACGTTGAACAGCCTGACTCGACGTAGCAACGTACGTCGAGCCGGGTGGGACCTCCCTGGCCCGTCCCCCACCCATGATAAATCGGAATCTACGACCTGGGCTCTGCAAAGGGTGGGCACACGCGCGCTTCAACGGTGAGGCAGGTGAACCTCCTGTCGTAGCCGGGAGAGCAAAGGGTTAAGAGCCAGTCGCGACGCGGAATCCGTAGTCGCAGCGGCGGTAGCCGGACGTGTTCCAGTGGCGAAAGGCGGAGCGGCAGTACCCAGGTTTGAAGCACCAGGAGCAGCCGCGAAGAAGACGCTTGCCCTGCTCGCTGCCTGTCACCCAGGCGCTGCCATCAGATGGTGCATTCTGGTAGTTCTCATGCCACGCGTCTTCGCACCACTCCCAGACGTTGCCAATCATATCGTACAGGCCAAACGCATTGGCGCGGTGCTTTCCCACTGGGGCCGTCGTTGGGTAGCCATCGTCAAAGTCTGCCGCCGTCCATTCAGGGTGGTCTTGCTTGGCGCGCCGATCAGCCACGTTGGCGACAGTTCCAGAGGTACCCATGGATGCGCCCCAGGGATACGCAGTTGTCGTACCCGCCCGGCAGGCGTACTCCCACTCAGCTTCGCTAGGCAGGCGTATGGGGACGCCGGTCTTCTTGGTCACTCTCCGGCAGAACTCACATGCGTCTTGCCAGGAGACATAGTAGATCGGCTGATCTGCTCCCTCACCCCACAGCGATCCTTCCCTGTCGGCACTATCACGCTGCTGCCGCACAGTTGTTCCCATTACAGCCTGCCACTGCACTTGAGTCACCTCATACTTCCCTATGTAGAACGGGTGGGAGATATGCACGGTGTGCACCGGGCCCTCGTCATCATGTCGGAGCGGCTCCGAACCGGGTGATCCCATCCGGAACTCCCCGGCGGGGATGCGAATCAGCTCCATCGTTACGCCCCCACCAAGGTCAAGGACCAGCGGTGCCGTGCAGCTTGTCGTAAAGCCAATGAGACACGAGAGGCCGAACCAGAACAAGGTTGAGCGAAGACACTTCTCCATCCTTTACTGTCCCTCAATGCGCGACAGTCTTGGGTACACTGTCATCGTGCCAATAGCGACGAGAGCTCTGGTCTATTCAAGCATGTTACTGCCAAGCGGCCGGCGCCCCGGCTCGTGCGACCTGGGCATCAATGACCCGGGAGACGTCGCGGGTGCCTGACATTATCGGGGATCTAATCGTATGGACCTCCAATGTCAAGGGCAGTAAGGACCAGCTCGCAAACACGTGTAACCAGGAAATGACAATGCCTCGAAAGCATGCATGCGGGGGACAGCATACGCATCTGGCCGGTCCGGTGCCCCGGCGTGTCAGCAAGGTACATAGGTGGGGCCATACTTCTTCATCATGCACGGAGGCCGGCGTTGGGATCAATGAAGGCTTGATGTCAGAATGATGACGGCAGGTGAATCAGCTGCCCTACGCCCCAACTAAAGGAATCCGTGGACGGTGCTTACGGCTACTCTCGTTCAGCCCATCAGGCTGAGGACTACTACACATAAGGTCTGGTGACACAACTACGTCACCTACTTGCCCGAAGTGCATGGCCGGGACGAGAAAGGATTCTCGTCACAGCGAAATTTTCGCCCCAGTGAATTTGTGCAGCCTGTCCGTCCCCTGCCCTTTGCTTCGCAAAGGACGGGGCACCCGGAACCAGCCTGCGGGGCTTTACAATCCACCGGCAGGTGCAGGAACAGCCTGTTTGATTGTCGGTATTGACGGCCGGGCGGTGATCAGCAGAGCGAGCAGGAACACGATCCCGCCCGGGATGAGAATGTGTATCGGCAGGTGCACCCAGTCCGTGTCAGTGGACACGCCGATCCACTCATACCAATCGGGGTTGATCGCACCGAACGCTCCTATCGCGTTATGCAGGAAGTGCGCGACAATCGCCGGCAGAATGGACCGAGACTGCCAGCAAAGATAGCCGAGCAGAACACCCAGCCCGATTGTCACGGGAAGCTTGAACAGGAAGAAGTGAAACACACCGAACACGGCGGCTGAGACGAGAATGGCCGTCCACTTCCGCGCCGATGAACCGAGACCGCTGAGAAGAAAGCCACGAAACAGCAGCTCCTCACATACCGCGGGGACCAGAGCTACCAATACGAACACAGCGCCGACGGGAAGCGCACCGAGTGTTTCGCCCAGGATTTCTGCATTTTCGACAACACTCTGGGGAACACCGAGCAACGACTGCTGCAGCACATTTATCTCGTGGGCCGGCACCCACGCGGAGATACCGATCAGGACGGCCGCGGCAAGGTGACGCAGCGACGGCATTCGAACGCACAGCGTGTTTTGGATGTCGACTTTCCAGTACGCCAGAATGACGATCGGTAGAATCAGGAACAGGATCGGCATCAACCAGCCGGTGGCATACAGCAAACCAATCGCATCTTCGTCGGGGCCGGGTGAAAACGCAGCCTGCACGAAAAACCACGTCGGAAACAAGACGGCCACGACCAGCAGACCCATCGAGATGGTCGGCTTCGCTGACGGTTTGATCAGCCTCCGCGAGAGGCTGCTTTTGAGCGAACCGGCGTCGGCGAACACCACCGATTCCTTCCCGAAGATGTTGGCGGCGACAGCCACCGCGGCGCCTGCGTACAGTGTCGTCGAAAGCAGAACCATCACAATGTGCCACGGCGAGATCGCGGCCCCCAGCAAGAACTCTCTCGCCAACAGAACCATGTTGCCCACCGGCATCACCAGCATGATGCCATCGAGCCTTGTCGCCGGTAGGGCGGCTATGCCACCGGGGATCAGGACGGCCAGAATCACCGGAGTTACGTAATTCTGCGCCTCCTTGAACGTCCGCGCGAAACTGCAAACCGCGATCATGATGGCGGACATCAAAACGGCAAACGGGATCAGGCACAGCAGAATGAATACTATTTTGGCAATGGGTATCCCGCCGCCGGTGCTGGAAATCACCTTGTCGAACCCGCCGAAATAGACTGTGGCGCTGACGCTGGCAAGGTTCAACGCCGCCCCCATGATTGCCACCGTTGTCACAACCAGAAACTTGCCGACGATCAGATCAATGACCGGAACGGGAGAGACCATCAGCGATTCCAGCGTCCCGCGTTCGCGCTCCCCGGCTGTTAGGTCGATGGCCGGATAGATCGCACCTGTAATCGTCATGAGTATGAGAATCAGAGGTAGGATCTGTCCGATGACCGACGATCGCGTAGACAGGTCGGTGACCGTCAACTCGAACGGCTTATCGAACTCTGCCGGCAGGTCAAAGCGCTTCTTCCTCGCTTGCTTCATACGCTCGGCGGTCCGATCGATCATATCCTGCAGCCGCCTCACTGCAAAGGAACTGCGGACGTCCTCGTAATCGTAAAGGAACTCAAAAGCGTTGGTTCTGTCGATTTGATCGGTGAGAATCTCGCTTGCGAATATTACGCCGACCTGGATCATCCGGTTGCGCACGGCCTCTTCCAACGGCTCCCGCCTCTCGAAGGGACACAAATGAAAATGATCCAGCGGCTCGGGAAGCTCATTCGCCTCCTTGGACTGCGGATCAAGGGCGTTCTTCTCGCGTTGTATGTTGCGGGCGTCGGTTTCAATGAGCCGTTGGAGCGTGGCTGCTTGAGGTTCACCAAGGATGCCGATGATGAGCCGCTCCTCTCCCATCGACTCCACCTGGTAGCTGACGGCCTGGATCGAACCGAGCATCAGAAGCGGATAGAGCACGATCGGCACGACGATCATGGCGATCAGTGTCCGCCGGTCCCGCAGGATGTCGATAAGCTCCTTGCCGTAGATCGTGCGTATGCGACGGTGAAAGCTCATCGGACGATGGCCTCCACCTTCTCGTCCGCGCGGATGAGCTTGAGGAAGATGTTGCTGAGGCGGTCCTCGCCCGCGAGGGACCGGAGACTGTCAAGATCTCCCTCCGCGACGAGCTTTCCGTCGTGGAGCAGGCCGATCCGGTCGCACATATCCTCTGCCTCGTCGAGATAGTGCGTCGAGAGGATGATCGTCTTGCCCCCGTCGCGCTCCCGCTTGATGTACTCAAGGATGATGCGGTTGCTCAGCACGTCGAGCCCGAGCGTCGGCTCATCCATCACCAGAATCGGCGGATCAGCCACCAAGGCCCGGGCGATGTTGACCCGCTGCTTTTGACCGGTCGACAACGCACCGCACCGATGGCCGGCGAAATCACCGATACCAAGCCATTCGATCAGCTCGTCGGCCCGGGCGGACGCTTCATCGTGGTCCATTCGATGAAGCTGAGCGAAATAGATCAGCAACTCGCGAGCTGTCAGACGTTGGTACAGACCGGTGTTCGCGGTCAAAAAGCCGAGGACCCGTTTCACCTCGTTGGGTTGTGTGGCCACATCGTACCCGCCCAGTTCGGCCGATCCGCTCGTCGGGGCCATCAGTCCACTGAGCATCCGCAGCGTAGTCGTCTTGCCCGCTCCATTGGGCCCCAGCAGGCCGTAGATTCGCCCCTCGCGGACGACGAAGCTCAGCCCGTCGACGGCCCGCTTCTCCTTCCCATTGGGCGTCGGAAACACCTTGACCAGATTGTCGGCAACGACCATGTCCATGCGGAGAGCATTGTAGCGTCGGTTCAAGCGGGGCACACCCGATGCGAATCATCGGTGGGTAAATGCATAAACTGGAATGGGACGTCTGTGTGCCACTGGCAGCCTGCTGCCAGTACCTGCCCGTGCGTTTTCGGGAGCATCGTCGGCGGATCCGCCAATTGCGAACCACTGACAGCTCGGCACGTCTACAATGTCTGCATGGCTGCGATCACGTTGCTGCGGGCGGCGCGGCGGGCGGGGAAGATGCCGGCGAGCAGGCAAACGGTTACGGTCAATGCCACACTCAGCGCGATCGTCCCGACAGGCGCGATGAATTCCAGACTGACCTCGATCAAGGTCTTGGCGACGCGGTTGTCGCTGTAGGCCGAGTGAAACCCGAGTGCCACACCTATGACGCTTCCGAGCAGGCCGAGCGTGATTGCCTCGGCCAGCACCAGTCGAACGATCTGGGACTTCTGGGCACCCACCGCTCGCAGCACGGCAATTTCACGAGATCGCATATGCACACTGACCATCATCAGATTGCCGATACCGACGGCGGCCACCACGAGGATGATCGACGGCAGCCACGTTATAAGGACAATTGCCCGCTTCAAGTGCGCGTCCACCTCCTGTTTGAGCCGGCGAATCGAGCCGATGATTGCGTCCGGTCGATCCATCTCCTGCGCCATCTTCAAGAGCACCAGGCGTTCTCGAAGGACTTCCCAGTTCTCTTCGCGCGTCCGGTGTTTCGTACCCGAGCTCCGGCGGAGCCATCGAATGGTCCTGGCGAACCGCTGCAGGTCCGATTGGATTTCGTTTGGCGCTGCGTGTTCCTTCACAGCGCCCAGCCACGTCGACGGCGTCGAACCGATCCGTTCAAACGCCTCTCGCTCGTTCGGAAGACTGTCGCTCCAAAGGCGCAGAGCGTGCGCAACGGCTGCGTCATCTCTGTAATCCGGAAGATTTCGAGGATCGAAGTCTGCCGGCGGCTCCGTGGGCACAAGATCAAGGTCGCACATGAACATCGAGACGAGGTCGAGGCCGAATCTATCCTTTAAGTCCTCTCGCGTCCCAAGTAGGGCACTGGCGGCCGCAAACTGCATATAGCTCTCGGCCTGGAATGCCGTGACGGCAAGATCAAGCGCGGGTGACTGCACGATACCGGCCACCTCGAACTCCGCGGATCTGCGGTCGATCGTAATGGTCACACGATCACCAACGTGAAGATTCTTGTTCCGCGCCGTCTGCGGTGGGATGATGACATATCCACCCCGTTTGATCTTCTCCAACGCCTCCACTCGCTCGCCCTCGGTGAAGACCACCTTCATCATTGCAAGCAGTTTCTCGGGCTCACCGGCTACGAACACGGGCCGGGACAGTTTGCGCAGGAACCGTTCCACCAGCGAATCCTGCGACGACTCGGTCTCGCCGGTGCTATGAATCTCGCAATCGACATCCGTGGTGATCGTGCACGCCCCGACACCGGGCAGACGTTGCACGCGTTCAATGACCTCGCCGGATACATATTTCGGCGACCATACGAATGTTTCGGGAAGCCTGGCGGGAAAGTCCCAAATCGCCAACACACCCTCGGCGCGCACGGCGATGAAGACAATGAGCGAAAGGCCGACCATCAGGACCCAGCACGCCCCGGTGCTCCGCCACGGTGCCCGGACAAACGGGTCCTCCGCCAATCTCGCCCGCAAACCGAGCAGCCAGCCGATAACTCGCGATATCGGGCGACCGAGCAAAGTTACCAAAACCGGCGCGATCAGTGCATATCCGAAGTACAGCGCGCCGGTCGCGATCGTGATATACGCCGCGCTAAGCCATCGTGTCCGATCAGTCGTCGAGACCATGCTATGGTGCAACAGAAGAAGTGCGGTACCGAGCACACCGGCGAGGTAAACAAAAACCATTCGCGCGGGTCGCGCTTGAGGATTAACAGCCTCCAGGGGGCCCACACGTCCCACCTGCACGATTGAGAACAGTGCGGTAAGTAGCATGGTCGCCATCCCGCAAACCGCGGCGAGCCCAATGCCCCACCAGCTCAAATACACACGGATGATCACATCCGCGGCGGCGCGGGCCATGATGTGTGTCACCACGATGCCACCTAAGATACCGAGGATCGTACCGACCACGCCGAGCAGCATCAAATCGATGAGGAGCAACGCGGCGAGTTGTCCTCGCGTCAATCCCACGCAGCGCATGATCCCGAGTTGTGGACGGCGCTGGTGCAGGTTGATGCTTTGTGTGGTCAAAATGATGAAGAACGATGTGAGCATCGCCATGAACGCGACGAGAAGCTCAATCAGTCGCGTGATGCGCTTCGCCTCGTCGAGCAGAAGCTGCCTGGCAGCCGCCGATTCCACCTGACAGGGATACGGCAAATGTTGCTCGGCGATATATTGCTCGACGGCCGCCTTGGCCGCAGCGAGCGCATCCGGGGACGGATCATGCAACATGATATCGACGGCTGAGGCCTTACCCGGCTCGCTTTTCAGTTCCTGCAAATCCGCCAGGGGGACGTACACCGTGGGTAGCTGGAACTCGGCGACTCGCTGACTGTCGAACAAACCGACGATTGTGAGGCTCGTCTTCGGTCCGCCCTGATAGGAGGCAAGCGCGACACGATCGCCGAGACTGACCCGCCACGCATGGGCCGTTTCTTTCTCGATGATCCCAACGCCTCGCTCATCCGCGCGGATCGCGCGGCCTTGAAGGTTCGGCAGGGTTCGGAAGTAACGCTCGGTCTCAGGATTGATGCCAACCGCATCCACCCATGACCAGCCCGATTCGAGCAGTTGATCCGCTTCGTGTGGACGGACCAAACGCACACGCCGCCTGAGTCGAGCCGTCACGTGCCGTACGTTGTCCAACCCGGCAATCGTTTCGCCCAGCGACGCGTCCAACGTTCCCCAGTGAGCGCCTGTCGGATGCACAGTCAGATGGGCGGCGCCGAACCAATGGGTGACCACCTCATCCGTGATCGTGCGGTGGGCGGTCTCATAGAAGTTCGTGGTGATGACAACCACGCCGACGCCCAGGGCAACCGATAGGATCGCGGCGACCGTCCGGCCGGGACTAGCCCACCAGTTCCCGGTAGCCAGATGCCACAAGTGAGGCATGATCCTCTCCATTCGGTTGAATCTCGCCGGCAACTAGGCCGTCCTTGAGCACCACCACCCGATCCGCGAACGAAGCCCCGTCCGCCTCGTGTGTGACCGCGACGATGGTCCGACCTTGCCGGCGGCAAAGCGAGGCCAGAAGCTGCCAGATGGCCGCCCCGTGCTGGGTGTCCAGGTTGCCCGTCGGTTCGTCCGCCAGGACCAATGCCGGATCGTTCATCAGTGCCCGGGCGATTGCGACGCGTTGCTGCTCTCCGCCGGACAACGCCTGCGGACGATGGGTTGAACGATGGGTAAGATCAACCTGCTGAAGAACCTCGCGCGTCCTTCGTTCAATGTCGCGCTGATTGCTCCGGTCGAGCATGGCGGGCAGGGCGACGTTTTCCATGGCCGACAGCGTCGGCAGCAGGTTGTAAGCCTGAAACACAATGCCGAGCCGGCGACGTCGAAACAAGGTGCGCTCACGGTCGCTGATCCGACCGAGGTTCTTGCCCTCGATGATGATCGAGCCCGAGGTCGGTATGTCGAGGCCGCCTATAAGATGCAGCAGCGTACTCTTGCCGGACCCGCTTGCGCCCATAACGGCGATGAATTCACCCCGTTGGACGCTCAAACAGACATTCTGAAGTGCATGGACCGGCTCGTCGCTGGTCCGGTACTCTTTGCAGAGATCGTGAGCTTCAAGCACGCAACCGCCCGCCGGTGTGCGGCCGTCCGTTCTGATCGCCTTCGTGGGTTCTTGCATCGTCTCGCCCGGCCCGCGCAAGCGGGCTGAATGCAGCGTTTGCAGACCTACTACGTTGAGTTGAGGACATTGTATGCGGTGTTTGTCGACGGGCCAGACGAGCGCGGCAGGTTGTCGTCTTTATCTCAAACGCGTCGGACCGCGCGCAAAAAAGGCGCCCGCTCAACAAACGGGCGCCGCCAAGTGTCATCACGGAGAATGCGTCGACCACAACCAAGTCATTACGCGGCAGGCTTCTGCTCCTGCTTTTTCACCTTCTTTCCCTTGCTGCGTTTTTTCTTTTTCCTCTCAGCCGTCTTCGTCTTGCGCACTTCGCGTGTCTTTCTCTCCGGCGCAACCTTTACCTTGCTTTTTGTTGCCCGTGTGCGACGCTTCTTTCGGTCGACCTTGCCATCGTCCGTGCTCGCACGTGTGTGGCGCTTGACGGGCGTATCCTTCATCTGCCGCCTCACGGCGTCGCTGGTGGAGTCACGGATCAGGAAGAAATAAGAGCCCGCGCCGAGTGCTCCCACGGCCAAGACAACAAGTAGGGCAATCTGTTTCTTTTGCTGAGTCACGATGGCCACCTCCCTCGCAGCTTCAAAACGATGTTACAGCTTGTACTAATAGAGTATCGGCAACGATCGGACTGCCGTCAACCCGGACAACTTGTCCACCCTGCCATTCGTTTCGCTACGGCGTCAAGGTGGACCGTTTTCTCACCACTGGATTAGACGCACGACCACCCTCGCCGGTTCTCACGATTATCGAAAGCACTTGTGCTCAATACGCCGCCAAGTCAAAGAATTAAACACACACCTTATTGGAATCTCGCCCTGCTCCGGTCTACGCCACGCCGGTGGGTCGAGTGGACGCCGGTTGCTGGGATTCGCCGGTCTCCAGGGTCCGGTGAACAGTCGTCGCAGCACGGCCAAGTCGACGAGGTCGACCGTATCGCTGGTGCGAGAATCCTTTCTCGCACTATACCGTCCATTGCCAAGTGGACCGAGAAGGGCTTCTCGGTCCGGCGAACGTCCAACATGCCGGCGCCTGTCTTCCACGGGCTTGGTCGTGTCACCCCTCACTTCATGACCAACGGTGCGCTAGCCCGCCGGCGGGATGTCCTTTTCCCTTCTCTCATCACCCCTTGGGCGGGTTTTCGGCCGTTGCCCCCTCTTTCCGTCGTCGGATCCGGGCGTGCGAATTCTCCGCTCTTTGTCCCGCGGCGGCGTCACCGGCCTGGCGTCTCGGCGATCGCGGCCGGATTTCTTTGGGGCCGGTTCCGCGACGGGTTGATCCGTTGGCTCCGGGGCCAGGGCCACGGTTGATTCTGCCGGCGGGGCTGGTGCCTCGGACCTGCCGAAGCCGATCCAATAGGCACCCGCACCGAGTGCAAGCAAAGCAACCCCAGCCAATGCGATCTTGGTTCGATTTCCGTGGTCCATATGCAAGCCTCCCGTAGACGAAGGTCCTTAAGCCTCGTTGCCTGAGCCGTAGAAAGAGATTGTCTGCGATCCGCTCCGGCCTGGGCACACCGCCAGCCGTTCGATCGAGAGGAGAAACACGTGCCTTCTCATTCGGATTAGACGCACGAGCGGCCTGTCGGTTCCACGCGACGCCGCAGGATGATTCGGCGCAAGTGATAGAAACGGACCGGTATACCTGCATCCGTTGGTCGAGGTATGCGTCAGGGCATGATGTTCACGGATTGGCAAGACAACACTGGCAAACCTCTTGGCGTATCCCGAAAGTTGACGGGAAAGTCGAATCTGCTACGCTCCCACAACCTTGACTTGCGCCTGTCGGATCGGGCGAACGGAGCCGATGCTTGCTCCACGGGCGCACGAGGAGTTGACTTCCATGATGAGAATCGGGTTCAGTTCGCTTACATGCCCTGAATGGGATTGGGAGACGATTGTCACAAACGCCTCGGCGATGGGCTATGACGGTGTGGAGCTGTGTGGGCTGCATGGGCAGATGCATCTGCCGCTCGTCTCGGAGCTGGCGGGTCAATCCGACCGTGTCCGGAAGCTGTTCGCGGATAACAACGTCGAACTGGTCTGCCTGGGAACCTCTGCCAATTTGGCTTCGTACGACCGGAGCGAGGTCGAGCGGCAGAAAACGGTGATCACCGAGTCCATCGAACTGGCGGCCGGGCTCGGTTGCCCCAACGTATGTCTTCATGCGGGCGAGATGCAGGGTGTGGATAACCAACGTACCGCCTTGTCGCGCATCGCGGAGGCCTTGATTGCCCTGGTTCCCGTGGCCTCTGAACACAACGTCACGCTGTTGGTGGAGAACGGCGGTGACTTTGCGGGTAGCGCGGACATGTGGTTCATTGTCGATGCGGTATCGCACCCGGCTGTTCGATGTTGCTGGAACCAGTGCCACGCGATGAGCATTCTTGAACAGGCAACCAACTCGATTCCACGATTGGCGACCAAGATCGGTCTCGTTCACCTCTGCGACGGCACGTTTGACGAACGCGGCGCATTGCTGGAGTACAAGCCGCTGGGCATAGGGGATGTGCAGATTGCGCGTCAGATCGAGTTGCTCAAAGGATTGCTCTACGACGGGTATCTGGTGTTCGAGAGGCCGACACCGTCGGCCGGTTCGCTTCCCGCGCCGCGGGATGCACTAGAGTCGGCGGCCAAGTTCCTGCGCGAGTGCATTGAGGAGCAGCAGTCGATTCTGTCGGCATACAAGGCGGATAAACAGGCACCCAAGTTGGCAACTCGTGTGACAGACTCCATTATCCGCTGATGGTCGAACCGGTCTGTCAAGAGCGAGCTATCCCTCCTATTCTAAGCTCGACTTTTGCCCTTTTTGAGGGTCATTCGTGAGCGATTTCATTAAACA
>CAZJTP010000126.1:0-13009 GCA_964548955.1 uncultured Phycisphaeraceae bacterium
CGGACAACTCCCACCGTTACCCGACACCAACATTGCAAACGGCTGAAGAGTTACGTTTCGAGATGTTGACCAAACCCGAGACTTCTGCTTCGACCGACTGCCAGCCGGCCTGAAAGATCGTAAAGAAGTGCGGGTACCTTGTGCGATCGACTTGGTCGGCGGAAAACGGTTTCGAGATATCCCAGGCGTCCAGTGTCCCTCTGGGTCTGGCGGCTTGCGGAGGATCCTCAAACGTCAGCTCGTTCGTAATCTCATAACGAAAGTTCGAGAAGAAGGCCGTTCTGTCTTTGGGCCCCATCACACCGATTGCACCTTTACTCATGCCATGTTTGAGCTCGTGAATGACCAGCGCGGGCTCCTTGGCATCGTCCAAGAACACCCGAGCCTGGGTACTACGGATCTCCATCTTCACATGAATCCATTGATCGCGCGGGAGGACTGCGCCAGAGGTGAACCCTTCCCCGTGATATAGCTGCCAGCCGGCAACACCGCTGAACACCGGTACATACTGAAGCGCGTCGGGATACAGCCCAGCCCGGTGCGGACGGAGGTAGAAGCGTTCGTACTGGTCCTCGGACTGTACTCGGAAGATGATGCCGGGATACGAACGCCTGCCATCGACAGCAATATCGACTTCGATGATCCCGCTTGGGAACTCCAGATCCTCCAGCAGGGCGACGCCGGCCACGGATTCGCGTCCGAGATGATCCACGATCTCAGCGTTCTCTAAATCCCAGCGGTCCGAATTGAAATCGACGGCAACCGGAACGGCACGACCGAAGGTTGATGAGAAGAGGAGTGCGGTCACCAGGTATGATACGCGTACACGGATAGGGCGGATCGGTTGCATATCACTTTTCCTTTCTCACCGGATACTTGCCAAACCAGTCGGCGATTGCCGGAAGCCACTCACCAAACCTCGGGCCTCTCCTGCCAGCCTCGATGAAGCTGAGACCATCAGGTCTCGCGGCTGACAACCGACCATGGTATCCTCCTTCGGTACATAGTCTGCTCTGGTGCGGCTCCTCTCATGATCGCGCCAGGGATTATGTTATCCTCCACCACTCCCGCCTTGCCGGAACCTCACGCGATGGTTCTTCTGATCCACGGTGACGGCGAAGTCCTTGAGCAATCGCGAGCCGATGTTGCCGACATCATAATCCAGCATTGGCCCGAGATCCGCGAAGTCGATGCGGGGCTTGGCCCACTTGTGTTTGCCGAGCTTGAGGACACCATCAAGCACGGCCGATCGGACTTCTGCTTCACCCTGAGGCGTTCGAGCCATGCCCACAACACGTGGCTTACCTTTCAGGGGAAGCTTCTTCTGAAGCTTGTTTAGCATGGTGACAAGAGCTGGAGAACCAGTGTCCAGGTGCGCTTTGGCGGGCACGCCAGCAACCGAGAGTGTCACCGTCACACCATAGTCGTGTTCCTCGTCTGCGGAGTACTCAATGGTCTCGCCGTCCGGCCGCGGTAGTTCACCCGACTCGAAGCTCACGCGACGCTCTGGGAAGTCGAGGGTGAGCAGGCAACCCTTGAACAACGGTAACCCAAGAATGCCCTGGATCCCTTCCCCGGTCATGGAGGCACATCCGACGCCGGTCGAACGAATCCCTTGGATCGATGAGAACTCGGCATCGCCGATCGTCATGGTGCCAACATCGACGATATCCAAGTCTCCCGCTTCGCCACGCGGCCGCGTGATGCCCGTGGCGGGAAGCTTGAGTTTGCCGACAAGTATGTCATCCAGGACGACCGGAAAGCTGGTCCCTGTGTCGATGAGCAACTTGAACGGCCCCTTGCCGTTGATCCGAGCCTCCACGACGGGTCGGCCTCCCCAGTTGTCCATCGGCACGGACACTCTTGCCGTGTGGAGCGTTGTCCGTATTTGGACGCCCGCGCGGTCGGGCTCGTTTTCCGCTTGGACTGGCGGAGTTGAGATCGCCAAGAGTGACAATAGAAACGATAGTGTTCTAGCTGCCATGGTCGCACTCCTCGATGGTTGTGTAGATCGACTATAGCTGAACGCAAGCACTGGCCAGCGGCCAATCCTGTAATAGTTTGTCACGGAAGCCGTCGCTCGACAACCCGATTCCGGCATATTGATGAGTCCGCGCCAGAGCCGAGATCCTGGCCCCATAGCTTTTCTCTCTTTTGAGCATACTTCTCCCTTACTCTTGACGACAACAGACACCGCCACCATTCACAAACGTGAACCAGAGTTGTCGGAATATGTCACCGACGACCAGAACTGTGGTCGGAAAGTTGAATCGGGCGACCTTCGCGCCAAGACACTCCAGGTTCCGCACCACTCGCCACTGTCCGCCATGCATCTCCCCGCCAACTCACCACTCAATGTGTTCGTTTCCGCCTGGATGACATTTTCAGGAACCACGGCGAGATAGGTTTTTTGCGGTTGAGTCGCGTGGCTCGCCTGGGTACGATCGCGGATTGAGGTTTGATAACTGGGAAATGTCGGTCTGCGGGTAACACGCACCTCGTATTCGACATCTTCGCAGGATGTACATCTTGCACTGCCTTACCATTCGGTAAGCAGTTCCGATGCGGCCGTGTATGGCAGCAACTGACCATTCTCATGATGATCTCATTTATCATACCGGCCTACAACGAACAGGACTTCATCGCCGCCACCATCGAGCAGTTGTATCGCTCGGCCAAGGCCGCCGGTGTGCCGTATGAGATTATTATCGTTGCCGGCTGCTGCACGGACGCCACGGTCGAAACGGCGAGAATCCTCGGTCCGCGCGTACTCGAGGTGGAATTGCGTCACATCTCCGCGGTGCGAAACGCAGGGGCCAAAGTCGCCAAGGGAGACATCTTCGTATTCGTCGACGCGGACACGCTGATTCCGGAAGGTACGCTGGCCGCAGCACTTGGAGCCCATGCGGCGGGTGCAATCGGCGGAGGAGCGAGGACGATTGTCTATGGTGCGCTGTCGTGGCCGGCGCGACTGCTGATGTGCGTCATGAGCCGGATCCTCTTCTGGCTTCGGCTGACGCTGGGCGGTTTCTTGTGGGTGGACCGTGGTTCGTTCGAGGCCGTCGGCGGTTCCTCCGAACTCGGATACGCTGCAGTGAGGACAAAGCCGACTCCGAACACCAGTCTGGCCGCCGCACAAACAGGTGGATCAAGTTGCATACTTCGTCTATCCTCCTATAGCAACGGTTCCGTCACGGGCTGTGATCTTCATGATCTTGCGGAACGTGAGATTCTCGTTGTAGGTACCGGCCTTGATTCGCAGTCGGTCTCCCGGATATGCGGCATCGTATCCCTCGGCGATAGTGTTGTAGGGGGACAGCTCCGTTCCAAGCTCTATGCCCCAATGCGCGCCGTCAACATAAACATCCGCACCTGAAGCGATTTCAACCGCCTTCAGGGCACGATAAAGGTTGTTTTGGTTTTTCTCGATCCAGTAGTCGTTAACTGCCGTCTGCTGCAGGACATTGCTGAGGTCAACGTAATCAGCACCGCTGGGCAGCAGGTCCCTGTTTGCCTCATAGAACAGCTCGGCAACGTCGGAGATGCCCATCCCTTCCACCGTCTGACCGTTGAAACTGTCTCCGTCGGTAAGGAGATAGCAGAGCTTGTTGCCCACGCCGCAGTTAATGTGGACGCCGCCATGATCGCACGAGCCCGAATACCAGTACGGGCTACCCTTGTGATCTGGTTGGCGCAGGTTCCCATCGAAGTTACAGTTGGCATCGATGACATCGGGAGACGGTGGATTGGGAGGATCCTTCATGTTCCTGACGGCGCCTCCGGGGAGATCTTCTCCGATCAGCCAGTCCTTGACATACCCGTCGGTCCCCTGGTCCAGGACTGTCTGGTCGACGAACTCTCCAAAGGCATCAGATAAGAATTCATTGATGGCTCCTGACTCGTTTTCATAGACGAGGTTGGACTCGAAGCTGGTGACACCGTGGGTATACTCGTGCGCTACGATATCTTGGACGGTGTAGTCCTGGCCAAAATAAAGACGATTGGCAAACAGTCCCGGCCGCCAGAAGGCGTTGTTGTACGGGCAGGGTTCGCCTTGGGCGCAATAACGAACCGTCGCGCTAACCACCATTCCGTTATCGTCGAGGCTATCTCGTCCCAACCAGACATCGTAGAACCACCAGACATCCCCCAGGTATTCATACGCGCGATCGACGTCGGCGATGTCGACCGGTGGGTCGCCCTCTTCCCGCCACAAGACGCCGGGGTCGGCGGAAGTGTTGCTCGCGTCGTATATCTCTCGGTACCTGGCATCCCGGTTCAACCGGTAATGGCGGACTACGCTTCCGTCATGAGCGTCGATCAAGAGGTGCTCGTTGATTCCCGCAAACACGTAGCTGCTGACGGAGAGTTCCCAAACCACGTGCACGTCTCCGGGTTCTGCCACCACACTGCTGTCGAACACCATAAGACGCGGCTGGGAGGCGTGCAGGCCCTCGCCTCCCAATAAATTCGTGACGTATTCGACTGCCGCTTCGGCGGCCTCCTCCGGAGTCATCGAGGGTTCGACGGACAATTCTCGGCGATCCAACACCGACGTATCCCGGGCTACGTCCGCGAGAGCGAATACCACGTTGCCTGCCGAATCGAGCTGAACGACAACCTCCGCCGCGAAGACAGGAAGAGTTGCGTACGTCTGCTGCAGGTGAATGTAATCGCGACCGTTGCGTGTACGATTCCTTTTCGATGTAAATCCAACCGCGCTGCTCTTGACTCCGAATACAGACCCGTGCTCTGTGAGGAATTGCCGTGCGGTTTCAACTGGATCTTCGGACACATGGGCCGTTGGACGGAAGCCGTGCGCTGAGGGCGCAGCAAGCAGGCGAACGTAGCCGTCCGAAGTGAGTTTGTAACGGGATACAGTCTTTGTCTCGAATCCTGACGCCGCCTCCCCCTTGGTCTCGAGCGATCCCAGAAGACGATGCAGTGCGGCCGGATCCGCCGGGCGAGGCCCGGCCGCCGGCTCTGCTGTGGCAACGGAGACGAAGCCCAAACCGGCAGCACAAGCCAGCGAAACGGTCAGTGCGGTGCGAAGGATGTCGCCGACATGTCGTTGGCCATTCATCGGTTGTCTCGCCTCCTTACCTGTACGATCAGCTCCCGAACACCACGGTTCCACTGAAATTCCTGATCGTCATCGGCTTGCTGAGAGTGATCGTCGAACTGTACGAGCCGGACTTGATGTTCAACACGCCGCCGGAATTCACCGAATCGATACCGTCGGAGAGACTGTTGTAGGGGCGGTGAAAGGAGCCGTCTTTTATCAGCCCTCCGTAGTCGAAGTCGACCCAGACGCCTCGGCCCCGAGGATAGTCCAACCACGTGGCGCCGAACCCGATGTACGAGCAGCCGTATGTGATCCACATATACCCGTCCTCACCCCAGAAACACCCATGGGAATTGCGAATGCGCCAGGCACCGCGACTATCATCCCATCCGACGATTAGCACCATGTGGTCGGGAAAGCCAAGGTCACACGTTGAAAATACTCCTCCGTCGTAATCCTTGAATGCCTGATATCCAGCCCGCATCGCCGCTGCGACCGGTCCACGATAGTAGACCTGGTACTTGATCTGGTCATTGAGCCCCATGACTCCGGGAACGGTGCCCGTGTAACCCCACCCATCAATCCAATAGTGATGGTCGTATGGACAATCGCAAGCGGAGTTAAAAGCATTGTACGGAAAGTTAGATTCGAGAACGGCGCCGTCGTCCCCGCACGGATCGGATTCGGTGGCGCCGGGAAGGAAATAGTTGTACGCAATGAAACCACCGCCGCAATCCCAGTCGTCTTCGCCGCAGCTGATAAGCCACTGCTCAGACAGATTCACACTAAGGCGCTCATAGATCAAGATTTGGTACTCGAGCGCGGCGCAGGTGGCGTGGGCCCAACAACTGCCACAGTCTTCTTGGTTCCGGGCCCGCGGCGCTGGAAATAGGTCATCCCAGTTGAATGAGCCGGGCAGTTCACCCGGAAGCGGAACGGATGGGTCCCACGAGGCAAGGTCCGGCCAACCCGTGGGCCATTCGAGCCCGAGCGCCTGTCCGTACGTCACTTTTGGAGCCGCGAATACGAAGGACGCGGCAAGCAAGAACACACATAGGTCTGTGAGTCGAGATACCGCCACCTTGCGGGCGCCCACTCGTGACGCCGGGAAGGCACCTCGTCTTGACCGCCATATCATACAGCGTGTCATCATCATGCCTCCGTCAATGGCGCAACTACTGAAGCGAGACGAGCACCAGCACAAGCCCGGTACCCGCATCCAGCGACGTCATGGCCTTACCGATGATCGCACCGCTCGCGCGGCTCGTGTCAGTTGCCCTCATTGCGTGCCCCGCGGTCTTGCTCGTCGTGAGCAGATCGCCGGGCTGAATTGGCGAATTGCCTGCCTCGCACCAGCACCAGACACGGCCGGTAAGCGCAACGGGGTAATCACCGTTAGCCAGAGACGACTCCTCGGCCTTCATGACCATGCCGGGCTTGAGGCCTTTAGCTCCGCTGATGACACCGGCGACCTTGGGGTCGTAGGGATCGGTTGCGAGCGTCAGCTGGCCGGGATGATCCGGGTCGATGACCACTACCATCCCCGGCTCGATCTTATCGGAGCCGTCTTTCGACTTCGCTACCGCAAAGGGTTCAGCCAGATCGGCCCCGCCCACGATTTCCAGGACACGCACGCGTGTTGTGCCGTTTGAGAGGATGCGGAAGACGCTCCAGTTTTCTTCTGTACCTCCCTGGTAGCGGATGTTCAAGCTGTCGGAGTTGTCAGCGTCGTGGCGGATGTCCCAGTGGGCGTCGCCGTCTTCAGCGAAATAGAGAATGGCATCCTTTCCGGTCGGAGCATCTATGGACGCGGCCGAGTGGTCACCTCCCGTGCTCTTGAATCGGGCCACAACCTCAGCATAGCCCGCCGCCCCACCGGCACTTGTACCGACACCCTGAACATCCAATAAGCTACCGGGAGTCTCTGTCCCAATTCCGACATCTTCGGAGAAGTAGCTTTCGCCCATGAAGTACGCGGCATGCCCATTCTCGCTGTATCCATAGACACCGTTTGTGTCGCCGAATCCCGCGACGCCCCAATTCCCTACACCTGCCACTCCGGTGGCGCCCTCACCACGGACTCCGGTCCCAGTGCTGCTCTCGCCACGCACGCCGTTGCCACCGCCGGTGTTTACGCCAAGGACACCCGCGCCGGTCACCGGTGGGGGACTACTGAAGCCGGCTGTGCTATGCCCATAGACACCGTAATATTCTCCCCCGAGATACCCGCTGTTCGTGCTGGGCCCGTGCATTCCCCGGACAGCTATACCGAGCGTCGCATTCGTCACGTCGAATGCCGGTACGACCTGGTGCGGATCGTCACACGGGCACGATCCACTGTAGGGCAACGTCAGACCCAAGCCGCTTCCGGCCGTCGTTTGAAGCGTCCCATCCGGGAACCTGAATCCACCAGAAGTCGACTCGACAGTGCCGGCGACGGTGAGCTGCTCATTGGGGTCCGCGGTGCCGATGCCCACGCCGCCCGAAGCGCGGATCAGAAACTGGTTGTTGCCGGTGGACGCGAAGTCCGCGTCAGTCGAGTCGGCCCAGACAAACGAACCGTTGTGGTTGGCCTTTGCTCGCCTGCCGGTCGCAAAGCTGTAGTCGCCCAGCGCGCTGTTTTGCCAACCGCCCGGAATGGTCGCCGCGATGCCGCCGGTCGCGTTGTCGCGCCCGCCGCCGATCGTGGACGAGTCACCGGCAGCTTGATTGCCTTGTCCGCCACCGATCGTTGTGCGTCCATGACTTGTAGAGTTGGCCGAGCCCCCGGCAATCGTGTTGTACAAGGAGCCGGCTGTATTGTCTTTCCCACCACCTACCGTCGCATGGTCATCGCTTGCAATGTTTCCCTCACCCCCTGCGACCGTTGTGTATCGGGCGTTGATCGGATCCGCGTCATCGTTCCCGGCCCGGTTGTTGCCGCCACCACCCACCGTGCCGTACTCATCCGTCACGCGGTTCGCAGTGGTTGTGTCCGACGTGTTTGAAGGCCCGCCACCGCCGATTGTGGCGTAGTCACCACTGGCCTTGTTCGCCCAGCCTCCGCCAATGGTTGCGTACCCATTCTCCACCACGTTTCCGTGGCCTCCACCAACGACGCTTGAAGTTCCTTCCGCCTTGTTGTCTCGACCGCCGCTTACGGTAGCGGCGTTGCCGCTGGCCAAGTTGTTCCAGCCGCCAGCGACCGTCGATCGTCCATTCGTCGCCCGGTTGTACCAGCCGTCGGCCACCGTGCTGTTGCTGGCGCTAGCGTCGTTGGCGTAACCTCCGCCAACTGTGGCGTGGTTGGCATCGTTCAAGTCGCCGTCGCCGTCACCGGCACGATTCCCGGAGCCGCCGCTGATTACCCCGTAGTTGTCCGTTACGCGGTTCGGCCGCGGATTGCCACTGATCAACGGCGAACCGCCACCGGATAACGTCGCGCCGACGACGCCGCCGGTTACCTCATTCTGGTTCCACCCCGCGATCACGTTGGGGCTTGTCGCGTTCTGCCGCGTGTGAAGGCCTGGCAGCGCCAGTGCAAAGGGAACCGGAGTCAGACGTTGACGTGGGGTGAGTGTCGTAAAGTCCCCGCTTCCAGCCGGGTGGCGTGCTTTGACTTCAAGCCAAAGGGTGTCGTACGAGTAAATGTCGGTTTCAAAGTCGAGTTCGACAGCGAAAAGCCCTTTTGTAATGCTTACGCCGCCCACTTCGATAGCATCGTTGATGTCACTACCGTCACTCTCCGCATCCCATAGCGTGAATCGGAAGTCGGCCGTGCCGTTGACGGGTACGCCTGTCTTCTTGAGCTGCCCTTGATAGGTGAAGGCCGTCCCCATCTGTTCGGCGTACACCACGCATGGCAGCCATACGAACAGACATCCGCATACAAGTCCAACGTTTAAAAATCTGTTCATGTCTTCGCCCTTTCCACTGTTGCAGGTTTGATCCCAGTCTCAGGGACCGCCCGTGAAAGACGATTGAAACGCAGAAAAATCCCGTAGATCGATGTGACCACTCCCATCCGAGTCATGGTGGTTGCAGCCGGTGTCAAGCCCGCCAACAGGCCCAAGTAAGCATCTGTTGAAGACTTCGAAGTCTACAAGGTCAACCGCGCCGTCTTCGTCAACGTCGCCGGGTGCCACGGGGAACCAGAAGCCCCCCGCAAGCGTGAATTCCCCACCCGTCAAGACACCGCCGTCCAATTGGCCTATGGTCCCGGACAACTCGAAGTCTCCACCTGTGCTGCGCATTACGCCGCCGCCGTCGACAGTGGTCCGAGTTAGGGTGTAGTCGCTGGCAACAGCGAACATGCCCAGTGCGGTGGCCAACAACAGTACCGGCGTAAGAACGGTCAGTGATGTTCGAAGCTTCATCGAGCACCTCCCTCTTCTGTTCTTGTCAACTCGCTCACCATCGCCTCAAGGCGCTCCAAGCGAGCACGTAACGTCGAAATTTCCTCCGATTCAGCCACGGTCCTGGAATCTTCCACTTCGGCAGCAGTCTGTTGACTGGACCTCCGGGCTCCCGTGTTTACATCATCGGCGGCGAGTGGTGCGGTTTGTCCATTGCGTCCGTGTCCGGTAAACGCCTGTTCCTCAGAATCTGTAATCGGGGTCCCTCTTCTGGGTGACCTCAGATCCTCCAGCCGCCGCGGTGTGTGAATCGCCGGGTCATACTCCTCAATCGCGTCGCGCAACGCATGAGCTGAAGCCAGATCGGCGGGCGTGATTTCTCCGGCTTCGACGCGCATCCTCTTGAAACGCTCCAAGGGACTGTATCCCCGAAGCTCCGGGTACTGCTCATACCGGGCGTGGACCGAACGCATTGAGGGAATGTACACCTCGCGCGTCTTCTCCTGGACGACACTGGATTCCTCAAAGCCGATTCGCAGACCGTGGACAGTGTAGTCAAAAACAATGTCCGACGTTCCGCCGTGCAGCTCACGCACGACCATCTCGCTTGTGCTCAGTGATTCTATAAACAAACCCTCGCATTCCCCTCGCGGGGTGAGATGCGCGGTGAGGCCGATGTCCGGGTTGGTCACCCACTTGAACGTTTCACCGAGGGTCACGCGCGCCTCCCCGGCAACGAGTCGGGCTGTGCCACGCGTATACGTCCCTACCTCGTCGCCTTCCAGAGAAGCATACTTGATGACCTTGTCCTCTTCGTATGGATGGTTCTGGACGAAGTTCTTCTCGCCGTTGCCGGAGGTGCTGGAAGGTCCGGATGCAACCTCCAAGTACGTGCCCTGGTGATCCACAAAGTAACCACCAATTTGCCCTTCGGCCCAGATGCCGTAGACGTGGCCGTTGGGTTGGCTGTAAGCGAGCCGAGCGTCTCCCACCTCGTTGCCATATAGGAACCGGCCGCCGGCCCTGTTCCCTTCGGCCCAAATGCCCCATTCCCGGTCCTGATCGTCCCTGTAGCCGAGCCAGGCTTTGGCCGAGCCACCATCACCGTCATAGAAGTACGCGCCGGCTTCGTCTCCCTTTGCCCGGATGCCGAAGTCGCCGGCGCCGACCCGGGCGTAGCCGGAATCGTCGGAGTCATAGAAGTGGCCGCCTTCGCTGGATCCCCACCCCTCGACACCGTGGCTGCCACCGGACGCCTTGAAGGCCGTCCCGCTGGCGGTAAGCACGTCGAGCTTGGAACCGGGACTGTCGGTTCCAATGCCCACGTCACCGCCGCCAGTGGCGATGTTCACGTCCGTCGAGGAGTTGGCGTTCAGATAGAGTCCAGCTGTCGCATCGGTGTCGATCTCGTTCGCGTCCAGCAACATGTTGGTTGAGGCAGTCGTGATCTTCAGTGATGCTCTGGCTCCGTCATTGTCATCACCAACCACATGCAGGGCTGCATTAGGGTCGTCGACACCAACGTCTCCTATCCCGACGTGCCCGGAGAAGTCCGCATCGCCGGCGACGGACAGCGGGTTCGAAGGCAGATTCGTTCCAATGCCGACTTCTCCACCGAAGAACGTCCGTCTTATGGTGCCCAGACTTCGAAGGTAGAAATGCACCCAGTTGTTTTCATCTTCCACATAGATGGGGTAGATGTCGTTCCCGGGATCATTGTCATAATCGGCGATCAGAAGCTTGACGGATTCACCGCTGTTGGCCCCTGTGTTGTAGTCACCACCGAGCACGAGCTGTCTTTCGTAGGAGTCTATCAGACTGCCCTCGGTCCCACCCAGGTACGCACCCAGTGCAAGTTCCCCGGCTGGATCGTTCGTCCCAATGCCCACATCTCCATCGTACGTGATCGTCATTACGGAATTGGACAGAGTCGGATTGGCCGCACCGGTATTAGGGTTCTGAAGAAAGTGGAAACTCCCTCGATTCCAAGTATCCGTATATTCGTAGACGAGTGCCCCCTTACCCCTATCGGGACTGATTGGCCCACCGCCTGAACCGCCGGTGGAGAATAGAATACCGACTCCATCTTCTCCCAGCGTTGGATGAGGGTTGTCGAGCTTCAATGGAAACGCTATGCCAGGTGTGTCTTCTAATACATACAGTTTCCGATTGGGACTGTCGTAGCCTATCCCCACGTTGCCGTTGTTGTAATAGACATCGCTTTCGTTAGCCTGCCATAACACGTCACTGGCTGCAGTGTCTTGGATCGTTCCGTCTGGGAACCTGAAACCGCCGTAGGTCGACTCGACGACACCGGCGACGGTAAGATGCGCCCCGGGCGTGGTCGTGCCGATTCCGACCCACCCGTGGTTGGTGATGACCACACCGTTGCCGGGGGAAGGGTCGTCCGATGTGGTTCCGGTCAGCAGGCTCAGCCGACTACCGTCGTAGCAGATGTCGGCATTCAAGAATTCGGCCGGGTCCGGCGGTAGGTGAAACTCGGCCATCCGGATTGCCGTCCCGATTCCGTTCGAACTGGCGTCTCCGACAGTAACATCGCCCCGCCCAGACACGGCGGCGCGTACGTCGCCGAAGACGTGAAGCGTAGCTGAGGGCGACTCGGTCCCGATGCCGACCCTGCCGACGTTTGTGTTATGGATGTCATCCCCGTTGGCTGCCCAATGTCCTACGCCACCGGGACTGCTCAGTGCGTAGGCCGCGTAGGGTGCGACGGTCATCGGCTGGCGCGGCGACAGTGTCGCATACACGTCGCTGCTCTCACCCGGTCTGACGGAGACTTCCAACCAGAGAGCATCACCTGTGAACACCCCCGGACCGAAGTCGAGCTGCACCGTGAACAGACCGTTGACGATGGCCCAATCGTCGATCACCTGATCATCGCCGACTTGCGTTGGCCCGCTCTCGGCATCGAACAACCTGAACACGAGGTCGTAGGCGCCAGTAATCGGCACCTCGCCTACTTTGAGTTGGCCCTGGTAAGTAAACGCGGTGCCCAGAGGTGTTTGAGCCCAGGCTGAGATGCCCGCCGCCCACACCACGAGCGAACACACACACAGGAACTTCCGATTCATCTTTTGTCCTCCTCAGTTCGCCGCGTCGATTAGACAGGCAGCGCCTCCAATGTGACCAAATGCACTTCTGAAAGGGCACAGGGGCAGCTCAGCTGCGCTGACCACCCCTGCTCCGGCCCGATAATCGCCCACTGTTTGATGTGTAGATCCTCGCGTTGGTCAAATCGCGGGAACGGTGATGACCATGCCCGACGATGAGATGGTATGATAGCTGCCAACATAGTTAGTTCTCCGAGGGCCATGCCAAAAGGCGCTTCTTGCCGTATAGGGGGACGCGACATTCGGGCAGGAAACCGGACACGAAAAAGGACATTCTTTGTGAGAACGGGGTGAGCGATCCTTCGCAACAAGAGGTGACGCAGGTCCTCAAGGCGATGACAGCGGGTAACCGGGAAGCCGTCGACAAGCTCCTACCCATCGTCTACGACGAACTCCGCGCGCTTGCCGACCGTTACTTACGGCATGGTAACAGATCAGCCGTCTGCAATGCAAGACAGGGCCGGGAGATGTTAAAATAG
>CAZJTP010000127.1:0-12955 GCA_964548955.1 uncultured Phycisphaeraceae bacterium
GTCCCGCCTTCACCGCGGCAGCCACTTTCTCCAAGGCTTCCCGAGCCCGCTCCATGGAGCGTTTGCGTTGACTTTCCTCGAAGGCCTTGCGCTGACTGTGGCGACGTGAGGGAACATGCCCGTGGCCTCCATGCTTTGGGTAGGTCGGATACATTGTTATCACTACTCACCTCTACATTGCGCACTATTCCAGTGTAAAGTCATGGTGAAAGAGGAGATACGCAGAGAATGTTGTTACTACACTCGGGCAGCCCGAGCGACAGAATCCACCCTCACGGCCCCAAGAACGGCGATCCGATCCCGAAACCACACCTCAAACTGACAAACATGGGCTAAGAGCGCTCTCATTCGAAGCCCAGCTTGATTGAGCAGCTCGACGTGACTGGTACTACTTTCCAATCAGTGCTAATCTCGCGAGGAGAATTATCCGCAGTCTGAAATAGCTACTAGATAGACCATCGCTCGATCGTTACAATCGAAACCGCACGACTGCTAGTAGGAGGCAAGACCAGTGCCGCACACACCCGAGTCAAAAAAAGCCCTCGAGGAGATGGCCCAGGAAATCTTCGATCTATACCTGCTCGTGGCCATCGCCCGATCGCGCCGCCCGGCCGGCCCCGATGACCTCTCCGACACGGAGTTCCTCACATTGGATATTCTGTCGAAGGAGCAACCCTTGACGATCGGCGACGTGCAAAAGCGAATCGGGGTGCTCCCAGCCCAGATGTCACGCATCGTCAGAGCTCTCGAAGCGCAGGGCGGGCGGGGCTACGTTGAGTGTCAAATCAACGCGGAGGACCGCCGCCGGATTGATATCTCGCTGACCGCTATCGGCAAGAAGGCGCATGAGAAGTATCGGACGGCGCGCCTTGAGTCGATGCTGCATAGCGTGTCCGTACTGAGTCTTGAAGACCGCGCCCACTTCATGCGCATTTTGGGGCAGATTCACGAGGCTTACAAGAGTCACTTGTGACACGAGATAGTACAGCACAAGTGCAATCGCCTGTGAAATGCTATCTCCGACTAACTATTCGTCTAAGTATACTGTCCACGACAAGGGCAGTCGGACAACATGCAGATTGCTCATCGGACGATCGAGCGGTCGGCGGGTAAGCACCAAGGGGAGGAGATACCGATGTTCGCGGCAAAGAGGACCGGAACAGTCGTAGCAGTCATGCTGATCGCAACCGTTTTCGTCGCCATCACGGCGGATGCAAGGGCGGATGGTTATTCGGTTTCCTACGAGGCGAGATCTTCTTACGGAACGTATGTTCCCGCCAACTATTACCAGCCTTCAGCCACGCTCAGGTATGCCTCACCACCGGCCTATGGGAGGCACGATTATCGCCCGGCGCCGGCGTACGCAAGCCGTGAGTATTACCCGGCGCCAACGTACATCAGCTACGAATACCGCCCATCGTCAGCCTACTTGAGCAATGAGTATCGTCCGGTCCCGCTCCGTGTGAGCTACGAGGCAACCTACCCGCAACCTGTGTACTCCGTCGCACGTGTTGTCTCTGAAGCCCCAATGGTTGAATACGTGCCCTCGGTTCGGTATCGCCGCGTTGCGCGGCACCGATGCTGCGCACCATCACCTCGCCTTTACGTCAGCTTTCAGCGTGACCGACCACACCGCCACCACCGGGCTTTGCACCGGTCTTGGCCACACCACCGCCGTCACCATCATTACGGATACGGCATCGGGTTTGATCTTGGCTGGCCGGTGCATCACCGGCATCACCGACACGGCGGCGGCTTCTCCATCCGCCTCGGGCGGTGACAGTGCGGGCCGGCGGTGAGACTTCCGACGGAAGCGCGACGGGTGCATCCCATTGTGGGTGGCATGGGCAAACTTGTTTGCCCGTGCAGAGGCTGTGACAGCTCACGGGCAAGCTCTCGCTTGTCCATGCCACCCGCATGCTCCACGCCGTGGCGTCGAATCGCCACCTTTTTCGGGATGCACCCAAGCGCGACGGTCAAAATAGTCCCATGTTGTTCATCCCGACCCGGCCGGGTAACCTTTGGTTCGATCGCTCGCGATGCATTGCGACCTTCTCTTGAAACCACTGGCCTGGAGACCCGCTGATGTCCCCAGTCGATCGTTTCAGCGTCTCACTGGATACGGAGCTTTTGGCGGCGTTTGACCGTCACATCGCCGATCGAGGTTACGGGAACCGGTCCGAAGCGGTCCGCGATTTAATTCGCGACCTGCTTGTCGGGGGCCTGTTTGAAGGTGGCAATAAGCCGGTGGTGGCCGTTCTGACGGTCGTTTGTGATCATCGCGAGGGTCAGGGTGCCAAGCGTTTGCGGGCATGTCTTGCCGCGAACCGCAACCTTGTTGTCGGTTCGCTCAGCGTTCCCATCGATCAGCACCGCGACAGCCTTGCGATTGGTTTGAAGGGACCGGCCGACCGTGTACAAGCGTTGGCCAACCGGATACAAGCCCTGCGCGGCGTTGCGCACTGCCACTTCTCAGCCGTGCCGATTGCCGAGTAGCACGACTACGCCCGGCGGCGGCAATGCGGTTGACTTCATTGGGATTATGGGTATCGTGAAACTGCCCGGTGCACCCGGGGCGCAACACGGTCTTTGGCCGTTGACACAACCGTAGCGGATGTGGCGGAATTGGCAGACGCGCTGGCTTCAGGTGCCAGTGGGGGCAACCCCGTGGAGGTTCGAGTCCTCTCATCCGCAATCGTAAATCTCTGTAACACCTCAACTTAGCTCCATCCCTTCTTTGCCGCCCGGTGACAGGCGGTGGCAGCGGGAGCGCTTCGGGAGCGCCGGACCGAAAGCGACCCGCCGAATTATCCGAAGGAGAAGAGATGGCCCTCAATTCTTGGTCCGAGCGTTATGATTGCGCGCGGGCACGGGAACTGTACAATCCGCTTCCGTTTGCCTGCGGATGTCGCGGAACTCTACACCCTGCCGAAGCTCCCCCGGCTGGCTTCCCGGCTGCCGGAACATGCAATCCACGATGACCTCGTCGGGAGGCGAACCGCATCGACCACAAGCTCGATCTGCTCATCCGCCGCGAGTGGTCGCCCATCCTCGGCCTTCATGGGCTGTCGCGGATCGCCTACGAGGCCGGTACCAGGTCGATTCCGTGACTTGCACGACTTACGATACATGTTTATCACCGAAGCCGGGTAGCACATCGAGTCCTTAGACGACCTTCAAAAGCCGGCCCGGCACACTACGCTGAGACTCACGCCCCGCTACACGCATCCGAGGATGGAGAAGATGCACAAGACCGCCTCGAAGTATCCAGCCGACAAGTTTCGCGGCCGGTTTCGTTAAGCCGCAGCTTCACGGAAAACAGGTGTGCAGCGTGGCCATGCGTCATGCGATCTTGCAGTGTGCCATGCCCAAGTCGAAGACATGGGTATGCTCTGACGGGGTTGGATCAGTCCGAATTCACAGCGCGGAGGCAGATAAATCCCATTCGATGACGGCGTTGGCGTATCATGATTGTCTCTTGAACGGCCAGGCCGGCATCGGTAATCAGCGCGGCCAGGTCATCGGGAGAGAAGTGGTGATGGTGATGGTCCTCCGGTGGTCGGCTCCGACGGACCAGACGACCAAAGCTCGTCTTAATCCACGACCACAAGGACGTACCATGCCAGGCGCAGTCGATGACGACGACTCTCCCACCGGGCGTCAGGATGCGGAGGCATTCCCGTAAGACGGTGGCCGGCGAGTCCGCGTGATGCATGAGGTTCACCATGAGCACGGCGCTGAACGAGTTATCGTCGAACGACGTGTGGCAGGCGTCTTCCCCGCGTATTTCAACGTTGTCGAAGCCGGCCAGCCGTTGCGTCGCCTGCTCCAACATTTTCGGGCTGAAGTCCGTGGCTGTCAGGTGCTTGACACGCTCGGCGATTATCGCGGAGAAGATGCCGGTCCCGCAGCCCAGTTCGAGCACGTTATCATCGTCTGTGAACTGCCGAACGAGCCACGAGCGGATTTCATTCTCAAGCGCCTCCCCCACCATGCCGCGATACTCAGCGTCATAGGTGTGGGCTTCCTGGTCCCAGTGTTCGCAGTCCTCTTTACTCATCGGTCCTTTCTTTTGTAAGTGTAATCGCTCGGATGCCCTACGTCCACTCAACATGGGGAGACGATTCCGGTGTCGGGCGCCATGCCCATGCCAAAGGCTCCAGCAACTTGAAGAGCCACTCGTAGCTCGAGGTTGCCTCCATCACTGCCCGGAACGAGCCCAACTCTTTTAAGAAGCTCACAATCCGATCGGGCTCAGCACATACGAACCGCTTGCGAACCAGTACCTGACGCTGTTGGTCTACGACACAGACGCTGATAGGCTTCTTATGGAGGTCGATCCCGACAAACTTCATGGTTTGCTCCTTGTGTGGAAACTGGCGGGACTTAAAACGATCCAACCGTTTACCACGAATCCAAGGCACCATAAACCGGCTCGACCTCCTGCTTCATATATGGATTAGACCCCCGCCACCAAGACGGGATGTACCATGATTGCACTCATCCCATTCCCCGTCCTGTTTCGTCGGATCTGACCTGAGAGCGAACCGTAACCTCATATCAGAGCAGCAGTTACGATTTATGGCATTCACTGAATCCGTCTGTCCGATCATGTGTATAAGATGCAGGATTGGTTCGCGCGGAGCGTATCGGTCCAGGCTGACCACAACGGGTGAACACCCGCGGAGCGAGAACCCGGCAGGACTCCAGCGGGACCGGATGGAACCGAACGGATATAGCCAGTGAGTCTCGGCAAGGTTTTGTTGAAACGTTCGATGATCACGGCTGCTCAGCTCGAGCAGGCGAAGTCGGCCCGGAAGCCGTCCGAGCGGATCGAGCACTGCCTGGTCCGCCTGGGATTCATCAATGAGCGGGATTACCTGCAAATCTACAGCGAGCAGTTGTCGATCCCGCTGATCGACCTCAGCGAGGTGCAGATCGACACGCAGCTACTCAATGAGACTCCCTCGAAGGTTGTCTACCGTGACCGTGTGATCCCTATCGACCGCCACGACGGCACGATTCGCGTGGCCACCAGCAATCCCTTCAACCTCTACGCCTTCGATGAACTTCGGATGTTGATGCGTGCGAAGGTCGAGACGGTCCTCGCGACGAGCGAGGAAATATCTCGCGTCATCAAGGAACATTTCGGTGTCGGTGGGCACACCGTCGAGGCGATGATCGGCCACTCCGACGTCGAGGTCGTCAGCGAGGTCGACGCGGATAACGCCGACCTGATCGAGCAGGCCCAGGAGGCGACTGTCGTCAAGCTGGTCAACGAGATTCTCTTAGAGGCCATCCGCGACCGGGCGAGTGATATCCACGTCGAACCCTATGAAGACGACCTGAAGATCCGGTATCGCGTTGACGGCGTGCTTCACACGACCAACGTCCCGCCTGAAATCCGCCGGTTCCACGCTGCGATTGTCAGCCGCATCAAGATTCTTTCCAACCTCAACATCGCCGAGAAGCGGCTGCCGCAGGACGGCGGCTTTAAGATCAAGGCCCAGAACCGCGACATCGATCTGCGGGTGAGCATCATTCCAACCGCCTTCGGCGGCGCGGTCGTGATGCGTATTCTCGACAAGCAGTCAGCCATGTTGTCACTCGATCAGCTCGGGCTCATGGATGAGGCATTGGAAGGCATCGAACACCTGATCAAGCAACCGTACGGGATCGTCCTGGTCACCGGTCCGACCGGGTCCGGTAAGACAACGACCCTCTATGCGTCTCTGAACACGATCAAGAGCGACAGGATAAAGATTCTGACGGTCGAAGACCCGATCGAGTATTACCTTGACGGCATCCAGCAGGTGCAGGTCAAGCCGCACATCGGGCTTACGTTCGCGTCCGGACTGCGATCCTTCCTGCGGCATGACCCCGATGTGATCCTTGTAGGCGAGATTCGTGACCTGGATACGGCCGAGGTGGCGATCAACGCATCGCTCACGGGCCACCTGGTTTTCAGCACGTTGCACACCAACGACGCAGTCACGGCGACAACCCGTCTTCTTGATATGGGCGTCGAGCCGTTCTTAGTCTCCAGCGCGGTGAGCGGTGTGCTTGCGCAGCGGCTGGTGCGGCGGATCTGCCCGAACTGCCGTGAGGAATATACGCTTGACCCGGTCGATGTGCCGTCCGATTTCAAGATCGAGCGGGGGCAGAAGCTCTACCGCGGTGTCGGTTGCCGCGAGTGCCGCCACACCGGTTACCGCGGCCGGCTGGGCATCTTCGAACTGCTTCCCGTCGATGATGAAGTCCGTGAGATGATCCTGCAGCGTAAATCAGCCACCGACATTCAGGGCGCCGCCCGGGCAAACGGCTTGAAGCTGATGCGCGAGGACGGCTGGTCCAAGGTGATCAAGGGCATCACCACGGTCGATGAAATCGTCCGCGTGACCAAAGTCGACGCCGTGGCGCTGTCAAGGTAGGAGGACGGGTCGGTGGCCCGCCTCATCCGTCCACCACGATTGCTGCGCCAATATGGGGGACCAGCTCTACGCCAGTTCCTGTGTGTCCGGATGCTTGATTTCACAGCGGACAACCACGGACGCGCACGATTCGCAAGGCCATCGGGGTCCGGCCACCGGCGTCACCTTCTGGCTCGTCGCCTCTATCCGGCGCATTCCGGCAAGGTCTGCGATCGTGAGCTTCAGGACAGGGTGGATAACATCGCCGGCGATCTCGGCTAGCGGTTCCAGCACGAACCGCCGCTCATGCAGACACGGATGTGGAAGTGACAGAACGCGGTCATTAAGGCAGATCTCCTTTTCGTATAGCACATTCCCGGCTGACGGATGCTGTTTATCCTCAGGAAATCCGCGCGGGCTGAATCCTTGACACGCGGTGCAGCTTCGCTGCGGGGGCTTCGCCCCATGGAACCGTGCGTCAAGGACGGGTCCCGCGGCTCGCCACACAAAAACGTGAAACGCTCTAGTGATGAGGTCGTCGTACAGCAGCAGGTCGATGTCGATTACCCGCGCTTCCCACTGCCGCCGGCGCACGCGGCCCAACGATCTTTCAATCGACATGGCAACGCTCAGCAGGTCCACGGGGGACAGCGTTGTGAACACACGAACGGCGGTGTTGAGAAACGCTTCTTGACCCGACGGACCTCCGACCGGACTTGTTTCGTAGAGCGATGCCACGCCCGTCTCGAAGTCCACCTGTACGTGCGGATGTGCGTCCAATGCCAGTACTGCGTCCCGCATCGCGGCGAACCGGTCGCCAAGATTGGAGCCGAGGCCTATATAAGCCGTCGCCGGAATCCCTTTGTCACTCATCCGCTGATCTACCAGGTTATCTTGGCGATGCGCTGCACAGCCTCGCGAGTCCGTTCTTCGGAAACCGTGAGCGCAAAACGAACGTAACCTTCACCGGTTTGGCCGAACCCAGCCCCGGGAATCACAACAACGTCGCACTCGTCCAGAATCCGTGACGAAGCGGTCATCGAATCGACACCGGGCGGGCACTTCGCCCACACATAGAAGGTCGCCTCCGGCGCCTTGATCGGCCAACCGGCTTTGCGCAGGCCCGTCACGACCACATCGCGGCGTCTGCGGTAGATGTCGATGCGTTCGCGAACCTCCGGCCGCCCGATCCCCTCAAGCGCTGTGATCCCCGCAAGCTGCACAGCCTGAAAGACGCCGGAATCGAGGTTGCTTTTGACCTTGGCCAAAGCGGCCAGCGCGTCAGCGTTGCCGACGGCGAAGGCAAGCCGCCACCCAGTCATGTTGAACGTCTTGGAGAACGAATGAAACTCGACGGCGACGCCCTTGGCGCCCCTAACCTGCAGGATGCTCGGCGGCGGATCGCCGAAGTAGAGCTCGCAGTAGGGGGCATCCTGGGCGATCAGGATGTCGTGCTCACTGGCAAACGCCACCACGTCCTCGAAAAACGACAACGGCGCCACAGCCCCGGTCGGATTGTTGGGGTAGTTGAGCCACATCAGCTTCGAGTTGCGCCTAACGTCCGGTGGGATATCCTCCAGCACCGGCAGCCACCCGTTCTCCTCACGGAGCGGCATCGTATGGCACACACCACCCGCAAAGACCGTCCCCGCAACGTACACCGGATACCCAGGCTCCGGAACCAGGACCGTATCGCCGGGGTTGACTACGCCGATGGGCAGATGCCCGATCCCCTCCTTCGAGCCAAGCAGAGCCACCACCTCGGAGTCCGAATCGACGTCCACACCGAATCGCCGGCCGAAGAACTCCGCGGCGGTTTGGCGGAACTTGGGCATCCCCGTCCCGAGCGCGTATCGGTGATTCGTCCGGTCATGAATCGCCTCGGCTGCGCGGTCCACGATGAATTCCGGGGTCCCATCAAAGGGATCACCAACACCGAAGTCGATGACATCCCGGCCCGCGGCGATCGCCTCCTTTTTCTTGCGGTCGACTTCGACGAACAGATACGGGGACAGTTGAGAAAGGCGGTCGGCACGCCATGTTTTCACGATAACGCTCCTTGCAGCACATTCACCTCAAACGCCGGCACTTGGCTAGAGGACCGAGAATGGATTATCGGTACGGCGATGGGCGCTGGCACGCCGTGGCCGGTTCGCATTACGTACTGCGAGGCCACCGTGTCGTCAATCGTCCTGGTGGTGATCGGATATATGCTGGACCGAGAATCCTGTCTCGGCACGCGATAGAGGACCGAGAAGGGATTCTCGGTCCAGCAAAGGGCCAGGGGAAGATGGCATCATTCCGCCGCTCCGGTATAACAAACGACGCCACGGCGCGTCCTAGCTGTGTACGGGGCGTGGATCCGTGTAGAGATAGATTCAAAGCCTCCCGCGTCCTTGTGTTTTTACACTTCCGGAGTGGAGTCCAAACGATGAAGATTCGGATGACGCTCACGTGTGTGGTGTTATCACTGGTGCTTGTCTCGCCGCTTGCGGCCGACAATCCCCAAAGCGTCACCATCCGCGGCGAGACATTCAACATCTGGCCGATCCGGGATCTGAACGAGCGCGGATTCGACATACACCCCGTTCCGCAGGCGAGAAACGCGGCTTGGGTGTACATCGAAGCCATCAACGCCTATGTCGAGCTGCCGAAGACCCTCGCAGACGCATTTGAGTATGCAGTGTACACCGCCTGGCCCGAGGATCAGACTAAACTCGAGGAGTACCTCCAACAGCCTGGGAATCGGCGCGCCATCGAGCTAGCTCACAAGGCCGCCGGGATGGATGCTCATCAGATGCCCTACTTCTACTTCGGCGATCGGCCGCACAGTATTCTCAGCGTCCTTTTGCCGAAAATTTCGCATACGCGGTTCCTCACCAAGTTGATGATCGCGGACGCCAGACGGCTCGAAGCGCAACAGGAGTACGACGAGGCAGGGGCCCTCTGTGCGACCGTGATACGGATGGGCAAGCACGTCGGCAACGGTATGACGCTGATTGAGGGGCTCGTGGGCATCGCGATCTGGCGGCTTGGAGAACGTGCCGTGTTGGATATGGCCCTACGCAGGCCTCTTTCACATAAACAGCTCAACGCGCTTAAGACCGAGTTTGACGATCTCGCGGCGCATCTGCCCAGCGTCCATCGCGGTTTGCAGGGTGAACGATTGATGGGTCCGGCGATTGTGGACGAGCTCTGCTCACGTCCCTTCGAGTTCTTCGCGAATATCCGGTTAGCGTTCGAACCGGGCAACATCGGTTTTGTCGGCGAGAACGTCGACGCCAATCCGGACGACGGATGGGGGCGACTCGAGCTGCGGATCGGCCGGCTGATATGCCCGGACCGCGCGATGAAACGGCATATGCGCGGATACTACGACAAGGTGCTTGAACGGGCGAACAAGGGTCCACATGCGGCGGCGGACATGAGTTTCGACGAGGAGCGATACATTCTCGAGGTCATCCCGAAGTGGGATGTGGTTTCGCGATCCTTGCTCCCGTCGCTGTCGCGCGCCATCACGCTTGGCGAGCGTCTCAAGGCCGACCTCGCCGCGACGCGAGCGATGGTGGCCATTCGCATTTTCATGCTCGAAAACTATGGGCACTTGCCGGAGAGCCTTGACAGAATCGAAGAAATGCTGCCGGACGGCGCCCTGATCGATCCATTCAGTAACGCACCGCTTGTTTACCGCCCGGCCAACGATGGATTCCTGTTGTACAGCGTGGGATCGAATCTCATCGACGACGGCGGACGCGAAGGTAAGAGCTGGGATGAGCTTGACATGGTCTATCCGTTCCCGCCGGAAGCACTCGAGCCGTTCAGCCCGGAAGGAGATCGGGAATGATTCAGGGTGATTATCGCCGTGTACTGTTTGTGCTCGGGGCATTCGCGCTGCTGTGGGGTTTGGCTGCGGCGCAGCAGCCTGATCAGCCAATAGCCGTTCCGACATCTGCTGACGTGGCTGCTGCGTCCGTCCAACCCGAGAAGATCCTCTCGCTGGCGCCGGCTGATGCATGGTTCATCGCATACACATCCGACCTCGAGCAGAGCTTCAAGAATCCGATTCTGAAGCAGGCGGCGGATTCTCGTGGAGGTGTCGCGGCGGTCCTGCACACGTTGACGGACACGTTCCACGGGCCGGGCATGCTCGCTGTCAGCGGCACTGTGGACAATCCGCCTTCATGGCGAGTGACCTTCGCGGCCAGAACTGTGCTTGACCGCGACGTATTCTTTCAGCGTTTCGCCGCAGAGATCGTGCCCGCGTGGAACCGCAGTCCCGTCGGTGCGACGGCAGGCGAACTGCAATTCGTCGAGGACCGGGCGCGTAGTTATCTGACGGTGTCCGGTCCCGTTCCCTTCTCACTTACGCTGGTGACGCGCAATGGCATCGTGTTCGGATCGAACGCGCCGGGTAAGGTCGACAAATGGGAACGTGGTATCGAGACGGACGGACGCTTCGTCAACTCCGATGACTTCAAACGGCTAAATGCCGGTCGGTCGGCACCGGTCGGCACCTTCCTCTACCTCAACACGCGATCGTTGATTCCCCTGGCCGCTGATGCACTCAACCAGACCTTGCCGAAGCTCTACGAGGCGCTGCAACTCGACGTGGTCGAGAGCGTCGCGCTTATCGGCTCGGGTTCTTCCAACCCACGGCGGTTGCGCCTGGCGATCGGCGCCAAAGAGATCAAAAAGGGACCGTGGCGTCTGCTCGCGTCGGCACCTTCCGAAATCACTCTGGCGAGAGCCTTTCCACCGGACACCACACTGCTGGTTGAAGGGGCGATGGCGCGGGGGGCGGACATCGTGGAGGACATCAAGGCTTTCGCGGCTGTGATCGACCGCGAAATCACCGACGAATACGAGCAGGAGCGGGCGGAATTCAATAGCGAGACGGGCCTTGATCCACAGAGCGACATCCTGGCGAACTTCGCCGGGGCATGGGCATTCGGCGTCAGCTGCGACTCCAACGGTTTCGACGATCCGCTGCTGGCGTTGCAGCTCGAAAGCGTCGAGACATTCAAAACGCACCTCCAGACGCTCCGTATGCTATACCAGCTCAAAACCAGCTCGATAAACCACCGAGGTGTCACTATCGAGCGGGTGGCGCGCAAGGCAAGCCCGTTCTCGTACGGTGTCGTCGAAAACGTGCTCCTGGTTTCACCGGAGAATGAGGCTGTGACGGAGGCGATTGACGCGATCCTTGACCGGAAGGGGCTCGACCGGACCAGGGCTTTCGACGCGATCCGCCGTCGATTGGCTTCGCCAACGTCCAAGTTCGTTTACGTCAACCTGGCCGAACTATTCTCGTGTCCGCCCGAATCCAAAGACGATGCTGATGCGTCCTACGCTGAGGCGGTCGCTGGGGCGGGTACAGCCATAGGGCTTGCCGTCGTCACGCACGAGCGAATGATCGCGCTGGAGTTCGTGTCAAGCGACGACACCACGGATGCGGCAATTGCCGTGCTGTGGCAGTCACTTGACGCATCGCTCGAGCGGGCGCGGTATTTGTCAGCTCGAATGGTGTCGACGGCAAACGTGCAGGGGTTGCTCACCGCCTGCCACGTCTACACCGCCGACCACGAAAAGCAGTGGCCGCCATCGCTGGAAGCGCTGGTTGAAAGTGGGCTGTTGGGCGACCGATCGCAAGCGGCAAAACTCCTGACGAATCCGTACGATGGCGAGCCCGAATCCGCCGTGGCGACATACTATCTCTATCGCTTTATTCCGGACGCCGCAACCGTGAACAATCCAGCCGCCGAGGTGGTGATCAGCGAGCCGGAGATTCGCAGTGGTGGCGCCGTCTTCGGCTTTTGTGACGGCCACGCCGAATGGATCGAATCACCCCGGGCGAACGAGCTGCTGGTGATTATGCGTTCCGGGCACTGACAACTACTTTCAATGCCGGTTCTTGGGTGTGCCACGTTGCTGTGACTTGAACCTGTTGGCAGGCTCCCAACAAGTTCCAATAACATATTAGAGCGGCCGATAACAGCAGGATATAGGCGACAACCTTCGTGCGGCGACGAAGACTCCTCGACATGTGTTTCCAGCGAATTCCGTGGTGATGGTGCTTGGCCGATGGACGCGCGGCACGGTGCCCCGTGTGATGGACACCCTGAGCCCGGGCCGCAGTTGTACTGACCGAAGGCATCGTGTTTGCCGAACCTCCGCGGCAAGTGGCATCGCGGCGGGCGCAGGGCCCGCGCGCATTGACATCGGCTAAACCTACGTCCGGTTTCACGACTTACCCGAACACGCTTGCCGAAAATGACATTGCCACGTCACGGGCACGTCCGATCACATGCCGAACACGTCAGATAAATTCAGACACACCTGCCGGAGCCAATGCACACAGCCGTGTGACCGGCACATTATGAGAACCTGCCAGAGCATGAATTCACCCGTCACATAACTTGCCGTATGGCAGCAGCCCCATAACGGGGCCCGCACTTCGAATGCTGTGGTTCCGACAGGATGATCAGGGCGGCCGCGGGTAATCGGCACGCACCGTTTCCCCCACGCGACACCGGGGCAGGAGGCTG
>CAZJTP010000128.1:0-12882 GCA_964548955.1 uncultured Phycisphaeraceae bacterium
GCTCTGTGGGCCGACAATCTTGGAACCAGCCCGGCGATCTATGCTATTAATTGGCATGGGGGCCCTGCTGCCAGTTTTGCCGGAGACGTGTCCATCACCGGCACACTCAGCAAAGGGGGAGGGAGCTTCAAAATCGACCATCCGCTCGACCCCGAGAACAAGTACCTCTGTCACAGTTTCGTCGAGAGCCCGGACATGATGAACGTCTACAACGGGAATGTCCTGCTGGATGGCCGTGGTGAGGCCGTTGTCAAGTTGCCCGATTGGTTCGAGGCGCTCAACGGCGATTTCCGTTATCAGCTCACGCCGATCGGCGCGCCCGGGCCGAACCTCCACGTGGTCCAGGATAACAAGTTCAAGATCGCCGGTGGGAAGCCGGGGATGAGCGTCTCGTGGCAAGTCACCGGCATTCGTAAAGACGCGTGGGCCGTGGCGAACCGCATCCCCACGGAAGTGGACAAGCCGGCCGACCAGCGCGGCACGTACCTGTATCCGGCGGCGCACGGGAAGCCGAAGGAAAAGGGGCTGCACTATGCGATGTCGCAGGCAAAGCGCGCAGCCTCCACTCAAAATTCGGAGGGACGATAGGATGAATCACCGAATCGTTGGGAATCGTAATGCCAAGGGCCTCTTGACGGGCCTTGTGGCTTGCATCTGCCTGTTTGCATTCCTTGGACTGGCCACAGCCTCGGACTACGAATTGTCGCGTCAGACCATCGACGGCGGTGGCGTCATGCGCAGCACTGGCGGTGACTTCGAGCTGTCGGGGACCATTGGCCAACCCGACGCCGGCGTCATGGAAGGCGACGAGTTCACCCTGACCGGCGGATTCTGGTTCGAGGAGCCCCCGGACGACTGCAACAGCGACGGCTGGGTCGACCTGATCGACTACGATGACTTCGACGGATGCCTGCTCGGGCCAGGCAGCGGATTGCCTCTGTCTGAGTGCAACTGTTTCGATCTCGACGGCGATAACGACGTTGATCTGTCTGACATCGCGCAGTTCCAGAGGGCGTTTACGGGCGGATAGGAAACTCAGTCGGCCTCTAACCGGCATTAGATGACGGTCAGCTAGACGGAACACCGGCGACAGGCCGGATCATTGGGAGAACGAGGGATGAAGGCAACAAATACCATTCTGACCGTCGGCGTATGTGCCCTGGCATTGGCACCTACCACAACTTTGGGTGAAGCCGTCAGTACAACGTTTACTTATCAAGGTCAACTCAAGCGGAGCGGTGTGCCGGTGAACGAAACCTGTGACTTCTGGTTTTCGTTATGGGACGCACAAGGGGCTGGAAATCAAGTCGGTCCGACGCTCTCCTTTGATGGGCAGGGCACGAATCCGCCACCGATTGAAGTGGTCGATGGTCTGTTCACCGTCGAGTTGGACTTCGGGTCAAGTGTGTTCAACGGTAAGGCCCGCTGGCTGGACATCGCTGTGACGTATCCAAGCGGCCAGGGAACGATAATTATACTGACGCCGCGCCAGCGGCTGACCGCCGCCCCATATGCGGCGTATGCGCTGGCCGGCCCTGGCAACGGTGGACTCTGGGCGGTGAATGGAGATAACATCCACAACACGAACAACGGTCACGTGGGCATCGGGACGACCGAGCCGGACTATCCCCTCCAAGTTAATGGTGATGTCACCCACCGAGCCATCTATGCGGGTGGAACGCTGTTCATCGCCAAAGGCTATGAGGAGCCCGGGACGGGCCTTTCCGTTTCCCGAACGACGGTGACAAGCCCCATTCGGCTGTCGCTTCGAATGGAGATGGACGGCAACGAGATTGATGGATTCTCTACCTTTGGAGATGCCAGCCTGATTCTGAACCGCACGTCAACGGGTAACGTTGGCATAGGAACAGGCAGCCCGCAGCGCAGACTGCAGGTCGGTGACAACACGGTTCCGGATTCGGAGGGGATGATTCGCCTCGCGTCCCGCTCGGGCACACAGGGGTCGAACAGAATCTGGGACATCGGCGTCCCGGAGACTGACGGAGATTCGTCCGGGAAGGGCTATTCCTTTGTGATTGACGATACGCAATCAGGAGAGGACCCGGAGTTCATGGTCAAGTACGGTTCCGGCGACGTCGGCATCGGGACCGTCGAACCAGAAGCGAAGCTCGACGTGGTTGGGACCACGAGAACGACCGGGCTGGAGGTTGACGGCGGTGCGATTCGTGTCACGGGCGCAGGCTCTAATACGAGTACAGCGGTTTTTCGCCACGTTCCATCGATGTCAAACAGCGTGTGCGATGCCATTGGCAACGCATGCCATGAGACCACGATCGATCACCCATTGGCCAACGATGATCCTTCGGCAATCCTGTTTGTCACACTAAATGGGGAAATGCGCGTCTATAGCGATTCGCATCCTCCACAGATCGAATACGATTACGAAACAGGGCGCTGGAAGATTCGGTTGAAATGGTGGGACTTGTATGATCTGTCCTTCAATGTCATGATCATCAAGAACTGATTGTTGAGCGTTGGCATCACGATCTTCCTTGCGTTCTGATAAAGGGATAGAAAGACAAAGGACGGAGGATCATCTTCTCGTAAGAGGTCGGCCGTCTGCAATGCTTGGAGAGTCTTGCCCGTGGACTGAGAGCGGCCCGGCCGCGCCTTTCGCCTTGCGGCTACTCGCCACGGCCGGGCCTTCTTCTTTGCCTACCCGCCTTGGCGACGGGCACGCCGGACAACCGGGTGGTCCCTGAGCACGGCACGGCCGGACGAGCTTGATCTACCCGTCCGGATCTGGCCGCAGGCTTGTGCCGCCTGCGATTCCCATTCACCAGCCGCGCTATCCCAGCGTACTCAGGGAACCTCGGAGACGCGGAACCCGATGTTGTAGTTCTCGAACGCCGGGTTCATGTTGATGCGGTACGACGCGTATAGGTAGCTGACGTCGATCTCGAACGACCCGCCGCGCGAGCCGCGAGACGACCCGATCACAGCCTCATTCCACTCCCACACGTTCACGCCCTGGTCGAACGTGCCGTAGGGGCTGTCCGAATTCTCATGAGCGCCGACCTCCGTGCGATAGTAGGGGCTGCCGATCGTGTCACCGCTGTTGTAGAACGTTGCGTTGTTGCCGGGGTCAGGATCAAACAGATCGTTGCTCGGCACGCCGTCGCTGCTCGTCGGATAGTCGAAGTAGTTGCCCGTCACTCCGTCGTTGTAGTGATAGGCCGCCTTGTACCACTCGTCCTCTGACGGAATCACCCACGTGGTGTCCGGCTCGTGCGTAATCGCCAACAGCTCAGCATGCTCGACATGCTGATTTCGGCTAGTCTCTGCAGGAAAAGAGCTTACGCTCAAATCCGGGTGTGGCAGTAGGTTACGATTTCGGCATCAATCACGCTCATAATCCGGAGGCTACCGCGAACTGGACAGTCTCCTCGAGTACTCGAATCCATTCCACCACAACACCAAGATGAGTGGGAGTTCTGGGCTGATCAACGAGACAGAACTCTCGACCTATGTGACAATGGCGCTCGACTTCGTATCACGAGTGGATCTGTACCCAGGCACGACATCAGCCCGTAGCACACGCGGATCGTAGAATCGAAAACGGTACCGTGTGGCGGATTTGTCCTTGGCCATCAGAAACTGGCGCAAGTTCGTAGGGTGTGTCCCTTGACGCACCATTAAAATGCGGACGTGAGATTGGTGTGCCCGGGCCGGCACCTTGCGATCCTGCACATTAGACCATAGAGCACCAGCACCATCAGCGGAGGCCCGGCTACGGACAGACTACTCTTGGAGCTCCATGCGGGTTCGAAAGTCGGCCTGATACTCGTATCACTTGCGGCGTCGCGGAACACGAAGTCCAGCTCCATTTGATTCCTAGTCATGATCGTTCGCATTCGCGTGAGAAATGTAGAATCCAGTGAGTCTGGTGCTTCTGGCCAGATGGAGCTCAACCAGTCGCCGGACATAGGGAATGCGAACTCCGTGACCAATACCACACCGTCCCATGTAGCGAGCGCCTGGTCGAACAGCGAACCGTAGTTGCTGGTGTCGGTCGCAAGATCATAGGTGACCGCGTCGCGAGAGACGAGGGCGTTGGATACATTGGCCGCCTCCGTCCGGTGGTCAGCCAGGACATAGATCAGCACTTCCGTCTCATTAGCCGCGGAAATCTGCGAGATGGCCATCGGGTAGAATCGTTGCGAGGTCTGGCATGAAAACTGGATAGGGGGTATCTCGATATCACCGTCATTCGAGACTTGATCCGGTTCGGCCACGCGTAGGGCGAGAAAGTGCATTCCATCTTGGATATACGTGTCAAGGATGTCGTCGGCCTCCTCGGGCACACGGTACCCGTTGTCGTTGAGCCAATTCAGAAGGGCGTCGCTTCCTGTACTTGTCAAGGCAACCCATTCAAATATCCCGGCGCGACCACCGGCCTCAACATCAACCACCCCGGGGACAGTCATATCACCGGCCAAGGCGCCGCAAGCGCAGCCATAACCGCCTCCCGTTGCGACGAAGAAGCGCGGTCTGGTCTGTTCATTCAGCTCATCAAACAGACTCGCGGTCTCGTGGCTCAGCACATCGGTCGGTGTAGCGGGCACAGGCAGTATCCAGGCAAACTCAGTTGGACTACCGTCATAATACGTCCGTAACACATACGTCACGTACTCGGTGCCAGCTTCGTTGTCGCCGCGAATTGCCAGTAAAGCCTCCTGACGAGTCTGGGCCAGCTCACCTTCTTCCGCGGCCTTGATGAAATAACCTCCATCAGCGATTACGAATGGACAACTGGTCAAACACATGAATAACAAGAGCACACACGTGCGGGTGCATCTCATGATCGTTCCTCCTCTTTTGACTCAACCTCTGCCATCCTCGCTGCAGAAAGGAACACGGTCCTGTCTCCGTGCTGTGTGGCACTGATGCGGCTCGTCACAACGCGGACTCCCGCGCTTAAGGCTCAGCAGCCCGAGAGTCAGCTGGACTACGCTAACATGGTAGCCGGACGTCGTCAATTCAACCACTTTATTGTCAATCAACTGTTGATGATCCCAGAGCGTCAGTGAGCCGCAGTCAAGAAGAAAGCAACCATACTGTTCCTCTCGCCCACAGTATGCGGACCGCCGTTTCACATCATCCTAGAGTACTCCAAGTGTCTGGACTACAATCCGAATCGGTTGCGTGAGTGACTTGTCACCGGTTCATGCAGGGCAAGCTGGAGCACGATGTGCAGGATGTCTTCGCTAACATCGCGCGCCGACTACAGAAGTACTCGCCCAGTTTGCCTAGATTTCTCGTATCTGCCGTCTTTCTGGTCGCGATTCCTGCCGCGAGGTAGCGACAACCATGCACAATCGTGCTGGCCGAGTCATGTTTCCGTCTACCGCCCCACACCGGCGACGAGAAGCACTCCCAGCATGACAAGTAGCACAGACACTACATGGCTGAACAGGCGCTCGGAGATACGATCGTGGATGATCGTGCCGACGATGATCCCGGCAACCGAACCCGGGAGTAGCCATGCCGCCGCTACGGCGCGATCTACGGTCACCAAGTCAGCCTTGGCGTAGGCGCCCGCGCGCAGGAGGCTCATCAGTAGGAAATAGACCAGAATGGTCGAACGAAAGGCGGCCTTGTTCAACCGGCAAGCCCGCAGGAAGATGATCACCGGGGGACCGCCGGTGCCGAACATGGCGCCGAGAACACCGGAGAGCAAGCCGACCGGAAGCGAGATCCACGGTGCCTTCGGAGGTAAGCGCGCTTCACTTCTCATGAGATTCTGATCGCCATGCCTAACTCGATTCTCGAACATGAAGTACAGCCCCGCCCCCATCACCACCAATCCGAGGAACCGCTTTAGCAGGCTGACATCGGTCGTGACAAGGACTCGTGTCCCCAGCCACAGACCTACGGCCATACCCGGCACCAGCCAGCCTAACAGACGAATCCTCGCCTGACGCCAAGCGCGGGTCAGAACCCACACCTCGGTCACGAAGGTGAGGATGAGGAGAACGACGACAACACCAGTCAAGTCGGGCAGCACCAAGGCCATCAAGGCCACTGCGAACATGCCAGCTCCAAAACCGACCGTGGCGTAGATGAGCTGGGCCCCGGCCATGATCAGGACGCAGGCGATAAAGGACAGCAGATTGCCGAACAAGTCTGGCATCGGACGGGCAGGTTAGCGTCGTTTGGGCCACAAAGCGAGCCAACGGTCGCAACGAAACCGGTTGACAGATGAGTGACTCCGGACTTACGCATCGATGACGCCGTCATCGCCGAGTACGCGGGAAGTTACGCAGCCGTCAGATGATGGTGCCGGCTATGCCAATGGGCCCGGGAATGGGCCCGATGTAAACTTCGTGATAGCCGTCTTCTGCTCCGTCGCGCTTGCCGGCACCTTTCGCGCTAGTGCACTTCATGCACGGTCTTTGTTCTTCCGAGAATCCACTTGCGCGCTCTGCAATCTTGCGATATCTTTTAGTGAGAATGCGAGGTACATGATGTAGATCGGAACGCATAAGTTGATCTTAGCAGGTATCATCAATGCGGTGCTTATCTTGGCCAACGCCGGCGCGATCGTGGATTGGCTAAAGGGGATCGGCCTAATTCCTCTGGCCGAGCGCCTTCGGTCGGAATACATCACCGGGACAACGATTGCCGTGATCGTGGCACTCCTAATCCTACTGACATCTCGAGCGGCATGGGCCGTGGAGGCGCGGCGATGTCCGGTGTGTGATTCGCTCGCGCTTAGACAGGGCAGGTATTGTGTGGAGTGTGGGAGTCGGATGTGAGCCGGGTTGCTTGGCAAGGGTGTGGGGAACCTACGGGGTGCCAACCCGGAGGTCATCCTGCCCACTGCCCTGCCGCCGTGACATGACCCACACCACGACATGTTTGGGTGACTCAGACACCACCAATACAACAAGGCCGCAGAATTTCAGGCAAGGCTGTAACAAAAGCACCCCTGGCTCACCACTCGAAGAAATGTTGCGTTTTTGCTTGGCGCGCTACGTGGGGTGTCGCTATTATGGGGCATAATGTTCAAGGCCGATGGAGGGGGAGGTGTGCATCTCGACCTCGTGAGGGAAAAGCGGGCAGGTCCAACCGGTTTGGGGTAGCCGGAAAGTGCGAGGGAGAGAATGAGGCTACCCCGCAAGCGCAGCAATGTAGGGCGTGCTCTGCACGCCGAAACCTGTGTCGGGCAAAGCCCGACCTACCCTACTCTCGTCCACATCAAGCAATGTAGGGCGTGCTCTGCACACCGAAACCTGTGTCCACCTGTGTCGGGCAAAGCCCGACCTACCCTACTCTCGTCCGCATCAAGCAATGTAGGGCGTGCTCTGCACGCCGAAACCTGTGTCGGGCAAAGCCCGACTTACTCGGGGCTTCGCTGCGCGCTCGCGCCGCGAGGTCACGGCAATTGTTAGCGTATTCGTATCAAAGGCACGGGAGGCAAGGAGATGAACACATTGCGGCAAGGGACAAGATCGGCATTCGTGTCTGCGCATCGTAGCGACGAAGGCAAATCTGGCAAGGGCTGGCCGAAGGCTCTGATCGTCTTGTGTGGGCTTAGTCTGCTACTCTTCTGCGCTGGGCGCGGGCAACCAGCGTACGCTCAGACGTTCGAATGGGCGTCGAGCTTCGGCGGGCCAGGTAGCGACAGCGCAGCGGGCATTGCCGTAGACAATACAGGCCAGATATACATTACCGGGCGCTGGGAACAAGACAACGGCCGTTTTTTCCATGCCATCTACGCTCCTGACGGAACCCTGGGCTTGTACGACATCATCTCCGTGCCCGGCTCTGACGTCCGGGCCCAAGGCATCGCCGTCGACAGTGCCGGGAATCTCTATGAGACGGGAAGCTTCAGCCCGGAGGCGGGCTTTCCGCCCTACGACCTGATGAGCAGCGCCGGGGGGTACGATGTCTTCGTCGTCAAGCACGGGCCCGATCTTTGGGCGGATTGGGCAAAGTCTGCGGGCGGTGGTACCGACGATGCCGCGCGGTCGATCGCCGTGGATGGGTCCGGCAACAGTTACGTTGCAGGCCTTTTCTACAGCGACACCGCAACGTTCGGATCGCTTCCATCGCTGACGAGCGAGGGGGGATTCGATGTTTTCGTGGCCAAGTACGACAGCGCGGGCAACGAAGTGTGGGCCACATCGGCCGGCGGTTCGGACACTGATTCGGGCAATGACATCGCCGTCGACGGGTCCGGCAACATCTACGTGACGGGCGAGTTCTCGGGCACGGCCACGTTCGGAACTCGTCCACCACTGACCAGCGCCGCGTACAGCGACATCTTCGTTGCCAAGTACGACAGCGCGGGCACTGTCTTGTGGGCGGAGTCGGCCGGCGGTGACAGTCACGATTATGCGCGCGGCATCGCTGTGGACGGGGTCGGCAACAGCTACGTGACGGGCAAGTTCTACGGCACGGCCACGTTCGGAACTCGTCCACCACTGACGAGCGGTCCGCACAGCAGCATGTTCGTTGCCACGTACAACAGCGCGGGCACTGTCCTGTGGGCGAAATCGGCCGGCGATTCCGGTTGGTCTTCGGGCTTCGGCATCGCTGTGGACGGGTTCGGCAATAGCTACGTGACGGGCAGGTTCGAGGGCACGGCAACGTTCGGATCGCTTGCGCCGCTGACGAGCGAGGGGGGTCAAGACGTTTTCGTTGCCAAGTACGACAGCGCGGGCAACGAAGTCTGGGCCACATCGGCCGGCGGTTCGGGCTTTGATGATTCGGGCAATGACATCGCCGTCGACGGGTCCGGCAACATCTACGTGACGGGCCGCATCGGTAGTTTGATGATGGACGGCACCACCGCAACGTTCGGACCCCATACACTCACCATCGCGGGGGGAACCGACGCTTTTGTGGCGAAGCTCACCGACGTGCCGACGCCTCCTGGATGCGGCGATAACGTAGTCAACCAACCAAGCGAAGAGTGCGACGGTACGGACGATAGTGCCTGTCCAGGGTCATGCCTCCCGGATTGCACGTGCCCGGGCGCCGTGTGTTCCCCCGATGCTGACGGTGACGGCATCCAGGATGGCGTGGACGTGTTCCCAAGCACGTACTCCAGCTCGTTCCAGGACAACACCACGGTTCCGCCGACGAACGGAGGCATACAAACCCGCGGGGATCAGATCCTTTGCGTCTCGGACGCGCCGTCGCCGCTGGGAGTATACGTCGAGTCGCTCAGTGGCGGGTTGAACCCGGCCACTGTTTTCACGACCTGCCCTTCGGAGGGAATGCGCACCAGGAGTGTGTACAGCGGCACTCGCGTAGAACTCCACTGTGGTAGCAGTGTCACCGCCGAGACATTGACAGGTGAGGTCGAGGTGGATTTGCTAAGAGACGCCGCCTCGGCGGCCACCCTCACGCTTGCCGCGGGTAACTCAGTTACGTTTGATGGAGAGACGCTCGAGGTCACCGCCCCGGGCTCGAATAATACCACACTGATCCTGGTAACCGGTCCCGGTGAGCAGCAGACGCTGCCGCCTGGGGGCAGTACGACGCTCCCTCCCCCGTCGGCGATCCCGGCGGTCTCGACTTGGGGCTTGGTTGCCCTCACGTTACTGCTGCTTGCCGGTGCGAAGATTTACTTCGCCCGGCGTCGGGTGGCGCGTTCGCTGTAGCGCTACCCCTTGTAGGTGGCGAATGTGGGAAGCGGCGCAGCCGTGCGCCGGGGACATTCTGTTGCTCAAGCGGATTCCGCTTCAGCCAGCGAATTGAGGACATCGACCAGCCACTGGCCCTCTTCTTGAGTCAAGCCGCGGCCGAACGTAAAGGATAGCCCGTGGTGGAACGCAAGAATTGAGTGACTGCTCCGCGTCACGTACCTTCCAAAGCCCGAGGGTGGGTCGCCAACGAGGAACGCCATCTCCAACTGGTCAAATCGAATGCACCGTCTTGTACAGCGCCACGGAAGTCGGCGCTCCACGATGAATGTCTGCGATGATAATATCACCTGCTCCCTTGCTCTGGCCGTCCATAAGGCACGACCGATGAAAAATGCCATGGGGAGTGCCAACAGTGCGGCAAGGATTCCGAACGCGGGCCACATGAACGGATCGCCTTGCGCCAGACCGGCCAATGGAAAGGCGAGGATGAACGGGGCGCACAGGGGCATGAGACACGCTGCAAGGATATCGCGATGCTGAGAGACACCGAAACCGTCACAAGGCAATACCAGTTGCGTGCTGTGATCGTGCCTCAACAACGTGATCCGACAGCCCTCCGGCATCCCTGGTATTCTGAGTCGTTTGCCGTTGCCACCGGACCGGATTGCTGGAGCCTCGGCGACGGAACGTTCGATACCCGTTTCGCTACCGACGCTTCGATAGCTGATCTTCAAGCCCAGGAAGCCGGCAATTCGCTCCGCCAACTCGACGGCCTTGTCCTGTCGCCGCGAATCCACCAGCTTGATCTCTCTGGTGCCAAGCTCGAGGTTGACCTCGTATTCGAGATGTGGCGCTCGATCTGCCAGGTCGACGTCAGCATTGACAACGACTGCCTCGAGGCTGTCAAAAACCACCGTGCTCCTGGTCCAACGCAGGAGCACCTGGTACCATTCCACCACTCTTCCTCGGACACGATCAAGAGTGACACCATACCTGAAGCCCGTGTAGAAGGTGCCGAGTGCCAGAAAGACCACTCCGAAGATGATCCACACGAGAGATGACATTTGAACTGTCACGCCAAACCAGGCGATGCATGTCGGCGATTCGCCAGTCTCCGTTACTCCAAGAGCGACGTGTACCGCGCCCAGCGTGAGAAACGGCAGACCAGCCCAGTACCACCAGGCAGGCCTGTGTTTCAGAACGGCGCTGTCGCACTTGATCTCGAGCGACCAGCGCCAGCCGCGCGCCGCTAACATGACGTTCTCACGTCGTAGGCTGGGGAATCGCTTGAGAACTCAGCTCTGTACATGACATCTTTCCCCACCCGGAGCAGCTCTCCTGGTGTCGGACCGTCTCACAGAGCAACTGCGCCGATGTACTCTTTACGCTGCCCAAACCATCCTGCCGTCCACCCCCAGCAGATCAGGCGATTCCGTCCCGCGTGGTATCTGAAGCCAAAGCAGCGGTACTGATCCTTCGCAATGATCCGAAGGCACTCCCCGGACGGACCCAGCACCACGATGCCCGGACCACCGTTCACGAAGACACGCCCATCGGGCGCCGGCTCAAGCCGACCGTCAAAAGCGCTTCCCAGGCCCGGCAAGTCAAACGGCTTGCTCTGGGCGAAGATCGAGCCCTCCCGATCAAACCAGGAGACAATCCCACCGCATCCCGAGCTGACGACGTAACGCCCATCGAACAGAGGGTAGACCGGACCCGCACAACATCCTCTGCTGAAGACCTCGCACCATCTCAGGCTCCCGCCAAGAGTCAGGCAGGCAACGAAGTGCGGACCGATGGCGTTGCTCAGAAACATCAGCCCGCGGTCCTCGTCAACCGACAACCGCCACACCCTGGTCCACTCCTTCAGGGCCTCTGTCCCGACCTTGTGGGGCACGATGCGGTTGGCATCCACACGGCACGGCATGAGCTGTTTACCCATGTCATCAATTGAAGACAATTGATACGTTTCGAGAACGGGGATGCCGGTCAGTCTCTCGTAGGCCTCGGCGGCTTCGGCCAGCGCTGTGAATGGCACTTCTGCCAGAACCTCAGTATGACCGGCATAATCGCAGACGAGGATCTCGTCGCCATCTGTCCAGTACAGATGCTCTGAAACGCACACCGGGTCACCGCGCGGGCTCTTCTTGTCCCAGGGGAACCGGGCCTGAATGTTTAGGTTCGCGTCCAGGATCGTGGCCTGTTCTAGGCTGACAAATACGATGGGCGGGCCGCCTGTCGAGACCAGCGTGCCCAGGTTCGTGATGCGCTTGTTGTCCTTCATCAAGTGGCCGGTCGGGGCGACTTTGAACAACGATCCGTTCGGCTGCATTCCAATGAGCGTGCCGTCGGGGAGAATGCCCAATGCCCGTAATCTGGGCCGCGACCAGCGCTTGTTGCCGTCAAGGTCATAACAGAGCAGGCGGCATCCTCGGCGTCCCTCGGCATTCCGGACACTGTGGCGCCGACTATCCTTGACACAGAGACCGACATAGACCCGGCCGTTGGGCGACACAAAGACGTTCTCCATGGATCCTCTTGGAATCAGCCTGTGCCAGTCCATGTCAGACATCGAATCGCAGCCTCGAGCCACACACGTATCCATCCTCCCTTCTCCTCCCACCTACTTCGGGCTTGGCGGTGGCACCTCGCTTGGTACGCCCAGAAGGCTTCGGGTTAGCTTGCTGCCTTGAAACAGAAGCTCATGCAGGCCATCCTCAATATGACGGTCTTGCACGGTAAGCTCACCGCCCTCATCCGCGGCGATCAACGCGGCTTTGCGGAGCAGCTCCCGAATGAAGGCCGGACTGACGCCTTCCGTTCGCTCGACAAAGCGATCGAAAGCCGAAACTTGCAGCTTCAATCCTTGGCCGTACAACTTGAAAAGGCGCTTGCGACACTGGGCGTCGGGTAAAGGCAGCTCAATCGCCAGATCGATTCGTCCCGGCCGGGAGGCAAGAGCTGGCTCCAGGACATCCGGCCTATTGGTGGTAAGCAGGAAGAGAACGTCGGCCTCGTCCGGGGTAGCATCCATCTGGTTGAGCAGCTCGAACAGCAACGGATTCCAGCCGTAATCCCGGCGTGTCCGCTCCTCTGCAATCAGATCGACGTCTTCCAGCAGAATCGTCGATGGCTGAAGCAGCTTGGCCATTTCGCACGCCTTGGCAATCGCTCCGGTCTCGCGGCCGACCAGGTTCACTACCGTTCGATCACGCATCCTGACATATGTCCCACCGCGCCGGGGTGTTAGCTTGGGGCTCTG
>CAZJTP010000129.1:0-12783 GCA_964548955.1 uncultured Phycisphaeraceae bacterium
TCCCCGAGATTACATCAGCTCACACGCATGAGGTGCAATATGGAACCTAGCCCTTCACGATGGTCTTCTGCTGTCCGTTCACGCTTATTTCGTTTTCCCACAAGGCGCAGGATACTGACCCCGCACGGATTCGTTCTATTGGCTGTTGGTTTGCCATTCATATCACCTTTGTGCCCGCCATCTAATTGTGACGGGCCTCTTTCAAGCCCCGGAAGAGGCTCGTTGCTCTGCTGTAGCACTGCACGCACGCGATCCCATCCGCTGCCTGCTGGTTGTGGCCCAGCGAGAGAACCACGTTGTCCTTCCCCCAGTCGTAGAGCCACATGTCCTGACCCGACTACGGTGATCCTGTCGTCGGCCGCGTGACCACCGATGCCCTCGGCGTGCCTCAGGTTCGTTTCGTTCACCGCCAGGGCCACGCTATTCGCGTCGCCGCTCGGACGCCTTCACGTCACCTTTGCTCTGCCGCTTCCAGCTCAGCATCCACGATGATCTTGTCGCACCAGCCGCACACAGGTCCGGCAAACTCATCTATCTCTCGTAGCTTGCCACAAGCGGGACATCTTCGCGTCGACGCCGACGACGGCTCTGAAGCCTGCAACCAACGTCGCTTGCGGACCTGCCGGAGCTCCTCAATCTGCTTCCCCAGTCGTCGCGTCCGAAGGTACCATTTCGCGATGGCACGCATGTCGTCGTCAGCGATGTGTTCGATGTCGATGAAACCCATGGTGAGGTACTTCAGTACCAGGTACTTCGCCCGCCCGGGGATCCTTTCGCTGACGATGCTGAGCATGATGACGGCGTGCTTGAGCTCTTCGCGGATCCTGTCCATCTTGTAGCGAACCTTGTCGAATGCTGGCCTGAGCCTGTCAAAGTCGATGGTCCCGAACGCACCCCAGTCAAGCTGGCCGGACTCGTTCACCTCTGGCCGGATGTCGCATCGACGCCGTTGAACAGGTAACGCCAGAATCGGCCCCCATTCCTGGATGATGACCCACCGTTCCAGTTCCGCCGGATCAGCCAGTTCGTCGTCATCCAAGCCGGATACGCTACCGTAGCCTTTGTGTCGTTCGACCTTGACCAGGACCGACGCCGGTACCACTATGTTGTTCTCTGTTTCGATTGTCTCCATGCTCATTTCAAGCACCTCCAAGCCGCAACCGCTCTTTGACGGTTCGCCCGTTTCCGAGTGAACCGGCAGAGTGACGCAGCCACGTGCTTTCGCGAAGCTGCGGGCGGAGCGGACCCCTCGATAAAGCTTTAGGCCCGTAGGCCGACCCGCAGGGGAAAGGTTTACGATAAGGGGTCTGCGTGTCCGCAGCGAGCCTCAGTCACTACAACTGGAGGCCGTCCGTGGGTTCACGGCCGTAGTCTTTGGCGAAGCGGAGGGCCGTCAAGCGGACCCCTCGATAAAGCTTTAGGCCCGCAGGCCGACCCGCAGGGGAAAGGTTTACGATAAGGGGTCTGCGTAGCCCGGAGCAGGGAGCCTATAGCGGTGCCGCTTGCCGTTCTTCTTCCGTGAATGGCAACGCAAATACATCCTGCCCACTTCGATACCAAAATCGCGGGGTGAAATTCAAGAGGGTAGGTCTGCACTACACGGGTCTGGGCATCGACACCTGCCTTTCTGTACCCGCCAACGCGGATTCTTCAAGCAATTTCATGCGATTTTTCCAAAACGTGCGAAGGTTGGGCTAGTTGCAGCTGGACGGAGCGCTGCGCGATCGCGGAGCGACTCGTAGCCGAATTCTGGGAATTCCTGCCCGGTGATGTGCGTCGTTGCCACCCCGCCCAGTTGGCCGACGAAATCCCGCTCCTGATCAACCTCCATTTGGACTCGGAGCGCTGCCTTGCGGATAGGCGTGCCGCCGCCGGCTTTCTGACTGACCCCTGAAACAAGCCCGCCGTTTGTGCCGCTAGGTCTGCGCAGAGTGAACGATCCCCGCTTCGCACCGCAAGCGGAAGAGGGGGGCGGTCATCAGAAACCACTCAACGCGGCCAACGCGGGAAGGAGTATCCGATGTTTCCATACAACTCACCGTATAGCGGTCAATCGCTTCCTGGTGCACCCGTTTCGTTGGCCATGACCCGTGCCTACCCGGTCATCGATGACGATGTCGGTTTGCACGGCTTGCATCATCCCGCAGTATCCAACCACATGGATGAACCGAGGCCGGGTGCGCAGTATCCCCCGCTTGCGCAGCGAGATTCGTATGAACCGCCAGCCATGGTGTACCGAAGCGACCTTCCAAGATACAGGGCGCCCATCCCCTGGCACGACGTCGATGTGCCAGAGACACCGCCGATCGAAGCACTGTCATCGTTGGATCAGGAATCAGCGCTGAGCATCGACTACGGCTCGCCGCTTGACCAGTGGCTGACAGAAAGGGTTCTGACGCAAGCTTTGCTGGAGGTGTCGGCAATGGGCAGAGCGGAACCTGTTCCAGTCGATCTTCCAAGCGTGATAGCAGACGCCATCGCCGGTATGCCGAGCCATGACGGAGAGTCGGCGTTCGATTCACCGGTATCGAGAGACGGCGGCGTTGAGCCTGGGACACCCCTGATCGGGCAAGTTGACGGGGAGGTGGAGCTGGGGCGGCACATTCTCAATGGTCGTTGCTGCCTGGATGAGCTCTTAGAGGAGGATTGGCTCGTCCGGCGCGCGCCGTTTGCGATGATGATGGACTTGGAGTAGTTGCCACCTGGCCCGCAGATGAAACTTCACCGCGGTTCTAACCGCTATCTCCACGACGAGGCAAACTGTCCACCAAAGCCTGTTTCACGCGGATGAGTGGGGAGACATGAGCGGCAACGCGACACGATCCACCGGAGACAAGGTCAGGCTCTTTCGGCGGGCGTTCACCGGCTTGACCAACGTGTATGGCACGTACGACCCGGCCACCGGCCGGGCGCGCCAAGTCAAACGCCCGGTCACCGATCGAGTCATCCTCGCCCACCTTCAGGGTAAGCAGCCGTACGGCGTGTATCTACTGGTCGGGGACCGAACCCGCGCTGTGGTTGCAGACTTTGACGTCGATGACCCAGAGCCACCAGTGGACTTCGTCGCCGCGGCCCGAGGCTACGCGCTGCCAGCCTACATCGAGCGAAGCAAATCAAAGGGCTATCACGCGTGGATGCTCTTCGATGAGGCCGGCGTTCGGGCATCCAAGGCACGGCTCGTGGTCCGCCATCTTCTGGATGAGATTGACCGGCCCACCACGGAAGTGTTTCCCAAGCACAATCGGCTTGACATGCAGACCACGTATGGCAACTACATTTATGCTCCACTCTTTGGTGCACTGGTTCCCAAAGGGCGCACCGTGTTTCTTGATCCTGCATGCGGCTTGCGTCCCTACAGCGACCAGTGGCAGCTACTCGAGAATGCCAGGCGCGTGACGGAGGAACAACTCGACGAGATCATCGAGATCAACGAGTTGAGCCAACATGGGCCGGGACCAACCGCTAAGCCGCAACGAAGTCTGAGCACGGCATATCCGACCTACGGGCTGCCACCGTGTGCGCGGACCATGCTTGCCGAGGGGGTGACGGCCAACCAGCGTGTGGCTTGCTTTCGCCTGGCGGTGAACCTGAAGCGGGCTGGCCTCCCGGTGCATAGTGCGCTGGCCGTACTGAATGAGTGGGCGCGACGAAACCAACCCGAGGACGGCAAACGGATCATCACTGCCGCCGAAATCGCCGAGCAAACGCAGTGCGCGTATGACGGGTCGTACCGCAGCCGGGGCTGTGAGGAGCCCGCGGTCGCTCAGTACTGCGATCCAGCTTGTCCCGTGCGATCGGATTCCTATGGTCGCCCGGCTTCCAAGAGCCAGGATGCCGGTTGGTCGCCGGGTGCCCGGCGATTGGCTCAGACGCCAAGTTGAGAGAACCCGATGTCAGCACCTGTCGAGAACGTTGCTCATGCTCGTACGAAAGAGGTCAGCCTCCGCCACGAGTTGCTGCAACGGCGGTATCTCCGGAAGGATTCCGATGGCCGCGTGACCGAAACGACCCGCGAGATGTTCACCCGGGTTGCGAACGCGGTTGCCAGCGTGGACGCAGAGTACGGGGCGACCCAGAACGAGATCGAAGAACTGGCTACGGACTTCTTCCGGCTTATGGTCAGAGGGAAGTTCCTTCCCAACAGTCCGACCCTCATGAATGCGGGCCGCGAACAGGGCATGTGCAACGCCTGCTTCGTTCTTCCGGTGGAAGACAGCATTGATGGCATCTTCGACTCGGTGAAGCAGACGGCACTCGTACAGAAGGCCGGCGGAGGCACCGGGTTTGCGTTCGATTCTCTGCGGCCGACTGGCGATGTAGTTGCCTCCAGCGGCGGTAAAACATCTGGGCCGATCAGCTTCATGCGGGTCTTCTCGGAAACGACCATGGCCATCCAGCAGGGAGCCCACCGGCGCGGGGCCAACATGGCGATGTGCTCAATCAAGCACCCGGACATCCTCAACTTCATTTACGCCAAGGGCGATCGGTCAGAGTTCGCCAACTTCAATTTGTCCGTCAAGGTTACGAACTCCTTCATGATGGCCCTGGAGGAACCTCCGGACGGCCCGCACATCGTCATCAATCCGAGAACCGGCCGCCGGTACGTGATTCCGCGAAGTGTGGTTCCATCTGGCTACTCATTGCAGGATCTGGTGCCTGCAGGCGGTGTGACGGTTCCCTGCTATAGCCGACGCGATGTGTGGAACATGATCGTCACCAACGCCCATGCTACGGGCGAGCCCGGTATCTGCTTTATAGATCGGGTGAACGCCGACAATCCCACGCCCAAGCTCGGGCGGATCGATGCGACGAATCCCTGCGGTGAGCAGCCACTTCTCGCCAACGAAGGGTGCAATCTCGGTTCGATCAACCTGTCCAGGTTCGTCGACCGCAAGCGGGCTGATATCGATTGGAACGGCCTACGCGACGCCGTGAGCCTGGCCGTACGCTTCCTGGACAACGTGGTTGATCTGACCTGCTATCCGACTGAGCCGATCCAGACGCGTTCACTCGGCAACCGTAAGATCGGTCTCGGCGTGATGGGATTCGCCGACGCGCTCGTGCTCATCGGCATGTGCTATGACAGCGAGGCGGCACTCGGCCTTGCTTCCGGACTCAGCCGCTTCATCCAGGAACACGCTCATGAAGTGAGTTCCCAATTGGCCAAAGAGCGGGGCAGATTTCCCAACTGGGAAGGCAGCCGTTGGGATACTGAGGCCGGCATACCGATGCGGAATGCCACCGTCACGACGATCGCTCCGACGGGCAGCATCAGCATCCTCGCAGGGTGCAGCAGTGGCATTGAGCCGATCTACAGCTTGGCCTACCGCCGCAGGGCGCTGGAAGGGCAGGAGTTCGTCCAGGTTCATCCGCTTCTGGAGAAGCTTGGCCGTAGTGGCGGCTGGATGAACGATCGCATGCGAAAGGCGCTGCTCGAAGGCGTTTCCGCGTTTGAAGTCCCAGAAATCCCGAAGCCCATCACCGAAGCGTTGGTGACGGCTCACGAAGTCGCTCCCGACTGGCACGTGCGTATGCAGGCGGCATTTCAGCAGAACGTAGACAATGCCGTTTCCAAGACAGTGAACCTACCGAGTGACGCGAATGCGGCTGACGTTGACAAGGTGTTCCGGATGGCGTTCGGATTCGGCTGCAAGGGGATCACCATATATCGAGATGGTGCCCGGAGCGGTCAGACACTCTCGACGGGAAACGACAGGGAGACCGTCGTTTCGAACAATGGGGTAACGCCGAGAAACCGCAGCCGAATCACAAGTGGTCAGACTTTCAAGTTCCGCATGGGCTGCGGGACCTTATTTGTGACCGTCAATCGCGATGCAGACGGACTGTGCGAGGTCTTCGCCAACCTCGGGAAGGCCGGCGGATGTCCCTCGCAATCAGAGGCGACATGTCGAGCGGTCTCCACCGCGTTGCGGTCAGGGGTCGCACCCAAGGAGCTGAGCGAGCAGCTCCGTGGCATCCGGTGTCTATCGACGGCCGCAGCGCGGAAGGCGGGCAACGGCATCGACGTGTTGTCCTGTCCGGATGCCATTGCGAAGGCCATCGAGGAGGCGTGTGGCGACGCCACGAACTTGCTGCGCGGTGCTCAACTCCGCGGACGCCAGTGCCCGTTTTGCGGCTCTACCATGCGCCGTGAAGCCGGTTGTTTCGTGTGTGACAGCTGTTTGCATAACTCGTGTGGGTGAGGATCCAATGTCGCACAGGAGAGCCAAGCCAGATAGAAGCGAGCAGCACTCAAGAGCGCTGGAGCGCGGCCGCCTCCTGGGACACCGCTATGATCGAGGGGGAGAGCCTACCTGGCGTGCGCGTGTCCAGGCCGCAGCTCCACCTCCTGTTGCACAGCTACGTCGCCAACGATGGCGGATAGCCACGACAAATCTGTGGATCAAGTGGAGTTCGCGCATAAACTCGGAGTGCACCCTCGCACAGTCCGCCGCTCGGTTGCACGCGACGACCTGTCCAGCCGCTACATGGGAACCGCCGGTCGACCGCGATGGCTGTGGAACTACCTGATCGAGTATTGCCGCGATGGGTGACTCTGGGTCAATGAGCGAGCGTGGAGCAGACAACGTTCTTCTGGGCGAGGTCGTCGAGCAGCTTGTCGAAGTGCTCCGGGATCTGCGGAATGCTGTCGGCCCCGTCGGGCCAATGAGGCCGCTCAGTGTTGCTGAGGCCGCTAAGGCTATGCGTTGCCGGCGTAGCGAAGTGGAGAGCCTCATTGAGAACGGAGCCATGCCCTTCATCAATCGCAACGGCCGCCGTTACATCCTCCCGTCCGACATCAGCCACTGGCTGAGAAAGGAGTCGGCAAGAGAGTCTCCCAAAAGAAGGCGAACGATAACGAGGTCTCAGATTGACAATGAAGACATCGACCCGGCGCTAAGAGAGTTTTTTGACTGATCTCTTCTTCGGCTTCTTTTTCCACGCATTCAAGTCATCGGAATCCAGCAATTGGTTGATCCACTCCACAACCTGCTTCGTTTCCGGGGTCAGGGGTTTGAGGTATTCGTCTGCAGCATTGGACTTGCCATGGCCGAGAAACGTCCGCAATTGCGCGATGCCTGTTCCAGCCAAGCTTGCAAAGGCCGTGGCGCCGAGATGTCTCCAGACATAGAAGCCTTCTCTCCAATCCTCGACGCCCGCCCGCGCCTTCAGCTTCCGCCAAGCCTGGGCCACACTGTCACATCGCTTGAACGGGGTTTTCGCGGGGCCCCTGGTGCTGGTGCCGTTCACCATTTCGTCCCTACTCTTGGCCGTCACCCACACGAGCGGCCTCCCTGTCCTGGTGACGAAGAGTGACTCATCTGCCTCTCTTGGATTGTCCTTGAGGTACTCACGAAGATGAAGCCAGACAAGCGGCCTCATCACTCCGTAACGGGCGAAGCCGGTCTTGCTCCGTCTCATGTCGTAGCTGTCGGCGTCGAAATGTACTGCCCTGGCCCGAGCCAGATCGTCGTTCCCGAAGCCCAAGCCGAGGCCCATCCATATCCACAGGCGTTCCCTGGCAGTCGCGGCCTTCAGAATCTCCTGGATCATCTTGACCGTGGGGATGCTCCGCCTCTTCCGCAGCTCGGTGCCACCGAACTTCCTCACGTCCTCTGCGCCAAAGGGCAGCCGAATGCTGAAAGGGTCCCGCCTAGCAAAGCGAACGATTTCCCAGAATCGCTGGCGGTGTTTGTTGATCTGCGAATCGCTCAGCCGGGTCACAAAGGAGAGCATCATCGACTCGTAGTCGGTGGCCGTCACGAGCTGGTCGAAAGGCGTTCGGCCCAGCCGAGTCCCGTACCGCTGCTTGCACCACCGGAGGATGCTGACTACCTGCCTGCGGTTGTCGTCGAAGACCCGCAGGCTGATTGTGCCCTTCGCCCGTCTGGCTCCCTCCGGTCTTACTCGCCGCTTCTCGTGCTGGATGTAGGCGTTCGCGATCGCCGGGAGGCTCTGGTTGATGTTTCCCTTGCCGAGGTCGCCATTCGGTGCGATAATAACGGCAGCTTGGTCGTAGTTCTCGACGACCCACCGATGGTAGGCCAGTTCGGATTCGGTGCGGTCCTTCGAGAACCGCTTCCGTCTGGGCTTGCCGGCGGGATCCCGGTAAGATGTGTAGTACCGGCCCAGGCCAGGTTCCGGTTTGTCGGAGAGTTTCGGTATGCGGCGTTTTCTAGATTGCCTTTGCTCTGCCATCGACGCCATGGTACCGCCGCTGCTGGCAACTGGCAACATTGTGATCAAAAAAGGGCGAATCTGGACGGTTTCTGGCAACAAACGAGGAAGCGGAGGTTGTCGTAAAGCCTTGCAAATAAAGTACTTGCGGGCGTAATTCAGTGGTAGAATGCCAGCTTCCCAAGCTGGACGTCGGCGGTTCGAATCCGCTCGCCCGCTTTTGAACGTAACTTCTTTGCCGAACGCTACTTAGCGTGCCTGCCTGCGTCGGGCAGTGCGGCCCAGAAGTCCGTGCCAAAAACCTAGTACTACGGTTTTGGCACGGACGGAGGTGCTGCATATGCCAAAACTCAAACACAAGTTGCCCAGCTACTGTCGACACAAGGGGACCGGCCAGGCTCTGGTCCGCATCGAGGGGCGCGATCGCTATCTCGGGCCGTACGGCTCGCCTAGGAGCAAGGCGAGATACGAAGCGGAAATCGCGCGCTGGCTGGCGACCAAGAGCTCGCCGGTCCTTCAGGAGTGCGCCGAACAGGTTCCCAAGGACGATCTCCGTATAACCGAGCTCCTGGTCGCCTACCTTGAGTTCGCGCGCCAGTACTACAGGAAGAACGGCCGACCCACCGGGGAGATTGACAATATCAGGGATGCGATCCGCCCGCTCTCCGAGCTCTACCGAGACGGGCCGATCGGAGATTTTACTCCAGCATGCCTGAAGGCCGTGATGCATGCGATGGTCAACGCCGGGTTGTCTCGCAAGGTCGTCAACGCCCGCGTCAACCGACTGCGGCGTGTGTTCAGGTGGGGAGTCGAGAACGAGCTTGTTGAGCCACACGTCCTGCATGCCTTGCAGGCCGTGGCCCCCCTCAAGAAGGGTTGTACGACGGCACCTGAGACCGAGGAAGTGAAGCCCGTTCCCGACGCCAACATCGAGAAAGTGCTCCCGTTGGTTACGGCGCAAGTGCGAGCGATGATCGAGCTGCAAAGGCTGACGGGCATGCGCCCAGGCGAGCTCGTCATCATGAGACCGTGCGACGTTGATCGCAGCAAACCGATCTGGCTCTACCATCCGATGTCTCACAAGACAGAGCATCACGGGATCACCCGAGAGGTCTTCATTGGCCCGCAGGCACAACAGATCCTACAGCCGTTCCTGGTCCGTGATGCGGAGTCCTTCCTGTTCAGCCCACGGGAGGCGATGCTTGAGCACAAACGGCAACGGCGTCTCAGCGCGAAGGACGCGAAGATCCGCGCGGCCGCCCATGTCAAGCTTCGTGTTTCCGAGAGAGTCGGCGAACGATACACAAGGAACAGCTACCACAACGCCGTGTACAAGGCGTGCCGCAAGGCGGGAATCCGGCCGTGGGGGCCGAACCGCCTGCGCCACAATGCTGCTACGCTGTTGCGCGAGCAGTTCGGCATCGAAGCCGCGCGCGTGATCCTGGGCCACACGTCGGCAGCGATGACCGAGATCTATGCCGAGATGGATCGCGCGAAGGCGGCTGACATCATGTGGCAAGTCGGTTAGGCTGCAGCTGCGGTACCGGCAGCATGTTTGCCGTGCGGTCTCCACCGATCGTCTCTGACGGTCGGTGGAGGCTGAACCGCTTGTGGGTTCATCTCGTCAGGAGTGCCTGGCAGGGAACCCGGTTTCTCTACGTCTGCGGAGCAGGAGCTCACCTCTCAGCCGTTCGCGGTACACGGGAGACGCACCAACGGGCAAGGCGCATGCTCAATCTGTCGGAGACACTGTGCGGCGCCGGTGCCGGAGGAGATGAGGTACACGGTCGACTTCGGGCTACGGCTCAGGGCGCTCCCGCGACCGGGGGCCACGCAGGAGTTAGCTCGAGTTCCTTGACAATGTGTCGGCCAGCTCTCGGCTACACAGTGCGCTGGACTGGGGGTCAAGAGGTCGCTGGTTCGAATCCAGTCGCCCCGAATCGCGTAAGTTCTTGCAAATCAGTATGTTACGTCTTCTTTCCGGCCCGCTCTTCGCATCGCCAAGCATGGCGTTCCAGGAAATCATCGAGCAATTTGACCTCCCCGTTGACCTCCCCAGTTCCGGTGGTCACGCCAAGCTGACGTGGCGCGAAACTGTCTTCCTGACGCCCCCGGGGAACACGATGGCGTGCGGCCCTCGGCGGTGCCCCGCAGTGACCACACGGATCTTCGGGCTGACCTCGCCGGTGGATGGCGGTTCGGTACGAGGGGCACGGGTCGTCATCGAACACCTGTGGTGTTTCGATGTGCTTGGCCCCGAGACGACGCACGCCCGCACCGGGATGCGCGGGAGGCGTTGCCCCGGGCCCGTTTCCCAGGCTATCCCGCACTGAGGTTACGCGGTGATGGGGTATCGATCCTCGATCACTTTGTGAATCGGTCCGCCGCCCGGCCGACGTTGACCGGTCCCGGCACGTGGCAGCCGCGCGCATTGTCGGACATGCCAAGGCGGCGTAGTGGTGCGTCCGATCGTTGGATGCGACGTAACCTCTGTCGTCGGACCTGACACAGTAGGAGTGGAGTTACGCCCGACTCCTCCACAGCCTTCGGTTCCACTGTCGCTTTAACCATCCTTCGTTACTGACCTCTGGGCGTTACCAGGGCACGGTGCCGAGCCCTCGATGGGCAGTCAGCAGCGGAAGGCCCGACTGTCGCGATGTCGAATCGCTGGATGATTCGCCAGGTCTGTCATCCGCCCGCCGGTTCACCGTGCGACCTCTTGGCATACTGATCTTCCCACTTGGTTGCTATGTTGTTAGTCTGACAGTAATCCATGGACGGGACAGATTCGCCGGAGGCAGGAGTCTGAAACGGGCCCTGCGGCTCAAATCCGTCGACGGTTGAGCTTGGCCCGCGACCCCCTGCACACATCCGAGCGCGACGAGAGACTGTCTGCCCCGCCCGGGGGCCCTGGCGCCTCCGTCCCAGGCGGCGTTCGGGCTACACCCGGGCGACAGAACGGAGGACCCAGCCATGCAGCGTTGCCGACCCCTGCTCACCATGTTTGTATCCCTGTGCGGGGTATCCACGTCAGACGCTGGCGTACTGAACGACTACAACCCGTGGGACGTGAACATCCCAGACAACAACGGCTCGGTTAACAGTGATCTAGACTTGTCTGGTGCGCCAGCCGACGCGGAGATCACCAAGGTCAAGGTGTATTACGAGATCCGACATGCCTGTCCTGGGGATCTCGACGTATGGCTCACCACATACTACAGCGGCAGCTGGCATGACTACTTCCTCTATCATCACGGCGATTTGAGTTGTGCAGATGACATCGTTGAGACGCGAGATAACATTCATCGATGGGATGGAGCCTCCCCGAACAACACGTGGTACCTCGTGGCACGTGACAACGCCACGGGCAATGTCGGCTATATCGATTTCTTTGAGCTGTGGGTGTACTACGAGTCTAATGAACCCCCCAACGAACCATACAACGAGGATCCGAATGACGGCGAAGACGACGTTTCAATCAACTCCAATCTAGATTGGAGTTGCTCTGATCCGAATAACGATACGCTCTACTACACAGTATACTTCGAGAAGAACGACTCTTCGCCTGACGTCATCATCAAGAATAACTCGACGGGTTCTTCGGCCGACCCAGGAACACTCGACTATGGCTCGCATTATTACTGGAAGGTCAAGGCCGACGACCACAATGGTGGCGTTACCTGGGGGCCCGTGTGGGACTTCTACACGCAAGCGGAGCCCGTAATCGACGCTGACATCACGGTCACTTCTGTCGCCCCGAATCCCGTTGTGGCAGGAAACGAAATCACGATCTACTACTCTGTTGAGAATACGGGCAACGTATCGCACAGTTTTGGCGTTGGCTGCGAGATTCGACACAACGACACCGTGGTTGCCGACGTATGTTCGGAAACGACGCCGGCAATCTCTGACGGCTCGACACATAACGGCGATTGCGGCTACCCGATACCGTCAGGCTGGAGCGAGGGCACGTACGTAGCTCGTTGCGTCGCCTGGTCCGGTGCGCCCGGAGCGAGCGATTGGCTCGATAGCCACGATCGCAGCTTCTCCGTTGAGGCGCCGAGCATCGACGCTCAGATTGTATCAGTGTCATTCAGCGACACTACGGTTGTCAATGGTGACAACATAACTACGGCAACGGTAACTGTTCAGAACACCGGCGAGGCCTGCTGGTCGTTCTACGTTGGTGGCTCGTCGATTCGCGACGGAGGCACCGTGTGGCATGACTGGCTACCCGCTCGCGCAATGCTGCAGCTGTGCCCGGGGTCAAGTGGATCCATTCGTGTCAACTGGTGCCCACCCCTCTCTACAACACCTGGTTCGTACGGCTTCTACTCCAAGGTATTTCGCAGCTCTACTGGTCCCACCTTTGTAGCTGAGGACTGGCAAGGGAACGTAATCACTGTGATGGCTAACCCACAACCCGTGGCTGTCCGGCCAACGGAGATAATTGTGCGAACGGGAGAGTACTTCCCGTTGGACAGTCCTCAACATACAGCCCAACTGGTCGATCTCTGCCTCGCCCATGGAATCCCGGCTATAAGCCTGATGATTAATACTACAGCGCCGGATAGGCTCAAGCGAGGCTGTGACTTGAGCCGATGA
>CAZJTP010000130.1:0-12779 GCA_964548955.1 uncultured Phycisphaeraceae bacterium
CTCCAACGGCCGACAATACACACGCAAGAACCGTGCCAAGTATTCCAACAGCCTGTAGCACTCGAGGCTCGAATCAGGTGTTCCAATCGCGTTTGCACGGTGCAATCGTTTGGGTTCCGTGCCCGCCGCAATCGTCAATAGTATTGCGTGTGTATCTTGGGATGGGTGGACGCGTTGGTCTCCCAGCACGCGACATGATGATCGGGCAGTAACTCGCGCAGCATTGGATCGCCGGAGGGCTCCTGCGTGTATGCTTCGACGCAGCGACGCAGCACGCGATCTGCAACTTGTGACTCCGATGTGACAACTCTTCGCCCATCGTCTCGGGCGCGTCTTGCGGTGAGGCGGCATCGTGGATGGAACCGACATCCGGACGGCGAATCGGTTGGATCAGGAACACTACCGGGAATCACATCGAGCCGCCCCCTGCGTCGTGACAGACGCGGCATGCAACGCAGCAATCCCTGCGTGTAAGGGTGCAGCGGGTTGGCGAGCAGATCACGAACCGGGGCATGCTCGACAATCCGCCCGGCGTACATCACGTACACGTAATCCGCTATTTGCGCGACCACACCCAGATCGTGCGTGATCAGCAGGACGCCCATTCCGGTGGTGGTCCGAATGTCGTGCAGCAACTCGAGGATCTGAAGCTGAATCGTCACGTCAAGGGCTGTTGTCGGCTCGTCCGCGATCAGAAGCGAGGACTGACACGACAGAGCCATCGCAATCATCACCCGCTGCTGCATCCCGCCGGAGAGCTGATGGGGATAGTCGCAGGCCCCCTGCTCCAGCGCGGGGATGCCGATCCTGCGGAGCATCTCGACGGCCCGGTTCCACGCATCCCTACCGCGAAACGGCTGATGCAGCTCGATGGCTTCCACGATCTGCTCACCCACGGAAAACACCGGATTGAGCGACGTCATGGGCTCCTGGAAGATCATCGCGATCCTGCGGCCGCGAATCCCCCGCATCTGTCTGTCAGTCAACTGCAGAAGGTCGACCGGATCACGATCACGTGATTGCGTGAGGATTATCTTCCCTCCAATGATCTTGCCCGGCGGCTGTGGAATCAGGCGCATGATTGACAAGGCAGTGACACTCTTTCCGCACCCGCTCTCACCGACAAGGGCAACGGTCTTACCGCACGGTATACGCAACGAAACGCCATCCACGGCGGGCACCATCCCAGCCTCTGTGAGGAATGAAGTCCGAAGATCACGAACTTCGAGCAGAGCTTGTCCAGGAGAGTCCATTTCGACGCAAGCCCCTTGCTTCTCTAAACAGTCTCCTTTGCACGCGGCGGACTATGACGGCCTGTAGACGTCACCTGAGGCGTTGTTTGAGAAAGTATTGGCGGTCTCGAGGTCCGCGTTGACGTTCGTGTCAACGTCGAGGTAAATGCCCCAGGTCTCACTGTGCTGGATCGTGCAGTTGGTGACCGAAATTTGCACCGGAGAGCTTGCCGAACCGTCGAGATACAGGTTTGCGTTGTGGTACCCGCCGCCGTACTCGATCGTCACATAGTCTAGTTGATTATCCGGTGAGTTCGACTGGTAGAACTGCAGGCCACCCCAGTAGCCGGGAGTCTGCTCGACACCGGTGAAGACGATCGGATTGTCCGCGGCACCTACGGCCACCAGCGTGCCGCTTGCGTTGACGCTCATTACTTCGCCCGCCTGGAAGACCAACCGGGTCCCCGGCTCAAAGGTGAGTGCGCCTGAAACGCCGATGTCCCCCGTGATCAGGTAGTCGGCATCAATCCCCGCCCAGGTCTGGTCCAGGTAAACCGTACTCCCCCAGATGGCTACCACATCCTCGTCGTTGCCGGTGTACGTGCTCGTGTCATCCAGGTAGCCGACAACGTCAGCCATGGCGATACCCGCGCCCAGCGTGTTCCCGGTGATCGTGTTACCGCTGAATTCTCCGATGATGCTGTCGCCGTCGAAGTTGAAACCGTAGGTCTCGCTCTCACGCAGCGTACAGTTCGTGACATTCAACCGCACGGGAGAACTCGCCGAGCCGTCGAGTTTGAGGTTGGCGTCGTAGTACCCGCCGCCGAACTCGATCGTGACATAGTCGAGCTGATTGTCCGTGGTATTCGACTGGTAGAAGAGTAGCCCGCCCCAGTAGCCGCGAGTCTGTTCATCACCGGTCAAGACGATCGGTTCGTCAGTGGTTCCCACGGCCACCAGTGTGCCGCTTGCGTTGACGCTCATTGCTTCACCTGCCTGGAATACCAACCGTGCTCCAGGTGCAATCGTGAGTGCGCCGGAAACGCCGATGTCCCCCGTGATCAGGTAGTCGGCATCAATCCCCGCCCAGGTCTGGTCCAGGTAAACCGTACTCCCCCAGATGGCTACCACATCCTCGTCGTTGCCGGTGTACGTGCTCGTGTCATCCAGGTAGCCGACAACGTCAGCCATGGCGATACCCGCGCCCAGCGTGTTCCCGGTGATCGTGTTCCCGCTGAAAGCCCCGATGACGCTGTCGCCATCGAAATTGAAACCGTAGGTCTCGCTCTCACGTAGCGTACAGTTCGTGATATTCAGCCGTGCCGGAGAACTCGCCGAGCCGTCGAGCTTGAGGTTGGCATCGTGGTATCCACCGCCGTACTCGATCGTGACATAGTCGAGTTGATTGACCGTGGAGTTCGACTGGTAGATGAGTAGCCCGCCCCAGTAGCCGCGAATCGCTTCCTCGCCGGTAAAGACGATCGGCTGTGCCGCTGTACCCACTGCGGATAGGCGTCCACTGCTGGAAACGGTCATGTCGTGGCCCTGCTGGAACCGCAATGTGACACCGGGATTGATTGTAAGCGTTGCGCCGTCTGACACATAAAGGTCACTTTCGACGATGTAGCAGGCGCCGGACAACGTGGTATCCGTGTCGATCGTTCCGCTGATGGCCTGGCAGGTAACGGCCGTCAGCGTCAGCGTCACGCTTACTGTCCGTGGCGTATTACTTGCCCCGGTGGCATCGACGGTGATCTGGGCCGTGTACGGAGACGCGGAGGCGGTAAGGCCGGTAATGTTGACACTGACTGTGAGTGTCTCCGTGCCGGTTGTCGTGGTTCCTGTCGTAGGCGTCACCGTTAACCAGTCGGCGTTGTCCGAGACGGTCCATTCAAGCGTATCGATCCCCGTGTTGGATAGCTGAATCGTCTGATCTGTAGGATTCGCACCGAACTCCATACCCGTAAAGGTCAACGAACTCGGTGTGAGCCCGATCGCCGGACCGGTGGGCGCCGGCGGCCCGCTCGGGCATCCCGTTGTCAGGATGAGCGACAAGACGATTACACCGGCAAGGGTGTAATGTCGGGCTGAGAATAAACGGGCTGTTTTCGTCTTCATTTCGGAATTCTCCTTACTAATTGTTCGTGTACAACCGGCCGTCTGAAGCGACGGTGCATAAGTCAGCACTGACGCATAGACAAGGATCGCCAGCCGGACCGTTCCCATTCCGCTCAGCAGCGCTCCGCGCCTTTCGCTGAACTGAGCGACACGGATTCTACCGCACGCCCATACACCAGGCAAGAAGCGTATGCCAAGTGTCCTGAGGTCGGACGATTTCACACCAACGTCGCCGCCGAGGATTTTGGATCGAACGCGTCCCGCAAACCGTCGCCGATGAAGTTCAAGGCGATCAACGTCAGAACCAGAATCGCACACGGAAACGTGATCAGCCACCAATAGCCGACGAACGTATTGACCGCCTCCACTCCGTCGGCGGCGAGTCGCCCCAGCGACGGTGTCGGTTGCTGCACACCGATACCCAAGAAGCTCAGGAAGGATTCCTGCAAGATGGCCAGGGGAATCACGAGGGTCGCGTACGTCACGATCGGGCCGATGAGGTTAGGCAGCACGTGCCGACGCAGGATGTAAAACGGTCCCGCACCGGCTGCGCGGGCTGCTTCTACAAACGGCTGACTGCGTAGCGAAAGCACCTGCCCGCGAATCACGCGGGCCATCGTCAGCCAGCTCACCCCGCCGATCGCAACAAACAAAATCACGATGTCGGCGTATTTCGTGTGCCCCGCAAAAAGCGCCGTCAATGGTCGCGTCAGCGCGATCTTCAGCAGGATCACCATTAGGATGTAGGGCAGGCCGTAGATCACGTCGACGATTCGCATCATCAGCAGATCAATGCGCCCACCGATTAGCGCCGCCACCGCGCCGAAAGTCGCACCGATCACGACGGCAACGGTGGCAGCCATGAGCCCAATCGCCAGACTGACCAGAAATCCCGGCAAGACGCGGTAGAACAGACACCTCCCGAGGTCGTCGTGTCCGAACCACGACGACGCACGATGGGCAATCCGAGTCGCGGGCTTTAGAGTATTCTCGTTACCTGAGGGGCGAGCCGCGGGCTTTAACCCGTGCGGACCTGCGGATGCTGGTAACGAAACGTCTCTAGGTACAAAGTGTTCAAGATGCACAACCGGCGACACAGCCGGCGGATGCCGCACGGCGGTGTCTAATTCCTGAACGTTGTACCAACGTAGCGAGAACGGAAGCGTGATAACGCTCGTCACAAGAAAAACGACCAGCAGTAATACACTTACCAGCGTGATGCGAGTATGCAGGAAGCGTCCCCACGGTGTGCTTCGAACGGCGAATAACGAACGGCGCCCACCGCTTTCGCTATTTGGAATTCGCCATTCCGCATTCCCCATCACACCGCCTCCGAGATGCGCGGATCGATCCACGCATAAAGCACATCGACGACCAGATTGAAGGCGACGAGCAGTGTCGAGAAGACCAACACCGTACTCATGATCAAACCCGCATCGCGGTTTAGAGCGGCGTTGACGAAGTGCTGCCCGATGCCGGGGACCCCGAAAACTTTTTCAACCACAAACGACCCGGTCATTGCCTGGGCGGAGGCCGGTCCAAGGAAGCTCAGCACCGGCAGAAACGCGACTTTGAGCGCGTGTCTCCAGACAACGGTTCGCCGAGACGCACCCTTCGCCAGCGCGGTCCGCACGAAATCGCTGCCAAGCGCATCAAGCATGCCGGTCCGTGTGAGCCGGGCGATATAAGCTACAAACGGCAGTGACAGCGCCAACGCCGGAAGCGGCAAATGCGCCAGCGTGCCCCAACCGCCGACGGGCGCGATCCGCAAACAAACCGAACACACGATCAGCATGGCCGACCCGGTGACAAACGTCGGCAGTGATATACCAAGTAGCACGAAGGTCAAGCTGGTTACATCGAACCAGCTACCACGCTTTACGGCGCTCAAGACGCCGATCGGCACGCCGACCATCACCGCGATCAGAATCGCCAGCAGGCCGATCAGAAGCGACACCGGCAGCGCCGATGCGATGATCTGATTGCAGGTCCAGTCGTTGTAGGTAAACGTCGGCCCGAAATCCAAACGGACCGCACCGGCCAGAAACTCCGTAAAGTACAGCCAGTTGTTGTCCATGTTGTACCGGGCGCGCAGGGCCATCTCGGCCTCGGGAGGGATGTTGTGCAGCCCCTGTTGAAACGGATTGCCCGGCAGTGAAATCACCATTACGAAGGTGAGCGCGTAAATGCACCCGATGGTGACGACTCCCAGCAGTAATCGACGGACAATCAGCCTGATCATCGCTCGACCGTTACATAGCGGAATGGAAACCACAACCGGGAGTTTGCGTACAAATCCGAGACGTACGGCTTGATCGCAATGGGAGCGGCGTAATGCAGGATCGGCAGGATCGGCAGATCCTCCTCGACGATGATCGCCTCAGCCTGCCGCAGCAAGGCCGCACGCTTTACCGGATCACGGATTACGCTCGCCTCCGCCAGCATCGCATCGTATCGCGGGTTTACGTAGCCGCTGTCGTTGTTGCCATTGCCGGTACTCAGACAATCGAGGAACGTCATCGGATCGTTGTAGTCGGCGTACCAGTTGCCGCGCGCGATCATGTAACGATGACTCGCCTTGTCCTCCGCGAAGGTCTTGCTTTCCTTGCTTCTTAGTTCCACGCGAACGCCGAGCGCATCTTCCCACATACGCCCCATCGCTTGACAGACTCGCTCATCGCTCGGCGTATAGAGGAGTTCGATCGCGGGCAGGCCCACGCCCTCCGGATAGCCGGCCTCGGCAAGCAGCCCCCGTGCCCGGTCCACATCCATAACCAAACCGGTCGGTGGCTGATAACCGGAAATCGTGTCCGGTGGTACGAAGCTGCGTGCCACGCGGTCGCCGCGTTTCAACACCTTCTCGACGATCCGCTCCCTGTCGATGGCGAGTGCGAACGCTCTACGAATCCTCGGATCGACAAACGGATTGGGCCGACCATCCACACTTTCGCTGACGCAGTTGAAGTTCAGGAAGTAGGTGGCCAGGACGTGACACAAGTGGAAGTCCTTGCGCTCTCCCGTTTGGGCCAACCGCGCGATCTCGTGATCGTAAGGCACGTCCATAGCCGGCAGGAAATCAACGTCGCCCGCCTCGTAGGCCATAATCGATGCGCTGATGTTGTCATATACCATCATGTCCACCGTGCGGCACGTGATGGTCTTCGCCGTTCGATGATGCGGATTGACCGTCAACCTCGCGCGACGCTTGAACGTCCAATCGCTCAGCCGATACGGACCGTTGGTGACGAGGCCGGGATAGTTATTGCGATGATAGTCCGGCTTGGTCCACTGCGGATCATAAACCACCAAACCCTCCGCTGTGATCAACGTACCCCGGTACCGTTCACGTAGCAGCTCGATGGACTCATGGCACGGAAGGAAGATTGGAAGGGCGATCAAGTCGAGAAAGTAAGGGCATGGCTGCGCGAGTCGCACGACTAAGGTCTGATCATCGCGTGTCACAATCCCAACGTCATCGAATCGGCTGCGCAACTCGGAGACATGTTTTTGGAACATGCGATCATAGAGGTTCTCCCAGTCAACCCGCGGCGCGATCCCCTGAATCCAGCTTTCCCACCGCCACTCCTCAGCCTCTGCTTCCGGCGCTCGGAGTGTGTCACCGACTCTCGCCTGCAACTCCTTGAACACACGGCTTTGGGCAATCGTTCGAGCTTGCCGGGCGTTTATGCTCCACCCGTCACACAACCGCTTCATAGCCACTAATTCGCCTACCGCCTCACGTCGCCAGCGGACATATTCATCCGCCCCGGCAATGTTGTCAGCCAGAAGAAACGTGTAGTCGGTGGCTGTGCCCGGTTCGAGCCCGCGCCGCCACCCGCGCAGGAAGTCTCGCGAGGTCACCCGGTCTCCGTTGGACCATCTCGTGTCGTCACGGATCGTGAACACATACGTCAGGCCGTCCGATGAGATATCCGGTGGAAACAAAGCCGCCCCTTCGATCGGCTCGAGCGTTTCGGGATGCCAGGTCGTAAGCCCTTCCCAGATGTTGAGCGCAACGCGGAAATCCTGCGTCCAACTCATCCGGGACGGATCCAGTGTGTGAATGCCTGATGGGTTGACGTACGTGAAATCCGCTCGCGGCTTACGCGAGCCGAGTGTGTAGATCGATAGCGCGGTCAGAAGAAGTGCCACACAGATGAGAAAGAGATTACGGATCATCTAGTTTCTAGCACCCTAGAAACTAGTCTGCCAAAGCTTCGTCACGGCGCGCCAATGGGGACGTTCCACGGTGCGCCATTGAGAGCCCCTGGTTGGCTCGTGACGGGGTTACCTACCCATTTGTACGCTTCCTGAAGAACCGCTGCGCGGTTCTGGTGCCCACTGGCAACCAACTGGCTGCGGATGTTGCCTCCATTGGGCACGGCCAATCCCACTAGGATTTCCTCCGCACCGTCCAACATTCGCTCGATCTTGTCGATCTCGGCGAACCTCAGATCGGCCGTGTTGTAACGCTGAGCATCCATCCGCAGAAACACCGCGATCCTGGCGACGACTTGTGATTTCTGCTCGGCATTGAGAGAGCCTACCACTCCGGGTGTTCGGAAGAACTCGTACGCATAGATTTCGGCACCGTCCGCGACGGCGGCCTGCCCGCGACGAACAGTGAGACGTCCGTCGAATAGCGCCAGGTAAGTGTCGAACACGGCCGCAACCTGATCTGGATGGTCCAGCGCCTCATAAATCCGGCCCAGCACCACGGGATCCGACTCCGCCAGCCCCGCCTTGCGCAGCGCCTGAATCGTCTGGTTAAGTCCCGTGCCGTCTCCGGCAACCGCACTCTTAATCCCGATGAGCCCTTTGGCGCACAAGTAGCGAACACCCGCATCGGACGATTCAAGCCCCGCAAGAAGCCCCGGTAGTGTCTCCGCGGCGTTCATATCCACAAGAACCTGGGCTACCGATAGGGCTGTCTCGGGAGTAAGGTCCGGACTGGCGAATCGCTGCGCTGCAACCTGGGCGGTCTGTGTGGCGAATTGAACACGGAAGGTCTGTGAGTTCCTCTCGTGTGTGTACCGTGCCTTGAATCGCTCTCGGAAGGTGGTGAACCCCGAGAACATGTTCATGCGCTTCTTAACCCAATCGGCGATTGTTGCCTGGTCGGACGCGCCGATCTCGGTCCGTTGGCGCATAGCATCGAGTGCGTCGTCCAGGCTGACGTCCTGGCCACGTGCGATGCCCGTACTCACAGCGAGCGACAAGGAAAACCAGGCCACGCAACGTGTCGCGGCTTTTAACATACATCTTCTCCAGCCAACATCTTCACGATCTTGCAGCCTTGCTCCGTCAACCACGGTATCAACTTTCTACGCTCATTCACCGGTGTTCGTACGCGTCCGCAGTGCCTACGGTGAGTTCCCGTCCCGGCAGACTGCCGCGTAAGTACGTTTGACAAACAAGCTTGCGGCAACGTCGCCGACGTGTCAAGCCGCAACCGAGCCTGCGCTGGTGTGCCGGATTCCAGGAGGCCGCCGTTCATATGTCGTTCAGATCCCTCGAGAAACACGGCATCCCTACCGCAGACCAAGGACCCTCGGCAAAAAGGATGATACGGAACAGACGACGACAGGCAGGTAGCTCATCACCACATCGCATGCGGCGACCGTTGACGACGCCGGCGGTTCGGCCGGTGCTGCTTGACACGCCGGAACCAATAACAATTCACGAAAGCCGTCCAAGTTGGACTAAACCTCCGGTGAAGGCACTTCGATAGGTGAGATTGTCGGGGGACGCTGCACGGGCTGTGCACGTTATCAGACGTCGAAACAATCAACGGGTGCGCGCCCGTTAGTGCGTCAACCGGAATAGTCAGGCACCTATACCAACCACCGATAGGAGTTGAACCATGTCAGAAAGTCGCTATTGGCGAAACTTCCGAGGCATCACCGCCGCTTCGGTGATCCTGCTTCTTTTTGCAGGCCCATTGTTCGTGTCCGGCTGCGGTGGGCAACCCGGTACCACGACCGATACGGACGGCAGTCAAGGCTCCGCAACGGAACCGACAAGCTACAAGGGAATCATGTCGGGCAGCGTTTCGGACAGCCGGTCGACGCGGGAGTCGATCGACATCGCGGAGGGCGAGACCGCCGGCCAGGCGTTACCGCCGGACATCAACCCGACGCTGGTCACCATAGCCTTCGAGGACCTGAACGGCGATCCGCTCCTTGATGCCGCCGGTGAGCCCTATCCGCCTGGTTCCGTTGACCAGACCGGCGCGTTCACCGCCGAGGGCTTTCCTGTTGGAATCAACTTCGTCGTCGCGGTGGATCTCGACGGAGACGGTGAGCCCGACATCGAGCAGATCGTACAGATTCCGGCTGATGATACGGGTGAGGCCGGCAGCCTCGATGATGTTATGGTCGATCCACTGACTACCCTCATTGTCGCGAAGCTCAGAGACCTTCTGATTGAGCATGGGATTGATCCCGACGAGTTGGACATATCACCCACCGCGATCGTTCACCGGATCGTCGACGCTTTTATCCATCTGTTCGAGGAAAGCGGTATCGACCAGGATGTTAACATCGAGGATATCGCCGACCTGGCTGCGGGGGACGTGGACGATCTTTTCGAATCCTTTATCCCACCCGCCGTCCGAGCCGGGATCAACACCGTCGAAGGCAACCTGGCATTGGCAACAGCGTCACAGCTAGAGGATGCCATAAGTGCGGCAGCTGAAGTCTTTCTCCGGGCCGGGTTCCCCATTGCCGACGACCCAGGCGGGATCGTCTTGAGCTTCCTCGGCGATCTGCCGGACGTGACGGTCGAATCGATCGACATCGTGGCCCCGCCGGATGATCTGGTCATCGCCGTCGCCCAGTTGGACGAGACGTACTTTGACGACGGTACTCTCGAAGATCTGCTTGGTGACGGCACTCTCGAAGATCTCCTCGGCGACGGCACGCTCGAGGATTTGCTCGGCGAGGAAGGCTTCGACGAGGAGCTTCTCGATCAACTCATGGACGAATTCCCCGATGGTTTCCCCGACACGTTGCCTGAGACGGTATTCCCGTTCGATCCCGACTTTGAGGGTGAGCGACCGGTTGTCTACGTCAGCACGGTCACCGAGCCGGACCGCAACTTCATCGCGAACGACGAGCTCGATCCTAAGGCTGGTCGCCATCCGCTTCCAATCCTCAACGAGCGTCTCATCGAGCGCATCGCACGGCTTCACCTCGAGGGGCGGGTCATCACGCTCCGGGGTCTTTATCGCCTGTTGACCGACGAGGAAATTGGGTTGGGCGCGCGAGTGACCTTCATGGTGCCGACGCCGGGTCACGAGGGGCCGCCGCCGATGGTGTTCGAGTCAGCCGACGGGCGGGGCGTCGCTCGCGACATTGAAAGGACAATCTTCGAGCTGTTGGACTCCGGATTTGCCGATCCCGGTGCGGATTTCGATGAGCTGCACTCGCACGTGGACAGCATCCGGGAAAAGATGCTCGAGCTTCTGGAAGGCACGGTCCCACCGTCCATCCACCGTCTGTTCGGTGCGATTTTGAGCGAGCGGATTGAGAGCGTCGACCAACTGTTCAGCTTCATTCGTAAGGCCCGGGCCCACCTGCCGTTCAACCGGTCCGGATCGTCGACGTTCTTCGTAGTGTCCGACGGGGACCAATGGCGCCCCGACGCCGGGGAGGTCCATCCCGTTTCCATGGACGTGGAGTTCGGCCCGGACGGGTTCCCCATCCATGTCGTCTTCAACTCCACACATACCGGTCCCTACTATCTCGCCTTCACGCACGGGACCGAAACCGACTATCGTGTCGAGCTTCTCGTGCGCGAGACGGGGCGCTGGCTGCACGGTCCGCATGGTGAGCCCATATTCCTGAACATGAACGATGAGACTCTTTTCGATCCGGTCGACGGAAAGGCCTTCGTGGAGTTCGTGTCGGAGGCGGGTACGTTCTGGCCTGGTGTTCCGGTGGCTGTCTCGAATCCCGAGCACCGTCTCGACAACGAGAGCGACGGCGGCGGGATGAACGGCCCCACTATGCAATTGTACGTGCTGGCGACCGATCCGGGACTCGACGCTGAGCCGGTTCGTGTTAACTACGACATCGGGACGGGCACGTTCTCGAGCGACCCCAACGGTCGCTACTACCTGATGTTCTTGCCGGAAACGCAGATGGAAGGTGTGTTTGGCCTGTATGACATTGATTTGAACTTCATGGCCAGTGTCAATGATCTGTCAGGAAGTTTCTTCGTCGAAGGACCGCCTCCACCACCTGCGGACGAACCAACGCCGCCGGGTGATGAGTTCCCGCCCCCGGAAGACGAGTTCCCGCCCCCGCCTGAGGACGAGTTCCCACCGCCGGCGGATGAACCTCCGCCTGATAGTGGTGATGAGCCGCCCGCGGACCTGGAACCGGCTGCGACGGGGGATGAGCCCGCGGCGGATCCTGAACCGCCCGCAACGACCGATGAGCCTCCGGCAGATACGGAACCGCCTGCCACGACCGATCAGCCTCCGCCGGATGACGAGTTCGTACCGCCGCCCGATGAGGGCTTCCCTCCACCGGATGAGGGTTTCCCACCACCGAATGAGGGCCCAATACCCGTATTCGAGCCGGCCCGCGTGATCCCGCCGGAGGTCATTGGTCTCGACATTCAGCCGGAGTTCTTCACCTTCGTGTACGGAACCGAGGTGTCCAACGAGAACTACGACCCGAGCGGCAATCCCTACTTCGATGACATCAACGGCAACGGCGTGGAGGATCCCGGCGAGTTCACCACCGATTTCAGGCCGATCCTGTTCAATCCCGACGATTGGCGTTCCACCTACGTGGGCCGGTACTATCGTACGAACAGCGGCGGCGGCGTGATCATCGAGGAGGTTGACTTTGAATCACCCGAGCCGCGCACGTTCAGTGGTGAAACGCTGGTGCCGCGAAACTTCCTCCCGCGGCTCAACGCATTCACCTTCGGTCGGCCAAACAGTGCGATCAACCTGCTGACGACGTTCCTGCCGCCCGAGTTCTTCGATGGGACTCATTCGCTCAGTGAGGATACGCCCCTGGGCATCTTCCAGGCGATTGCGACGGTCAACCTGGTCATGGAGCAGGTATTCAACGCAGAGGCCATAATCGACATCGACGGCGACGGGCCGTTCGAGCCGCAGCCAATGCTGATCGACGCCCATCTGTTCGTGCTGCCGATCGGCGATCCGTTCGTGCTGGTGCTCGACGCTTTTGAGCAACTGTCCGAGGCGCCCGGACAAGGACCGACAAACGCCGGGCAGTGACATTCATGTGTCAGTGACGATTCCAAGGCCGGCACCGTAGACCGGCCTGCACATGCTGGAGCAGATTCCGGAATTGCGGAGCGGAACCCCCTTTCATCCCCCCTTGCCAAGGGGGGAAAAGGGGAGTCGAGCGGCACATAAAAGCTAGTGTACCGTCAGTTTTGATTCTG
>CAZJTP010000131.1:0-12692 GCA_964548955.1 uncultured Phycisphaeraceae bacterium
TGTACGAGGCTTACTCGCCCATCGCCAATCTCGATCGCCCGCGTGCTTCCGATCGATTCTCCTCGCTGGACGCCGGCAATGGCCCGCCCTATACATCGGGAGTACAATGACATCAAACCTGCGGTTACAGCCAGAGAACTCGTTTGAGGGGCGTTTCGACTGCGCCGACGCAGCTTGGGTTGGACCATGCCACACCGCGCGACAACGCTTACATATCCCCAGACCGATCGGCAGGCGCGCGAGGAACCGACCGCTCGTGTGCGGCGCGGACGGGTGGATTGGCGCGTTTGCAGGAGCTGGCAGGAGCATCTGTTGGGGCCGGGCTCGCCGGATTGGCTTGCCTTAGAGTGTGAACCTCGCGCCGAACCCGTCAAGGCGGGATACGCGCGTACGACCTGGCGGGTCGCTCTGGGCGACCGCACCGTGTTCGCGAAGGTGATCGACCATGGTGGATTCGTGGGCTGGCTGAAACGTTGTACTGCTGCTGACACGGCGCGACGCGAGTGGCGGGCGTTGCGTCAGGCCCGCTCGCGCGGCGTGTCTGTGGTGCGTTCTCTGGCGATCGGCGTTGACTGGGGTGTTTCGCGGCGGACGGTTTTGATTACCGAAGGTCTGCCCGATGCGATCAGTCTCCCGGATGCCTGGCGGCAATGCGTGGAGCAAGCCTCGGGACATGAACGCCGTGCCACTGGAAGTGACCTGATCAATGCGGTTGCGCGGCTTTTCGCGGTGGCCCATGAACGCGGATTCGTTCATGATGACGCCCACCCAAACAACATCCTGATGCACTCCAAGCCCAATGGGAAGCTTGAGACCTCGTATGTTGATGTGCATTCTTCGTGGTTTGCCCGTCGACCCGTGTCCGTACGACGCAGCGTGGAGTCATTGACGCAGCTCGAACAGTTCTTTCATCGTCGCGCGACGCGAACGGAGCGACTTCGGTTTTTGCGCAGCTATCTCTCCCGGCGTGAGTCGATGGCCCAATACTGGGGCGAGCAGTGGGTTGACCGCGCGTTTCTTGCAAGATTGGCACGGGCGGAGATATCACATGCGCGGCGGCTTGCATGTCGGCGCGATCGGCGGTTGCGTCGTTGCGGGAAATATTTCGCGACGTTCCCGTTGAACGATGGATGGAAAGCGACGGCGGCGCTACGCCTCGAGCGGCGCCATGTCTTCCCTGAGACCGATGTTCCCGATCGGACGGAGGATGATTGGTGCGCGTTGCTCAACCCGCCGGCGAGGAGCTTGGCTGACGGGCGCGCCGCCGTCGGGGCTTTTGATCAATCCGGTCTGCACGTTGAGACAAACCGCCTGGAACGGCTCGTCGAACGCGTCTCCGCAACGTGTTTTGGATCCGCTCACTGGCGGGTCTTTGAGCGGTCGCACAGGATGCGGCATCGTGATGTGCCGGCAGAGCTGATTCTCGCATACGCTAAGCATCAAAGGCATGGGCTCATCGATGCGACCGTGCTGATCCGCCCGACGCGCGTTGACACGGATTCCGCCAAGGCGGTGGCCCATCGGCTTCCGGGAGGCTGAACGGATGAGTGGAATCGAGATTGTTCGCGGTGACATAACCAAACAGGACGTCGATGCGATTGTCAACGCCGCCAATGAAACGCTGCTTGGCGGCGGTGGGGTGGATGGTGCGATCCACCGTGCGGCCGGCCCCGAGCTGCTGGCGGAATGCCGGACGCTTGGCGGTTGCCGGACCGGGGAAGCGAAGATCACGCGAGGTTATCGGCTGCCGGCCAGGTATGTGATTCATACGGTGGGACCTGTCTGGCAGGGCGGTGCCGCGGGCGAGGTCGATCTACTTGCCTCATGTCATCGATTCTCGCTGAATCTCGCCCGGGAACACGGCTGTGAGACCGTTGCGTTCCCGGCGATTAGCTGCGGTGTGTACGGCTACCCATTGCGAGCAGCGGCGGAGGTCTCGCTATCGACGGTTTGGGATGACCTTGAGCGACACGGGAAACCCGGGCTGGTGCGTTGGGTGATGTTTGACGAGGCGGTCTATCGGACGTGGATCGACGTGCACCGCTTGCTCAAGTCCTGAGGGCTGGTTTTCGGGCGTTCGATGGCTTCGACTCCGTCCTCGATATGGTTGACTCGCGCTTGACAGGGATTCTGGCGATCCCAAGAATGCATTAGTGGGAAAAGCTTCGGTGGGCGTTGATCGGATCGGTGTTGGGCGGCATGCGTCGCTCAGACGGTTTGGCGCTTCCGTCGTGAGCAATCCTATGTTCACTGTCCATCGGCCAGGGCAGCGTCGAGCCCAACCCTGGGTGAGATAGGGTATCTGGCTGGCGTGGGCATGGAGTTGGACGTTGCGCGACTTGAAGAAGGTGGACCTCGAATGATGTGTATGCATGCTGTGTTGGATGTCCGGCGGTGGTTTGTAAGCCTTATGGTTGGTGTGATCGTGCTGACCGTGCTGGCGGGTGAGGCTCTCGCTGGGGATCGGTATTACGTACTGCGAGATGGCCGGAAGGTGCCGCTTGCAAAGTCGGACTCCGAGCTGGGTGTCGTCTTCCGATCTCATGACGAAGTTGAGGAGGCCAGGCAGAGACTTGAGGCTGCGGGCTATGGGATTGTGGAGGACATCGAGGACGCACCCCACGCGCGTGTGAAGATCCTGCGGGTTACGAGCATGGGTGACGTTGCCTTGGGCGATGTCGAGGCCGACGAGAGCGTCGAGGATGTTCAGCCGATCTACCGGTTTGCGGGAGTGGAGAGCCCTGTCATTCCTACAGGCACGGTTGTGTTGAAACTGCGCAGCGGCTTGTCCGCCGAGCAGCGCGAGTCGCTTTGGGAGGAATACGGGATAGGCGAGGTGGAGATGTTCAGGGGTCTGCACGGTGTCTACATCGTCACGCCGGTGAATCCCGACGCCGACGATGTGTTGATTGCCGAGCAACTCGCCGACGACTACCGAACGCTGTGGGCGAACCCGGACTTCCGTATGGCTGCGCGCCCCACGCAAGAAATACCATCCGATGAGTACTTTGGGCACCAGTGGCATCTGCACAACACTGGTGAATCTAGCGGTAAGGTCGACGCCGACATCGATGCGCTCGAAGCCTGGGAGATCACCGAGGGCACGGGTGTTCTGTTCGGCATGTTCGATCAGGGTTGTGACGTTGACCATGAAGACCTGAGGAGTAACTACATTGGCGTCGGACAAGATATCGCCCGCCCGCCGTTTGACGACCCGCGTCCCAAGCTTTGGTGGGACGCTCACGGTACGGCGGTGATGGGGCTTGCGGTTGCGGCGGGAAACTCCGTTGGTGTGCGGGGTGTTTCGTATCGTGCGCGGTTTACGGCGTCGCGCGGGGTGGGCGAGTACGTCAATACTTCGGCAATTGCCAGCGCGTTTACTTTCGCGCTCGATCAGGGCGTCGATATTCACATCAACAGTTGGGGGTATTTGTCGTTCATCCCGAGCCCACCGGTCATCGTGGAAGCCATTGAAAGGGCGTTTCGGGAAGGGCGAGATCTGGATGGCGAAGGTGGAGAGGACCCACTCGGTATGGTTATCGTCTTTTCCACGGGAAACGAGAATACTGAAATTGCTCGCGGATTTTCACTTGCGGCGCTTCCCCAAGTGATCGGTGTCGGTGCCAGTACCGATAGTGACAGTCGCTCCAACTTCAGCAACTACGGCCCCGACATGAATTTCGTTGCTCCGGGAGCGGGTGAAGGCAGCGCGGGGATTGCGACCACGGATAACGAGGATGGCAAGGAAAGCGGGGCGGATGGATACAATGTCGGTGGCGTCAGCGTGGATCCAGAGTCCCCCTGGTTTGCCTATGGCACGGACATCGACCCGGACGGAAAGTACACGGGAACGTTCGGCGGTACGTCGGCGTCTTGTCCGATCGCGGCAGGCGTAGCGGGACTCGTCCTTTCCGTAAACCCCAAGCTGACTGCTACCGACGTTCGAATCATCATGGAGCATACATGCGATCAGGTCAGCCCCGACGACGCACACTACGACGGCATCACGAACAAAAGCCTGACATATGGTTACGGAAGAATCAACGCTGAGCGAGCCGTCAAGGCCGCACGGGACACGTTGACAAGCGGTGGTTTCACCTGGCCTGATGTTCCCACCGATGTCCGCGTGGACGGCACCACGCTGCGATGGAAGGCAGGTGTCGGTGCGGATGAGTTCCTCGTCATAGAGAGCATGGACGACTTTGACTTCGCACCAGAGGATGATGCCTGTTATGACAACTTACAGCTTGGATGCAGCGGGGTCACGCCGGCGTCACTGCCCAACGGTTCTTCCGTCCTGTATGTCGGGTGCGAAGGGCTTTGCGATCCGGGCAGCGAGCAAAGCGTAGATTTTAAGCGACCGGCGGTCGGCTCCAAGCTCTTTGCCATCTACGGTCGAAGTGCCAGCGGCCGATATTCGTTCGGTGGGATCGCCGAGGGGAGCGCCGTCCCGCCTCCCGCTGTGACGATTGCCGCGTCGCCGCTCGGGGGCTCGTCGCCGCTGACGGTTCGCTTCAATGGTAACGCGGTCAGTCAACTCGGTATCGACCACAGCCAAACAGCGTGGGACTTTGATGTGGATGACAGCATCACTGTTGATGCGACGACGCCTGCGGCGAGCTTTACATACATCGTCCCAAGCGGCGAGGTTCGTACATTCACGGCCCGTTTGACCATGGTTAACGTCGAGGGCGTTGTGGGATTCGACGAGTTGCGAATCCGCGTCGCCGGTGAGGGCGCCATCGACGGCGCCGGCACGACTGAGGGGGCCGAGATCCGGATTCTGATCAGCGTTCCGGGCACGCCGGGCTCAGACATGCCCACGGGTACCTCGCCGTTCAGCGTCCAGATGCGGATCGAGACCGACACACCCGGCAGCATCGAATCCGTCGTTTGGGATTTGGGTGACGGGACCCGTACGAAGGGGCTCGTGGTGCCTCACACGTACATCAATGAGGGTAGCACAACTTTGGTGTTGCCGGTCACGGCCACGGTTACGACGACCACGCCGGGAGGGGCGATCGTCACGGATACGGTTAACCGATTGATAACCGTCTATCCCGGTGTTGTGCATATCAACGTTGGTGAACCGGACCTTCCGGGTACCCGGCCGCTCGGAGAGGGTGGTTCGGCCATCGGTTGCGGCGTGATCGGCATGGTACCGCTGCTCTTTTGCTTCGCGTCATTGATGTTGCTGCGGCGTCGACGCTTCTGACACTACGGTGTGGCGTTGCGTCGGCGTGGTGGATCGTTCGCCGTGCCACATTTCGATCTGTTCGAGTTCTACCGGTTCATGTTGACCGTCCTGGTCACTGTCTATGGTGTTGTGAGGCTGGCGGTCTTCATCTGGCAATGGCAGGGCGCAGCCGGACAGGCAAGGGTCGGGTCCGCGTTTTTGTATCGCTATCTGATCGTGTTGCTTCTTCGGGCGCGTCTCCGCCGCTTTGCGTATGAGTTCACAACGATCGGCGGACTGGCTGCAATTCTCGTTCTTCTGATCCATTTGCACTGGCGTTAGAATGCACCGCACGTCATGGAAAAGGTCTCGACTATTCAATCGTCCTCGCTCGTGGATTTGCCGGACGACGAACTGGCTGCATACGGATTGGAGCTTGGGCTTGCGATTGATCCGGCTACGCAGCGTGGTGAGTTGCTCAGGCTGATTCGAGAATATCAGGAGCTGCTGATCGAGCTGGATCGGGGAACCCTGCTCGATGTGGTCGTGTGGGCGCGCGTTCCTGTAAAGCGATCAGCCGGCAAGGAGGAGCTTGCCAAGCAGATCGCCTCGATTGCGAAGGTGCGGTTCGACGGACTGTCGGATCGCGGGGTACGAGTGCTTGCCCGCCTGCGAGGTGTGGATGTGGGGGAGGGTGACTCCCGTGCAACACTGGAGCGGCGTCTCCGAAGGCAGGAGGGGCTTTGGGCACGACTGCAGCGGAAACGCCGGAGGATCGTCGGCTCGTGGATCACCAAGTTGGTCGAAGGTTCGCCCGCTGAAGGGGAGTACCAGTTCCTGCCGGAAGAGGACGCAAGCTCGTCATTGAAACAATCGATTGAGGAAAGCGGTGTAGTGAGCGGCATCGCCCACAAGCTTCGCGGTGCGGCTGATTCATATCTTCACGAAAAGCTTGACGAAATCGAACATCGGATCGACCGGAAGCTCGATGAGATCGACCACCGGTTGGCTGAATGGCGCGATCAGGAGATCAGGAACCGCCTGCGGATCGTGAAGATCACGCTGATCGCTGCGATTGTTGTGGCCATTATCAGCCTCGGTTACAATTACCTAAAGGCGCGGAGTCAACCGGTTGAACCGACGGCGTCGTCCGTCGAGGGTGCGCGGGAGAACGAACCGGTCCCGCAGTGCGATCGGTCCGTCGAACCGAAAGCTGATGTCGCCGGCGTGTTTGGAGAGGATCCCTAACGAATGTTGCCGAAGTCCAGTCAGCGCGTGTCCGCGGTCTTCAAGATCGCCAACAAAATCGCCCGCGAGTACGACCAGGAGTATGTGGGAACTGAGCATGTCCTGCTAGCCATTCAACAGGAGGGAACAGGCGTCGGCGCCACCGTCCTCGCCAACCGTGGCCTCACTGCTGAAAGGCTTCGCGAGGAGGTCGACAAGCTGGTGAAGAAGCGGTTGGAGGAGACATGGGTCTTCGGGCGCTTGCCTGGTACTCCGCACTTCAAGAACGTCATGGCCATCGCGATCGAGCAGTGTCAGCGGCTCAAGGGCAAGGAGGTCTGCACCGAGCATTTGCTGCTCGCCTTGCTGAAGGAGCGCGGGGGTGTTGCCTGTAAGGCGCTCAATAGTCTGGGTTTGACCTACGACATAGCCCGCAAGGATGTGCTCGAGTTGATGCCCAAGTCGTCGTCATGAGGGCAACCCGATGAGGCGAAAGAATAAAAGACCGAAAACGAGAGCGTTTTGCGCATCCCAATGTTGATCTGCGCCCGCGAACACAGCCGCGAGCGATTACATTCAACTCTATGCCGGCGATAAGGACACGCTGGACTGCATCCAGCACACGTCCACGAGCATCATCAACACCACCCTCGACGATAGGGAGACCGGCGGAATCCAGTAAGATTGTATGCACCCGGCCAGCGGTGATGGTTGGTTTCCGGGTCGTGATTTGGTTAGAATGGCAAACGTAGCGGAGCAAACCTCTACGAAGCCATCAGCGAGCGTTTCTTTGCAGCCAGATAACGCCTCGCCGCCATGATGCCGCGTTCGTTGGCTGGGAATCGGTGGCCGACGATCTCTCCGAACACGCGGGCAGCCAGGCGGGCGCCTGAGCCATTCCCTTCCAATGCCTGGGTGACCAGCGGCAGGCCGGTCCGCTCACCTAGTTGTCCCAGAGCACCTGCGGCCCGGAGAGCCACCGTTTCGATAGGATCGTTGAGGCGTTGACGAAGGAGGTAAGCGGCTTCCGCCATCTGGAGCGTACCTGCGGTGGCCACTGCGTGCTCTCTGATGGCTGGATCGGCGTCCTTCAGAAGACCGGCGATCGCCATACGGGCAGGCTTCGTTCCGATCCTCGCCAGAGCGTCAATCGCCTTGCGGCGTATCTCCGGATCGGGGGAGTCGGCGAGCTTGACGGCGGTCTTCTCCGCCTCGATTGTAGTCGCCCGCATGTCGGCGATCTCCGCCAGCGTTTCCAGCGCATGTTCTCGACTCATTTCAGTCTGGTCTCGGGTGGAGATACGCGGTCTCCAAGGGCGGTTGATCGCGACATCACTTACGGATTCTGGCGCGCTTGCTTCCGGTGTAGTGATTCCTTCGACATTTACGGAGGCGTGAGCCTCGCGCTCGGAGATGCGTTGGACAAACTGAAGGCCGGTCTTGTAAAGATTGACGTCATGCTGTCGGCACCATGCCACCGTGCCGCGGACCCACGTGTGGCGTCCCCCCTTTTCGACTTGCACGTGTACAACCTCGCCGCGATACATGGGGTACGCACTGTAGATGCACAACCCGCCGCGCGACACGTCGTGGACCGATGCGGCGAACTCGTCCGGTGCGCAGGTCGTATCGGGCAACCGCCCCGCATATACACACTTGACCATAACCCGTGCGTTGCAGGTGAAGCGCTTTGGACGAGCCCCGAAGACCTCGCCCCGGGATGGAGGTGGGCGGTGTTCCTGCTGTGACGATATCTCGTCGACCTCACCGGCCTGGTCGATCGGGAGGACGGGCGGCCCGTGTGACCAACACCGGTCGAACAGCGCGTTCCACCAGCCGAGCATATCGGGATCAAATTGTCGGCCCGCCTGGGTGTTCAACGCCCGATTCGCCTCCCGCGGTGTCAGCGGGTTACGGTAGGACCGGCGCCCGATCATTGCGTGAAAGGAATCGACGATCGAGACGATCCGACTGCCGGGCAGCAGCTCATCGCCGCGGGCTCCAACGGGGTAGCCGCGCCCGTCCATCCACTCGTGGTGCTGCAGGATTATCTGCCGGACTGCCGGCGTCACTTTGGGATCGTCGCCGAGAAGCCGCACCGATTCAATCGGATGCTGTTGGATCAATTGCGTTTCTTCGGGCGTCAATGCAATGGGTTTGTTCAACACCTCCGGACTGATGCCGAGCTTTCCAATATCGTGCATCATCCCAGCGAGACCCAAGGTCCGCAGGATCTCATAATCCGAGCCGAAGACCTCCACACCAAGTGCGACGGCCAGCGCCGAGACCACAAACATATGGCTGGCCGTCGACCGCTCGTGCCCGGCCATGTGCAACATGTGCGCCGCCACGAGCATGTCATTTAGGATCGACCCGATGACGTTGTCCACGACGTAGGACGCTCTGGCGAGGTTTTCGGAAGAGACGGGTTCGCCGGTTAGATCGCGGGCGACGGATGTGCCTACCTGGTGGACCAGTCTCGCCTTCTCGCCGGGCGTTACGCCCGGGCGGTTCAGCAGATCCCTCAGTCTGCTTTCGAGGAACGCTTCACACTGGCGAAGGTCCGTGCTGAGAATGTAGAGGAACGGAACGTCGTGAGTGCGTAGGCGGTCAAAGTCCGGTTGTGTCAATCCGACGCCCGCTTCCCGATAGAGCAAAGGGTCGCCGTCAGTCGTCCCCGGAAGGTAGACGGCGAAGTCCGCCTTCCCATTGGCTGCCAGGGATTCGGCGGCTGCGATCGCAATCCGTGAGTACTCAACTCGTTCCAACATGTCACCCCGTCCCGGCGAGTCGCACCTCAAATCAGTATGCAATACGTTCCATTGCCCTGCTAATGCCGGTGCGGGATATCGCACTTGGTCTCGGCTGCTAGTCCCAGAACAGTTGCGATTCGAGGCCGGTAGGATTGGGCTGATGTTTTCGGACGAGCATGCAAGACTAGAGCAGTAGCTGTTTTTGGGTAGCGAGCCGCGGGCTTGCGACCAATCGGCAATCTTCATCTGATATCTGATACTAATATAATACATGTTTTGCCATGCGTCGGTCAGTAGGGACCACGACCGCACGGGCCTCAAGGCTGAGCTGATTGAGGAAGGGTATTGCCGGTGATTCCGCGGACAAAGGCGTCACCGCGTGGCATCAGAGGTGGTGTCAGCCCACGGATGAGCATCCACAGGGTCACGGCCCATGTGTCAGCCCAGTTCGCGTTTCTGGAACGCGACGACGGCGATGCTGAGAATACCGGCAGTAAGGAGAACCGCATAGGCGGTGACGTATCCGACGTACCCGAGGGTGACCACCGTTGTTTCCGTGCCCGCCTGGAGCCCGTCGATGATCCAGAACGGGCCGACGTTGGGCACCGCCCGATAGGCGATCGTGGCCAGCAGGGATGATTCCTCGTATTGGCCGAATGCGTAGTCCGAGATGATCCCCAACCCAAGATAGCCCGTGCAGATGACCAGGGTCATGAGCTGGCCGAAACGGGTCGAGGCAGCCAGGGCGACAGCGGCTGTGATCAGCACGATCAGCAGGACAAGATAAGCGGCGATGACGATTTGTCCGCCGATGTAGTTGGTTCCAAAGGGGATCACGTTCCAGTGCTCGTCCAGCTTCCCGACCGCGAGTACGGACGCGGTGAGCAAGGGGATCAAAACGGCGATCGTTGTGGTCGGGAAATACTTCCCATAGAAATAATTGCAAAAGGCTCCGGCGATCACGGCAATTCCCAGGCTCCCGAACCCCAGCGCCAGCACGGGAGCGTCCCACGGATCGGAGCTGTAATCCATGACGCCGTGGCGGATCGACAGCACGAAAACTAGCGTGCTGAGGTAGAAGGCCACCGCGAGAGCCGCTACGAGCCCCGCGAACTTGCCCAATATGAAGATGGGGCGGCCAACGGGCTTGGAGATGACCGTCAGGACGGTCTTGTTCTCGATTTCGCGGCTCAGGACTCCTGCGGCGCTGAAGGCGGACAAGAACAAACCGCTAAGCAGCAACGTAGAGAGTCCCAGATCGAGGAGCAGTTTGTCGTCGTCGTCAAGAGTGAACGCCGCGAGCGAGACGTTTAGAATCATGAGGATGGTGGTGGCGAGCAGGATCACGCCGTAGATCGGCTGGCGGATCGTCTCCACGAAGGTGTTGAGGGCGACGGCGTAGAAGCGTTGGAACATAAGGTTCTAGATTGCCGGCTCAGCGTTCTTCCCGGCTTGCGGGTGCCTGCGATTCCCGTTTGCCATTGTTCGTGAGATCGCGTATTGGCACTTGACTTTGATTATTGTAAGCTCCTCGCGCGTGCGGACAAGCGGTACGGGGCGGCACTTGTCAACACTTGATGCATACGCTCGGATGCGTCAACGAGTTCAGGGATCACGGACGTTCGACGGGAATGATGTATGACTGAAGCCAAGGGAGCAAGCGACGCGCGTGCCCAGCACGTGACCCTTTTGGGTTTTGTGTTACAGTTGGCGGCGTTCGGTGCTTTGCTCGCTTTCTCGCTCTGGTCCAAGTCGGATGCTCTGGCCGCCCTGTCGCAGTTCATTGTAATCGGAGTGCCGATCTGGGTCGTCCTCTACCTTGTACTGAATCAGATTCGGCGTGTCAATCTGGAGGCGCTCGAGACCGAGGAACTCCGTCGAACACGGGAAGCGGGAACGAGTCAGCCCATCTTTGAAGTCGACGATGAGGAATCGCTGCTGCTGGAGCAGAACCGGCTGAAATGGATGGCCAAGTGGCTGCTTCCGTTGTGCACGATCGTTGTTTTAGCACTCCTGCTCGGTCGCCGCCTTGTTTATTGGGACTGGTCGCTCGCCGAGGTGTTTGACGAGGCCGTCCTGAGGCGAACCGAGCAACCGACGCTGACGATGTGGTTCGTCATCGGGATCGGTTTCATTTGCTTTCTTTATGCCCGATACGTGTTGGCGCTTGCCGCCTTACCGGGGTGGCAGTTGCTTCGCGCCGGCGCGGTGTGCATGGCCGGCAGCGCCTTGGCGAGCGTGCTTGTCGCCGTGGCGTTGATGGTTACCGGAACGATCGAATGGGCCGAGCCGCTCGTCGTGTATCTCCTGCGGATTGGGATGATCGTGCTGGGCGTGGAGTTTGCCGCCAACTTCATCCTGGACATGTACAGGCCGCGGATTCCCGGTGAGATACCGAGGCCTTCGTTCGACAGCCGCCTGCTGGGTATGATCGGAGAACCGGGTGGGATCGCCAAATCGATCGCGGAGGCGGTGAACTACCAGTTCGGTTTCCAGGTCAGTTCAACGTGGTTGTACCAGCTTCTGCAACGCTGGTTGTTCCCCATCGCGGTTTTTGCCTTCGTCGCAATCCTGTTGCTGACGAGCATCGTTGTTATAAACACCGACGAACAGGCCGTCATCGAGCGTTTCGGGCGGCTTGTCACGAACCGTTCGTCGATCCTGGGTCCTGGGATGCACGTGAAGTGGCCCTACCCGGTCGACATCGTGTACCGGGTGCCGGTGAAACGCATCCGCGAGCGGATTGTCGGTGAAGCTACCCAAACGAGCGAAGAGGGCGAAGGCAAGGCGGTCCTCTGGACGGAGCCGCATGAGTACATTCCGGAGTTGATGCTTCTTGTGGCGGCCCCGAAGGTGGAGGGGCTGTCCAGCGAAACAGGCGAAGCGGCGGCGGAGAAGAGCGACACGGAGGCGGGGGAGAGTGTGGCTGTGAGCTTGCTGTTGGTCTCGCTTACAATGGAGTATCAGATCAACGACATCATCAAATACCTCTACAACTACGACGATCCTGAGAAGCTTCTGGACGCCGTCGCCCATCAGTACTTGTCGGACTACGCCGCGAGCATCGACATTGATGAGTTCCTGGGACCGCAACGCGACGCGATTAACAGGGAGATAAAACGTCTCATTCAGGACCGCCTCGATAAATTCGATATTGGCATCAAACTTGCGTATGTCGGAATGACTGGGGCTCATCCCTCACCCAAAAAGAACGTTGCCGAGGCGTTTCAGGGCGTCATATCGGCCCAGACGAGAATGGGTGCGACGATTCACGCCGCACAAGGGGAGGCGCGGAAGATCTTAACGATCGTAGCCGGTACGGTGTCGCGGGCGACCGCCCTGGATGAAGCGATCCGTGCGAAGGATGCGTTGCTCACCGGGTCTGCGGAGCTGCCCGAAGCCAGGCAACGTGTTGAGGACCTCCTGGTGGGCAACTCCGCGAAGGACATCGCGCCGGTATCTGGGGAGGCGGCTGCAATAATCGCCGACGCCAGGGCCGGCGCGTGAAGACGGCATCGGCCCAGCCGCGTAGATAG
>CAZJTP010000132.1:0-12664 GCA_964548955.1 uncultured Phycisphaeraceae bacterium
AACTGAGCTCCCAACGCCGCATCCGATGCTACGAGCTTGTTCACGTCACAGGTCTCGATCGTGGCGGGCAACAGCAGTGCGGTTTGATACGCGTTGACGAAACCCCACCCGTAGGTGGTGTCGTATCCAGCGGCACCAAGGTTCATACAGCCTTCTTGCATGAACAGCTCGACTTCCACCGGACTTAGGTTCGGATCGAGCGAAAGGATCAGGGCGGCGACGCCGGCCGCGTAGGGGCTCGCCGCCGACGTCCCGCCGAACAACGTGTAATCACCGGATGTATAACCATCGCTGCCGGTCCGGTCCGTCGACCACATATCGACGCCCGGTGCCGAGAAGGCCAATCCCTCGCCCCAGTTGCTGAACGATGCGAGTGAACCGTACCGGTTCAGGGCGGCTATCGAGTTGACCGTTGGCAGGTTCGATGGGTAATTGATCTCTGGTTCAGCATCGTTCCCGGCGGAGGCAAAATGAATGATGCCCGCCTCGCGTGTCGATGTAAACTTGTCGGTAATCGTACTCGATGACCCCATGCTGAAACTACTGTTCGTGACTCGCGCGCCGATGGTCTCCGCCCAATCAAGCGCGTTGACTATCCAGCTATCCGCAGCGTTGAACGTGCCGTCGCAGGGGACGTTCGATATCCCTATCTTGGCACTTGCGGTCTTACACCCCGGTGCGATCCCAACCGTGCCGACTGCGTTGTTGATAATCGCAGACACGCACCCAGCCACAGGGGTCCCGTGGTTATCGCACTCGTTCAGCGGCCCTCCGCCCGTGCCACTGCCTGTAAAATCATACCCGGCGATCTGGTTTAAGTCCGGATGATCCTGCTCGCTACCCAAGTCCATAATCACGACGATGATATCCGGGTCGCCCACCGTGATGTCCCATGCCTCGGGAGCGTCCATGTCCATATCCGGGGTACCGCCGCTCTGCCCCGTGTTATGCAGACCCCACACTTCCGGAAACAACGGATCGTTCGGAGTCAGAGAGTGTCGCACGGTGGTGATTTTGTCAGGTTCGGCAAACTTAACCTCTGGTCGCTGCGCAAGGGCATTGGCGATCTCAAGGACCTCGAACCCGTTGCGCGAACTCGATTGCAGACGGTAAGTCCCCTTCATCCGCGCCCAGTCGCGATCGAGTATTGACCCCGCGCCCACCTGGGCCAGGATCGCCTCCGCCTGCTCGGGGTCCACGTGCTCATAGAAACGAACGTGGAGGTACTGCGTGATCATCAGGGGGTCGCCGCGCCGGTCCAGAAAGACGGGTGATACGAAGCCCACTTCCCCGGCATCCGCTATCGTCTTGACCAGCGCCTGTACATCAGCCTTGCCGCGAGCTGAAGCCGGAGTGGCCGCAAACGACATACGCGGAATCACCGATGGACGCACATCCGCCGCCACGATTCCGTGCCTCGAAAGGGCTTTGGATGCCGACGCCGCGGCAACACCCTCGCCTTCAAAGACAGCCACCTTCGAGACGTCAACCTCGAGCGGTTGCGGGTCGTCAAAGTAGTAGTAATGCCATTGTGCCTGCGTTGACGCCGCAGCGAGTCCAAGCACGGCCACGCCTGTCATGACAAACCTGATGCAACAAAAAGATCGCTTCATGCTTACCGTCCCTTTGATAGTCAACGAATACCTCCGCCTCGCGGATTGGATCGCCGCCGGCCTATGGTGCGTCGCGAGTTGGACATTCTGCGCATACTTTAACATCAGCAACGTGTACCACCGCGCCGTGCCGACACTCGGCATGAGATGCCGAATCTCCAACGCAGACGGCATACCCCACCGCACGGATTCTCATCATATGCTGAGTTGCTTGAAGCCCTCCCGCTAGGCTCCCCCGATAACCACAACGAGTATAGCCGATTCACGCCGGACAGACAACCGGTGAAGTCGAACAACCGCGAAACGTCCGAGAACAAGCGTTCTTCACGTATCTTCGGACACCATGAGGAACGTCCGCTCGTTGGTGTGTGTTACGCGGGCGTCCGGGTACACGATCATCAACTCTCCCGCTCGAGTGGTTCCGGATTGCGAATTATATCGCTTGGCCGGGAATCCCTTCTCGGCCTATTTGTGTGAGAAAGGATTCTCGCACGAGCATTCTCGCACGAGCGTGATTGCGGATTTGACCGGGTCCGTCAGGACGAACCGGCAATCCCCATCCGCAGGCACCAGGTGGGGTCCTGCCGGACGACTAACCGGTTGCACACCGGCAAGCGCACTAACGCAGTGAAACGATCCGCCCTACAATGCCTGAATGCATGGACTGTCCGACAAGGGCCGTACGAGCGGTGCGGTGTTCATTTCCCTGACGTTGCTGGCGTGGTCAAGCGTCCCGCTGTTTCTGAAGTACTTTACAGCGTACATAGACGCCTGGACGGCGAACGGCTGGCGATACGGCATCTCGGCGCTGTTCTGGTCGCCGGTCATTCTTGTTGGGTGGCGTCGCCGCGCGCTCCCGGTTGGATTGTGGCGCGCCGCGATCGTACCGAGCGTTGTCAACTGCATCGGCCAAAGCTGCTTCGCGTGGTCGCCCTACTTCATCGATCCCGGCCTGCTGACGTTCATGCTGCGGTTCCAGATTATCTTCGTGGCGCTTGGCGCCTTTCTGCTGTTTCCGTCGGAACGGAGGATCTTGCGATCGCGGGCGTACTGGTTCGGTGTCATCGTGGTCTTTGCCGGATCGCTTGGGACGTGTTTACTTGGCGCCGAGCTTCCTCGCGGGGCGACGACCTTCGGCGTCGTCCTGGCCATCGCTGCCGGAATCATCTTCGGCGGATACTCCCTGTCGGTGCGCTACTACATGCACGAGGTCCATCCGGTTTTCGCTTTCGCTGCGATCAGCCTGTACACGGCCGCCGGGCTCATTACCGTCATGCTGCTCGCGGGTCAGCAGCACGGTTTTGCAGTAACGGCTTTTGCGCAGATGCAATGGGGTATGCTGGCGGCCTCCGCCCTTATCGGCATCGCGCTCGCGCACGTATTCTATTATGTCTCAATCGCGCGGCTTGGGGTGGCGGTGTCAGCCGGTGTCATCCTTCTTCAGCCGTTTTTCACCGGTGCAAGCTCGTACTTCATCTTCGCGGAGAGGCTGACGCCCGCGCAGTGGATCAGCGGGTTGGTCGCCGTCGGAGGAGCGATTGTCATGCTGCGGAGGCAACAGCGCATCGATCGCTGATAGTATCATTCACCACGGAGCACGCAGAGACATCACACCCGCATCCAGGCTGCGTGTTGGGCCCTCCTAATATGACAGCGCAGCAACGCTCGAAAGCTCTTGTTTTATTCCCTGCTTGCTTCGCGACGATCGGCATTTTCGATGCCGCATGTGGAGATGCCGAACTAAAGTAACGCTGTCACGCTAAAGTGCTACTTTGACAGGCGTGCGATAATGCGGCGCTACGGCAGATTCTTACTCGATTTTAGGTTGGCATCAGTCCCATAAAGGAGTATTTTGCTTATAGGACAGGCCCCGGAAAGGACCGCGCTGGTCGAACCAGTCGCGCGGGGGTGCTAACACGGGGCCTGCATGGGAGGGTTGGTTGCGCCGCGTCGGTTTTCTAATCAAGTAACGGAAACTTGCGGTGCGCCGGGGGAGCCAATTCCTGAAGACAGGTGGCACAGCGACGGCGTGTGACGCGCTGTTGACAGCTCACGCCCAGCAGGTGACGGATAGCAGTTCTGTCCGGACCCGGAGGCGAAAGAAGTGCCTCGGTTAAGAGACATCGTAACGTGGGCCTTGCCCACCACCTTTCGCGAAGTAACAGGTCACCCGTCTGCAATGCGTCATTCCGGGGCATCCCTCGTGCTCCAAACATTCTTTTGTGTTCCGCTGTTTGCCATTCGTTCTTCACGCCCGCGCGGGCCACCGATCCCGTGCTTACCCGGATGAGCACCATTGCGGCGGGCTAAGCCCGCCCTACGGGGCTTTTTGGCAATTGTGCGAACACGATATGGGCGAGTGAATTCTGAAGCAGATAACAGCTTCGATAAGGAGAAAAAAATATGACGAATATAGCAAAGAAAAGCTTACTACTCGGTGTTACACTGATGGTCCTTCCCGTAAGCGTTGCCTATGGACAGCCGCGCCGTTCCCTTTTGGACGTGAAGGTTCTTCCGGATACTTTGTACGGCGTTTGTCCGCCTTGCCCAAAGACATTGACGGTACTCTTGGCGTTCCGAAATAACTCCCTTTCAGACCCTATCACAGTAGACTGGTCAAGTGTATATTATACTCATGATCCGGACTGTGTGGCGGACTACACTCCCCAATCGGGTAATGTTGGTCCCATCGATCCCATGAGTAATGTGTATGTCCCGATTACACTTAGCTTCATTGAAAACTGTGCTAACGAAACGACGATAGATTTTACTGGAGAGATACAAAGCAACCCAAGCGACTGGGATACGGATAGGTTGACTATCGAATGTTGCGAGCCTTGCCCCAATTTGATTCTGGCCGGTGATCAGGATAATTTCGCCGCGTACACCGACCCCCCTGATAAGACCTCGCGCCGTCCAACCTTCTACACCTGGTTCCAGGGTTTGATCGCGAGTAGCACGATGGTCGATCCTCGAGAGTTTGACGAACTTGACGAACTTAACGCTGTGAATGCCATGTTCGGCTACACGTTTGAAGGGTTGCCCCAGCTCGAGAGCTGTCAACTCGAGGTCCATATTAAAGCGGATAATAGCGACATACCTTCGACCGACGGTATCATGTTGCGGTACGTCGGCAACGGTAACTTCCCAGAGGAAAACTGGTGGTTGGAATTTACGTGGCAGAGGTGGTTCAACAAGAGTTTATTCTCATCCTGGGACCGTGGATCGGAGGGAACTCTCGTGCTGGACCTCTCTGCCCTTCCGAGGGGCACGGAAACCGACGATCTGATTCCTCTGATTAACGCCGACGGCTATCTCGACGTCCTCATCAGCGACGATACAGCCGTCGATTACATAAAGCTCTGCTACGTTCCGGTGCTGCCGCCGCCGCCCATCCCCACCGTTTCCGAATGGGGCCTGGTCGTCTTGGCGCTGCTGCTGCTTGCGGGCGGAAAGGTCTACTTTAGTCGACGCAGGGCTGCGAGAATGACTGCCTAGGCGAGTGGATCGCCCAGACCCTGGGACCGGGATCGCGTTGGCAAAGAGCCGGCTCTAAGTCCCGTGGCAAGGGGGAGCTTAGTACTACAGCGCCGCTTGTCCATCAGGAGCCCAATGGGACGGCTACGAACCACGTTTGGGATGCCGGGAACCCCGTTTCTGACGCCTTGAGACCTTATGTGGCGCTGTAGTATTAGAGCCGGCTTTATTTCTGCGCTATCTACGCCTATTGGCGCAAACGGCGCTCGCGGATGCACTGCCACATGGACGTCACACTTTCCGGTATATCTCCCCGCCGGATTCCTTGAATTCCCCGGCTTTCTCTTCCATGCCGATCCGAATGGCATCGGACTCGGAGACGTCGTGCCTCACCGTGTAGTCGCGAACGTCCTGGGTGATCCTCATCGTGCAGAACTGCGGGCCGCACATCGAGCAGAAATGCGTGGTCTTGGCGCCCTCTTGCGGCATGGTCTCGTCGTGATATTCGTGGGCCTTGTCCGGATCGAGTGAGAGGTTGAATTGATACTCCCACCGGAACTCGAATCGGGCTTTGGACAGCACGCCATCTCGAAGCTGCGCGCCGGGGTTGTGTCGGCGGACCCGAGGACGTAAACTGCAAACTTGTGTTATGTCTATGCTGCCACCGGCCGGTTCCGGGGCGTCACAGGGCGCAATGGGCTACACGAGCCGGTTAACCTGCTATGGAGATAAAGTCGATGCCCGGACAACCGGAAACTGACTCTCAACAGAACAAGCCGCTTCGGGATCGTGTCGCGGTGGTCCTTGATACTATCCGGCCAATGCTGCAAAGCGACGGAGGGGACGTCGAACTCGTTGATGTTGATGACGACGGTGTCGTCAGCGTTCGTCTGCAAGGTGCGTGCAAGGGCTGCCCATCAGCCTCGATTACCCTCAGCATGGGGATCGAGCGGCAGCTCAAGAACCAGATCCCTGAGGTGACGCGCGTCGTGACGGCGTAGCGTCTTCGCACGCCTTATACTTCCGGATCACAGACACCAATTGCTTCGCGCGCCGGTTTGAGTTAAGCAGCCTGCTCGGAATCCTCGCGAGAACACCGCCATCTTCACGTTGTATGGTCACTCTACCTGTGACCCAGCTCCACTTCGCGGACCCGACGAGCGCCATATCGTGAGATTCCTCATCGCGCCCGTACCTGAAGATTCGGATGCTCCGGCGTGAAACCAAAACCATGTTCCCCGGCCGGCCCCAATGCCACAACGCCTCCACAAGGCTATAAGCCCCCAACAGGAAAACCAGGAGACGGTTGCGCCAAATCCAGATCGTCGTTCCGATCGCGAGCACCACGCCGGAGCACGTAAAGAGCAGCCATGTTGGTACGCTAGCTTGAATGACTTCGCTGTCGCGCTCGTAAGCAAAACCGCACTCCGGGCAGGTGTGTTCGTCCGGGAGTCCGGCCAGGCAGTACTTGCACATCGGGCAGCAGTCGATCATAGGCCTGTCTTTCTTACGTTCGCTTCTGGCTCAGTGTCCAGCTTAGCAGAGACTTCGCCTGTTTCAGCTCCCCAAGGCTCGGCCGTCCTTTGCGACACATGCGAGTGCCCCGTCTTCTTCTGTAGCGGCCTGCGTCCCCGCAGGCCGTCGTAAGCCTCGGCCGGCGAGACGCCGGCCGCTACATCTGCCAGGTTGATAGGAAACAAGACCGTGTCAGGGTCGCGTTGTTCAATGTCACCCTTTTCCGGTGGTGGCGCGTCCCGGCGCGCCGGGGTGCTTGCCATCGGCCACTATCTTGCAGGCTTTCAGCCTGTAAATCGCGCGGCTTTCAGCTTACCGTACGGCACAGCTTACCCGGATATCCAGAGCGGTGTCAGAGGCAGTCACGCCGGCGAGGCGATACGACCGACAACAATTGCATGGCCACCGACTGTTTGACCTTCATCATCGGTTGCACCGGCTGCGGCAAGGGTACGCTCGGTCGGGAGTTGGCCCGCCGAACCGGCGGTGAGGTCGTCAGCCTCGACTCGATGAAGGTCTACCGCCGGATGGACATTGGAACAGCTAAGCCGTCACCCGAAACTCGCCGCGAGATTCCGCATCACGTGATCGACGTGGTCGAACCATCCGAAGATTTCTCCGTCGCCAAATACGTTGAGCATGCCGAACAGGCGATCGCCGGAATACGGGCACGCGGCAAGCCGGTTTTCGTGGTCGGTGGGACGCCGCTGTATCTCAAAGCGCTGACCGAGGGTTTGTTCGAAGGGCCGGGTGCCGATCCGACCATTCGAGCCCGCCTGCATAAAGCAGCCGACACCGACGGGGCTCCGGCGTTGTATCGGCGATTGCAGGAGGTTGACCCGGATGCCGCCGATCGGATTCACCCTAACGATTTACGGCGAATCATCCGTGCGTTGGAGGTGTTTGAGCTGACCGGTCAGCCGATCAGCACACTGCAAGCCCAGTGGGATCGCGAGCGAACGAAGTATGAGCACGTGCTGATCGGCCTGCGACGCGAGCTTGTGGATCAGAATCATCGCACGAATGAACGCGCGAGGCGCATGATCGAGGCGGGCCTTGTCGAGGAAGTGCAATCGCTGCTGGCGGAGCCGAAACCGTTGAGCACGGCGGCGCGTCAGGCTGTGGGTTACAGTGAGATCATTCAACATCTGGACGGTAAGGCTTCTCTTGCGGATGCGATCGAAATGATCAAAATCAACACGCGTCAGTTCGCCAAGGCGCAGCGGACGTGGTTCAAGCGCTTTCGCAAGACCGAGTGGGTTGACCTAACCCCGGACTCGACGGCGGCCGAGATCGCCGACGAACTGCTTCAGCGTCGAGGGTTGTTATGGTCGGCATAACGGAGATGACCAACTGGGCGGTCGACCTGATCGACGTGCGCAAGACGTACGCCAGGACGATCCAGGCCCTGCGCGGGGTGAATATCCAGGTCGGGCGCGGGGAGATCTTCGGTCTGCTGGGGCCCAACGGCGCGGGCAAGACCACGCTGGTGAAGATCATGATGACGGTCGTAAGGCCGGCGCACGCGTTGGGGACGCTTCTGGGCCGTCCTCTGGGCCACCGCGGCAAGCTCGCCCGCATCGGCTACCTGCCGGAGGACCATCGATTCCCCGGATATCTTACCGGTGCGCGACTCCTGGATTACTACGCCGCCCTTGCCAAGGTGCCGCGCTCTCGTCGCAAGGCGAACGCGGCCCGGTTGCTAGATCGCGTCGGGATGTCGGACTGGGCGAAGACGCGAATCGACAAATACTCGAAGGGCATGCTTCAGCGCCTGGGGGTCGCCCAGGCGCTGATGAACGATCCGGAGCTGGTCGTGCTGGATGAGCCGACCGACGGGCTCGATCCGGTCGGTCGCCGTGACGTGCGCGAGCTGCTCTTGGAACTCAAGCACGACGGCAGGACCGTCTTCCTCAACTCGCATCTGCTCAGCGAACTCGAAATGGTCTGCGACCGCGTGGCGATCCTGGTGGACGGCCTGATAGCAAGACAGGGGACGCTCAACGAACTGACCGAGGAAACCGTCGAGTACCGGATTACGTTCTACGGCGACGTCAGGCCGATCCGCGACAAGATCGAGGCACTCGGCGCGTCGTTGGGCGGCAGTGTCATTACCTTGTCCGGTCATGATATGTCCAAGGTCAATGCCGCGATAGATCTGCTGCGCGGTGCGGGTCTGTCGATCGAATTGGTCCAGCCGCACCGGTTCAGCCTGGAGGATGTTCTCGTGCAGGTGCTGGCGGATCAGTCTACGACCGGCCCACCGGCGCCAATGGCAAGACCGGTGCACCGCTAACGGCACTCGGAGACAGGGAGATAGCATGTGGAACAGACTCTCCAGTCTATCAACTTGTGGGACGGACTTTCTAGTCTGTGAACAACAGATCGAGATGTTGGAGAAGACCGACTGGATAGTCGGCGCCTCAGGCAGGTCCGATCCGCAAAGGGGTAGTACGGTCACCTTAATGGAAAGCTCGACTCATGCAGTTTTGGGCGCTGATTGTTGACAGCTTTCGCGAGTCGCTCGACCGGAAGATCTTCTGGGTGCTTGTGTGTATCTCCCTTCTCGTCGCCGCAACGATGTTCTGCGTCGGTTTCGAGCCGACCAGGGTGAACATCATGTTCGGGCTCTGGGAGTTTGATACGGAGCTGTTCAATCCGACTTCGGAGACCGGGCGTGAGAACATCGCGAGTATCGCCGTCACTTGTATGGACATTGTGGTGGGCTGGATTGGTGTGATGCTGGCCATAATCGCCACGGCCAGTTTCTTCCCGGCATTCATGCAGCGTGGTGCAATCGATGTTCTGCTGTCCAAGCCGATGACCCGGGCCAAGGTGTTTCTCGGGAAATACGTCGGGAGCATGGTGTTCGTCCTGCTGCAGGCGACGTTGTTTGGAGTCCTCACGTTTGTAGTGATGGGCGTGCGATGGGGAACGTGGTTGCCAGGGTACTTGTTAATTATTCCCCTGCTCGTCATTCTGTTCAGCTACCTCTATTGTGTTTCAGTGTGGGCGGCTGTGGTGATGCGGAGCACCATTGCAGCCATCTTTCTGAGCATTGGGGCATGGGTGGTGTTTGCGGGTGTCCAGTCGATGGATGATGCGCTGGAGCTGTATCCACAGTGGCAGGAGGAACGCACGTTGTTTTACAGCGTGCGTACACTTCGATGGGTTGTACCGAAGACACAGGACATCACCTATCTGGCGGAACGGTGGAGCGGCGCCGGTTCCGGGACGAATCTCGTCCCGGACACTAACTACCAGGATACGCGGATGCTCGACCGCGCCCGTGCGCTGGAACAGAAACGGCGGAACGTCAATGCCGTGCACACGATCGGTTCTTCCCTGGCATTCGAGGGTATCATTGTCCTGTGGGCGATGTGGATATTTGCACGCAAGGACTACTAAGACTGTGTTTTACAAGTTCCACGCATGTCAGTAGAGCAAGTGTCATTATTGTGTAGCGAGCCGCGGGCTTTAGCCCGCGCGGATTCACCGGCGCAGAAGCGTTTCTCAACCTGCCAATACCGCCGGATAAGAACTGTAAACGCCCCAGCGATCCGATGGATGCTGCTACTTGCAGCAACCGAGGTGTTTGCCATCGGTCTTTCCCGTCGTCGATGGTTCTCCCGGGCGCTTATGTCGTGAGCCGCACCGATATATCCATCCTCTACGTCATCACGGACCTCAACCTCGGCGGCGTACCACTACATCTTCATCGTCTGGTCGACGCGATGCGCGTGCGAGGGTTCCTCCCCTGCGTTGTTTCACTCGGCGAGTTGGGTGCGGTCGCGCGGATGCTGCGCGATGACGGCGTCGAGGTGCATGGCTGCAACGGCCAGGGCGGCTGGGATTTCCGCGTCATCGGCCGGCTCGCGCGGATCATCAACGAGAAACGCCCGGACATCGTGCACGCACTACTCTTTCATGCCAACATGGCTGCTCGCCGGGCGGCCCGCAAGGCGGGATTCCCCAAAGATCGTGTCGTCTGCGAGATTCAGACGGTGGAGGTCGAGCGGCGATGGCACTTGCTCGTTGACCGCCTCACGCATCGCGGCTGCCGCTTCACCATCGGCAACTCACCGTCGGTCATCGAACACCTTCACACCCGCGCGAGGATTCCGTATGATCGTTTGCGTTTAGTTCGAGGCGGTATAGATCCTGCGCCGCTTCGCAATGCAATACCCATTGACCGATCGGCCCTCAACATTCCGACCGACGCCGCCATTGTGCTGTGGGTCGGACGGCTCGATCCGGTAAAAGGGCTTCACACATTGATCCACTCGTTCCGAAGCATCGCCGCCGATACCGATGCACATATGCTGCTGGCAGGTGACGGGCCTATGCGTGCCCGGTTGGTAATCGCGATCAAACGTTTGGAGCTGACTGAGCGCATTCATCTTCTCGGAAGTCGCGATGACATCCCGGCGCTGCTCAAAGCCGCAGATGTGTTCGCGTTCCCCTCGCGGACTGAAGGCCTTCCCAACGCGCTGCTGGAAGCAATGGCTGCAGGCTGCCCGATAGTCACAACGGACGTACCGGGTTGCCGCGATCTGATCGAACACGAGCGGACCGGACTGCTGGTGCCATATGGTGACACAGATGCGCTGGCCGGCGCGATTGGCCGTCTGTTAGGCGAGCGCAATCTTGCCCGACGGCTTGGTCATGAAGCCTGCAAGGAAGTGACAAGCAAATGGCATATTGAGCAGACGTTCGACGCCTACGCTTCCGTCTACGAAGCCGTGACCGCCGAACGATGACGCAGCCGGCCAGCGCCGCCCGCCCGCCCACCTGCCGACCGCCCGCGGAACCCTAACATTTACCCGATACCCGTGGCCGCCCGGCGTCTCGAATCTCGTCCGGGATACTTGCCCCATGTCGAGACGCGCGGTTGCCCGAATGCGCAAAAGTTGCCGAGCGGTCGGCAAATCCGAGCGGTAGTATGTCGTTGCCGCGCCGCTACAATATATCGATGCGTTTGCAACAAGCCCAACGTGGAACGAACCACACCGTCAGATTTTATCAAACTTTTCCTTGACCCAGTGGTTAATGGTGGTAAATTGTGTCGATGAATCCCATTAAGTGGGCTAGCGTGCAAGCTGGTTATGCGGATTTTCACAGGCCAATATGAGCGTACGATTGACGCCAAGAACCGCATCCAACTGCCGTCGCAACTGCGATCGGCCATCGATTCGGAGCGGGACGGCGAGGGACTGTACGTCACGCTCGGCGAATATCGAGGCACCTTGTCTATTCTCACAGAGCGAGGTTTTGAGGAGCTCGCGGCCCGGATTGAAACGGAGTTCATACCGGGCCCCGAGTCCCGCCGGTTTGAGCTGCAGTTCTACGGCCTCGCCTCTCCCGTGGACATCGACAAACAGGGTCGGCTCGTCCTGCCCGATCGATTGTGCAAGAAAGCGAGACTCAGTGACGAGGTATTCCTGGTCGGCCAGAAGTATCGGATCGACATCTGGAACCGCAAGGACCTCGAACGGTCGATGGCGATCGACTGGGAGGGTGATGATTGGCCCGATTGGCAGGGTTTCCTTCGAATGAGACCGGCGGCGTCGAAGGAACCCACAACTTAAGCAGTTGCGGCCCGGACGGAGCCGGTTGCCGCGGCGAGTGGAGTTGGCAGGCAGCCAGTAGTGAGGAGGGGCTGAAGGCGACCCAGACCTGGCGCGGTTGACAGGTTGCCTTTCATCAGACGGTGCGGAAGCGGTCACGTGTGGAAACACGATGAGGTTTTCTCTGCACCTTCGGTGGTGAGAGCAGATTTCGTTTGGATCAAGCATAGCAACGCTGCGGCGGTAGAAGCGAAGGGAGTCGCCTCGCCACAGGGTGCGGCTGGCAATGGTTGGAAGTTGCCTTTTATGGCAAACAGGGCTGATCGTCTTGTCCGACGTATTCAACGGCAGTTGTCGTCCGTTGGGTCAGATGGTCGATCGGCGCGTCCGGACCCGCGTGACATCGCGGAGCTGGGGGCTCGGGTGGAACGGCTGCACGCGATGGACAGCCGGTTCATCCATGTTCGACTCTCCGAGCATATTGCAGGTGGT
>CAZJTP010000133.1:0-12595 GCA_964548955.1 uncultured Phycisphaeraceae bacterium
AGATAGCACCCGCCCCAGAGCCTCACCAGATATAAATAAGATGCGATTGCCCTGGGTCCGACGTGGCAGGCGGAAAGGCAGGTAGTTATGGCGAGTATCAGCAACGATCCAAACGGACGGCGGCGGATTTTGTTCGTTGACGCCAAAGGCGACCGTAAGACGATTCGGTTGGGCAAGGTTCCACAACGGTACGCGGAAGCCGTCAAGGTTAAGGTCGAAGACCTGGTCTTTGCCACCATCACACGCCACGCCCCGGCGGACGAAACAAGCCGTTGGCTTACCAACTTAGGCCCCGAGCTTTACGACAGGCTGGCCCGCGTGGGGCTGATCAAGCGGCGCGACTCAGCGAAGCTGGGGGCCTTTCTGGCGAACTACATCGAGGGACGGTCCGACGTGAAACCGGCGACGCGGGAGGTCTGGTCGCAAGTAGTTCGCAATCTGCTGGACAGTTTCGGGGACGATCGAGCCCCGCCAACCATCACCGAGGGCGACGCGGAAGATTTCAAGATGTTCCTCATCGCCCAAGGGCTGGCCCCGTTCACGGTTCACGAGCGGCTGCAATTCTCGCGGATGTTTATCCGGGCGGCAAAGCGAAGGGGGTTGATTACCGGCAATCCCTTCGAGGAAATAATCAATCCCGCAGTGATGCTGCCCGATCGGCAATACTTCGTCACCCGTAACGAAACGGAGCGATTGCTTGCGGCGTCTGATTCGACCTGGAGGGCGATCGTAGGACTTTGCCGATACGGGGGCCTACGCTGTCCGAGCGAGGTCCTTTCGTTACGATGGCAGGACGTGAACTGGGAGACGGAGCGGATCGTCGTCCAATCGCCCAAGACCGCGCACCACCCCGGCAAGGACAGCCGGGTGATCCCGATGTTTGTGGAATTGAAGCCGATCTTGGCGGAAGCCTTTGACCTGGCCCCGGACGGTGCGGAATATGTGGTCGATTCCAGTTATCACCAAGCGGCTCAAACCCCAAGCGGCTGGCGAAGCTGCAATATGCGGACCCAGTTTATGCGGATCGTGAAGCGCGCGGGCCTGAAACCCTGGCCTCGGCTGTTCCATGCCATGCGGGGTAGTCGTGAGACGGAACTGGCAAGGGAATATCCGATCCACGTCGTCACATCTTGGTTGGGCAATACGGTCAGTATCGTGGTCAAGCACTACCTGCAAGTGACCGATGACGATTTCGCACGGGCATCGGGAGGCGGCGCAGAATCCGACGCACAAGCGGCGCAGAATACGGCGCAGCACACGTGCGCAAGCAATTGCATGGAGTCGCCAGAGTTGAAGAAAACTCCTATAAATACAGAGTTTGTGCAGCATCAAGCGCTGGTGTGCACGACGGTGCAAGATACAAAATTGGAGACGATGGGACTCGAACCCACGACCTTCGCATTGCGAACGCGACGCTCTCCCAACTGAGCTACGTCCCCGGCGTTACTACAACACGATATCACCCGAGGCGGCGCCGTCAAGAACCGTCGCTTTGCAAACCGGGCGGCGGTCAGGCTCTTCCCGTCATACACGGCTCAGGAGGATCGGTGACGCTCGAACGTACTTTTCAACATTGGCGGCGTAGGTTCGCATGGCCTGGGCGACCGCGGAATCCTCGTCGAGCACCTCTTTGGGGTCCACGAGCATCCCCACGATCTCGAGGCGATAGCGAAAGTCCACCTCGTGCACGATGAACGCTTGAAGCACCGGAGCCTGGCAGCGGATAGCAATGCGTATCGGCCCGGATGGGAACAGCCGTTTCTCACCAAAGATCGTGACCTCTTCCGTCTTCTGGTTCGGGTCGCGGACGCGACTTACATCCATGGTGCTGCCGAGCAAGTAGCCTTCCTTGAAACAGCGATAGATGTCGCGCGGGTAGCTGTCGGCAAAGAGCACTCGCATCCGCCGAAACTCGGGGTAACGTCGGTCGAAGCGGTCCTGTACATAGCGCCTGATGGCGCCCTCGTGGCGGTCACGAACGCCCGCAGTCTTGTAGCCCTTGATGGCCATGAGCATCGCAATGACATGGTGAGCGCCATGATGCGAGAAGGCCAGGTACACGCCGTGCTCGCGCGCCATCGCCTCATCGAGTATCGACCGGTTGCCGATCGACAGGAGTGTCATGGTCTTGTCGCGAGGGATGCAATCGAAAACCAGGTAGAGTAGCTTGTCGCAACGGGTGCGCATGAAAAACTCTCGCGTCGCCCGGCGTCTCTGTCCGGCCCTGAGCTTGTGTCCGAGCGCGCGTTGTAACGTTGCGACGAAGCGTCGCCGCCGTTTGTAGTCGATCAGCCACTCGAGCGTCCCGAGCAAACGCCCGATTTTATACAGCCCCGAGAGAGACACGCCTGCCAGCAGGCACGCGGTCAACACGTGAGCGGCGGTGAACGACACATATTCCCAGCGCGTCAGATCACCGCCGTTGGTCTTGGCCGCTCGCAAAGGTGCACCGGAAGCAACCGAAGAAGTCGTCATGCCGCATCCAGCCGCAAAAGTAAACGCACAACCTTCATCCATCGTCGATCCGCGAAACCACTCGACCGTAGCCGACTTTAGCCGGGCGAGCAGGCGACATCAAGAATCCGCCCAACGTTAACACATCAAAACCCGAGGGCATGTACGACCGGCGAGGAAGGCGTATAGTATGCCACATGTTAAAGATCGATCCATTTGAACTTCACTCGGTCGTAACGGGGACGGTGCGGCTGGACGGCGGCGCGATGTTCGGCGTCGTGCCGAAGGTGTTGTGGGAGGCCGTCACTGACGTCGATGATTCAAACCGCATCCTGCTCAACACGCGGACGCTGCTGGCCGTTGACCGCTCGCAGGGGCGGGTCGTCCTGGTCGATACCGGGTGCGGAGCGAAGTGGTCGCAGGGCAAGGCCGATCGTTTCGCCGTGCGGTATGATCCCCAGGCGGTCCCCAATGCGCTGGCGAGCATCGGGCTGTTCGTTGACGACGTCACCGACGTAGTGATTACACACCTGCACTTCGACCACAACGGAGGGCTTACATACTGGTATGATGAGCCCGATGGCCCGACACGCTCCACCTACCCGAAGGCGCGGCACTGGGTCCACCAGAGACAGTGGGAACACGCGAATCAACCCACAGTTAAGGACAGAGCATCATTTGTGCGCGAGGACTTCGCCGTACTTGCAGAGGAGGGACTCCTGCATATGGTGGAGGGGCATGAGCCTGATCCGCCTTTTGACGGGGCGGCGTGGTTCGTGTCCAACGGACATACGCCGTGCCAGCTCCATCCCGTTTTCGGCACAGGCTCGCAGCGCCTGATGTTTATCGGTGACCTTGTTCCGACTGTCGCGCACCTTCGGCTTGGGTGGGTCATGGCGTACGACTTACATCCCATGACTACGATCGCCGAAAGGGAAACGGTCTATCGCCGATGTCTTGAGAAAGGTCTGCTTCTGGCGTTTCCGCACGATCCAAAGGTCGGTGGAGTTGCAATCGGCGGTACGGTGGAACGCCCGATCGTCGCTCGATCGTTGCCCTTGTAGACTACACCGCGCAGCCGATGTATCTGTGCGCCCGCGCGACGAATGCGTCACACCTAAAGAGAACGCGGAGCCGATTCGAGAATCAGCTCCGCGCACCTTCCATTCTCTTTCATTTGCCCTGCGCTACCGCTCCCACCGAATAAAGGTGGGAGAAGCAACCCAGGTTCCGTCGGTCGTCACCGACCGGAACGACAAACCGCCTACTCGGTGGTCGCGACGACGTCCCCGCTTTCCCACAAATCGAAGACGGCGTCGTTATCAAGGACATATTCCCAGCCGGTATACAAGGCACCGTCCACCAGCACCCTGCCCCACCAGCTGTCCAGGTCCAGGCAGCCACCAAACTGAAGCAGACAACCTGCCATTGTCACCAGCGCAGCGCCCTTCAAAGTCTTCTTGCGCATCGGCTCATCTCCTTTGGCAACCGGTTTGCGATCTCGTTCACCCGAGTAACGCCCGGATGCGGGTGATCAGCAAGAGGCAAACTTGACTCGCCGGGCTACGAACTGCTACTGTTGAGTAGCCTTGCCTTACGCTGCGGGCGTCACGAGAAAGCTGTAGTATCCCCAAACGCCCATCAACGCTGCCGCCGCCGAAATCACGAATCTCCAAATCCAGTCCATCGTATCTCTCTCTTAAAGCAAACCTTTTCAAACCCATCGAGCACAGGAACACCCCGCGCCCGCCAGTAACTACTACTAGTTTTCATCTCCCGCCTTGACGCTACCACACTGCTCGGTATTCCGCGCTCCGAGCTTTTGACCGTCAAAGCCGGTTTCGCTTGGAAAGCTCCTGGCTCATTCCTGCCCCACTCTTCCGCAACGGGTCAATCCGTGACAGCCACCCGATGATCGGGTCGGGATTATGTCACTATCGCCACAATGGGGCAAGCATGATCTTGGAGATCTTTCAGGGAGCTGTTGTTCCTCCCACGTGCCGCAACTCACCGCCGCGCCGCGGGCTACAACACGTAGGCCCTTATCGGGTATTCCCCGCTGCTGGCATTAAGCTTTTCCGCAGCCGCACTCCACCCAATTGCCGTCCGGAGCGAGTGACACATACCGCAGAACCCGAATCTCGCGGTAGCGTCAGCCACCACCAAACCGGGCGAGGACGATCGCAGACCGGCCCAGACTTGTCAAGTCAAGAATATCGAAGAATACAAAATAAGCTCTATTGTTCAACGGCGGCAAGTCATGCTATAATACCATGTTACCCGCTCGACTTCGTTCTGAAGCCCCACGAGTCGGGGGCGCGCCGGTTAGCGTTTCGGCACCGGCGGTGCTATTTGCATAACATACTGAAAAGAATGAGTTTACGGCTGTTCCGGTGCCGTATTGACCGCAGGATCATCGTTGCGGTGCGGGCTCACGGCCAACGGGATTCGGCGTCTTCAACCACGCGATTGTATGCCCCATGACAGACATGACCACAGGTACATTTGAGCCCAATGGAAGGGCTGGAGGTTTTTTACGCTCGCCGGAGGCGAACTACGCAGTTCGGACGGACGACGCGATTGTGCCGCCCAATGTGTGCCGGGCGCTCGGGCTGCGAGGCGGCGAAATGGTTAAGGCGGCTGTCCACAGAGTTCCGGGAAGGCGGGGAGGCCAGGTCGCCCAGGATTGTGATGTCGAATCGATCAACGAGCGTCCCGTCGCCGATTACCTGGAAACAACACCCTTCGAGGAACTCATCGCGATCGATCCGCAGGAACCCGTGCGTTTTGAGATTCCCGATGGGTCGCTGTCAATGCGGATCGTCGACCTGCTTACGCCCATCGGGCTTGGGCAGCGCGGATTGATCGTCGCCCCGCCCCGAACGGGCAAGACGATACTGTTGCAGCAGATGGCGGCTGGGATCTCCACGAATCACCCGGACGTCTATATGATGGTGCTGCTGATCGACGAGCGGCCGGAGGAAGTGACCGATATGCGGCGCACCGTGCACGGCGAGGTCGTGGCAAGCTGCAACGACCACGACATCGCCAGCCACCTCCGCATCGCTCGCCTGATGATTCAGAAAGCAAAGCGGCTTGTCGAGTGCGGGCATGACGTTCTTATTCTTCTTGATTCCCTTACCAGGGTAGGCCGAGCGTTCAACGCGGGCATTCGCGGCGGTGGGCGCATCATGTCGGGTGGGCTCGACATTCGGGCGCTTGCCGAGCCGAAAGCCATCTTCGGCGCCGCTCGTAATGCCGAGGACGGCGGATCGCTCACAATCATCGCCTCGTGCCTGATCGACACCGGAAGCCGCATGGACGAGGTGATCTTCAACGAGTTCAAGGGCACCGGAAACATGGAGATCATGCTCTCGCGCGAGCTGGCCAACCGGCGACTCTGGCCCGCGATCGACCTGAACCGGTCGGGCACGCGAAAAGAGGAGCGGTTGCTCACACCGCAGGCCCTTGAAGTGTCTCACCGAATCCGGCGAACGTTGGTTGACCGGGAGCCGGTGCGCTCGATGGAGATGCTCCTCGACGAGATGCGGAAGTATCCCACCAACGCCGAGTTCATCGCCCGTTTCGCGGAGAGGGCGATGCGGTAGCGCCGGCGTCATCGGCCTCGGTGGAGTCGGGCTTTTCCAATGCCTCGGGGAAGTTGAAGCGCAGGAAGTCGGCGGCGTTGATCAGCAATCCACGATCGGGCGGAGGATCCTTGAAACACTGTATCCACACCGCGGTCCCCGGTGCAACAAACGGAATCTTAAATCCCGAATATCCGACCGACGAAGAACGAGTCCGCTCCTTCTCCGACAGGATTACGAAGTGCGTGAACCCGTGTTCAAGCGTTAGCTCGGAGGCCCGTCGGAGAAGATACTTGTCGACCGTCTCCTCAAGCGTGCTGGTGTTCCCGCGAAAACTCACCGCAAAAACGTCGGTTGAAACCCGGAAATCGGAGTAACCCGAACCCGCTGCTGCGGATTTGTAGGGTGTTGCGCAACCTCCGGAGACCGCCAAAACAGCCAACAAACACCAGATGGCCAAGGACGTTTTTACGAACATCGCAAGGCTCCTTTCATCAGTCGCATTCCACAACATGCCTTGCGGCGACTGGCAATAAGGCGCTCTTCATGTGAACCAACTACAACATGAACCAACTCTGCGGGTCACCATTGTACCAACGGATCGGATTGTGACAAGCTTACCCGAGCAGGATTCGAGCCGATTGTTCGCGGGTGGCAGACGAACAGTCTCCGGCCAAATACTACGGATCGGATTACGCTCCACGCGCTAGCGGGTGGCGTAACCACGGCGGTCAGACCGGCCAATCCGGCCTCTGACGCCTCCGCGACAACGATTCCGGCCCGTTTCCGCGCAGCATCGACATCTGCTCCGACGAATCGCCAGCCTTCGTTCGGTCGCCGTGTCACCCGCGCTGCACCAAGCGGGGGGGGCAATCTTTCGTTATAACGAGCCACGGGGTGTCTCTGGCGGCTTGTCCGCCAGTGCTTGGCAAAGCGTAAGCACGAAAACACAGGCAAATTCCGACGTACCGAGCCCGACCTACCAGACAGGATCAGAGCCGTGACTGTCAAGGAGCGGCGGGTGGCATGGGTAAGCAGCAGCTTACCCGTGGTGATTCCTGAAACACGGGCAAACAAGTTTGCCCATGCCACCCCAGATGGGATGCACTCCTGGACCAACAGCGGCGGCACACCGGCGTTGCAGCAGCCGCCACTCCATGTTATGCTCCCTGTATCTTATCTAACGGCGCCTGACCAAGCCCTTTTACTGGCGCGAGTTTGACCTGTGCAGCAGAGCCCCTGTAATCCGGACACGGCCGGTCTTAAGTCCGATCGACGGGCTTTGAGTGGTGGGTGTTCCGAGCCGCGACCGTCAGGGAGCGGACGATCGGAGATCACCGGAGAGCGAGGAAACCGCTCCCTGACGGTCGCGGCTCAGTTCGGCCAAACCCATCACTTGAGCTGTGACGGGACAGTAGCGCGCCTCTGGCAGACGATCCAGACGCGTGTTATATGGACAGAATACCAAAGTTCCGCATGTTATGCGGATCAAGCTAATTATCGTTAGGCCTAATGCTGTACATTCGTGGAGAGACCGTTGGAATATTCGATTTTCTACTCGTGGCAAAGTGATGTCACGAACGATTGCAACCGGACATTTATCCGGCAAGCACTTGACGATGCTGTTGCATCGCTTGGTGAGGATGCAACGGTCGAAGATTCCCAGCGTGTCGAGTCAGGAATGGAGGGAATCGCAGGGACCCCAGAAGTTGCGACCGTCATGTTTGCACGGATAAAGAAGAGCACCATTTTCATCGGCGACATGTCTTTGGTCGGGACAATCCCGAAGACCGACTCGGATGAGGTTAAACGCGTACCCAATCCTAACGTCTTGCTGGAAATGGGATACGCTGCCGGGACGATCGGATGGGGCCGAGTAATCTGTGTGATGAACGAGCATTTCGGAAAGCGGACGGAATTGCCGTTCGATGTCCGGAATCGACGTTTCCCGATCAACTACTCGCTTGCTCCGGAAGAAAAAGGCCAGAGAGAAAGGGTCAAGAAGGACCTCACTCGGTGTATCAAGTTCGCCATCGAAACAGTGGCGAACAACGAGTATGAGGCCGTCAGTGAGGTCCTCGCCACCCTCGACATCAACTGCCTCAATCTCATGGAAGACCACGGAGGTGCAGACTGCTTCTCTGCTCCTGATCCGAACGTGACAACAGTCGGTGGACGACTTGATACACCTAAGTTTAACGCTGCGGTAATCCGTCTTCTTGACTTGAGGCTTATAGAGGCAAGGGTGGCACCCCAACAAGGTCTGTACGCGTACCATTGGACGTACTTGGGCAAGCAGGTCTTGCTGCGGCTAACGATTCGGAGTGCAAACACGGCCGAACAAGGCGCTGCACCTGGCTGCGGTGGCCCTTAAGGTCTCCGTAAGTATTCAGGCTCTCCCGCCACCGCAGCAGGTGAGCTTGGCCGGGTGTCCATGTCCTTTGGACATGGGGGAGACGATGATATGCGCTCGGTTTCGCATCCCACCTGGTCCGCACAGCGGACCGTACAAGAATGGTGATACTATCCGCGACGATCATCGCCTCCCCCACCTCCAGAGGAGGCGGTCCACTCAGCCAAAGTTCCGCATGTTATGCGGATCAATCCAATTATTGAACCGCGAAGTGTGGGAGCAGAAATGGACAATGTAACGATTTCCCTTATCCCAACTGTCGGCATGATGATTGTTGCGAGCGCAGCCGTTATCTACTGGCGCCGTGTCTCGAGGCTTCAGCTCAGGTGGTTCTGGCTGGGTGCCGGGCTGTGGACCGTCGGGGTGGCCCTGAAGGTGGTCTGTGCTCTGCTCACAAACAAGGCAGTGATCGGGTTCATGAAAGAAACCCTGTCGTATCCGCTCCAAATTCTCGGCGGAGGATTGTTCGTAGGCATTCAGTCCAGTCTGTTCGAGATCGGGCTGACACTCGTGGCCGTTCTCATCTGGCGACAACTCGGGCGTGACGCAAACAGGGCCATCGGAATCGGCATTGGTGCCGGTGCTTTCGAGGCTTTGTTGTTGGGAATCGCTAGTTTTGTTGCCATCCTCGCCTGTCTGTCCGGTCTACCGGGAACCGAGGAGGTCCGCGAAGGAATCGACACGGTGGCGGCAGCAACACCATTGTTCTGGCTTCTTGCCCCCATTGAGAGGACTATCGCAATACTGTGTCATGCTTCTTCTCGTGCACTGGTTCTGTTGGGTGTTACGAAGCAAAGACCCATGTTGGTATTTGGGGGATTTCTGATCTTCACCGTGCTTGATGGTGTTGCGGGAGCAGCACACGTCTCAGGACAGATTGGGAAGATATCGATGTGGTGGATTGAACTTGCCATCCTTCCGTTTGCTTTGATCAGCATCCCTCTCCTTAGATGGTGTTATGCGAGTTGGGCTGAAGGTTCGGATGACGGAATGGAATCAGAAACGAGCCCCCAACAAGGACTTGGAGATGACGCGGTAACCCGAGCACCTTAGCTCAACCGTTGGACGCAGAAATATAGGAAAGGAACATCATGGATCTTCAGACACTCACAACGTTCTTCATGTGGTGCACAATCATAAATGCCGGCCTTTTGATTCTGTGGACAGTGTTCTGTGTGTTCGCCGCGGATTTTGTGTATCGCATGCACAGTAAGTGGTTTCCCATTCCCCGAGAAACCTTCAACGTGGTCATCTACTCGTTCCTCGGGTTGTTCAAAATCGTCTTTCTGGTCTTCAACGTCGTTCCCTACGTGGCTCTGCTGATCGTCGGATGAAATGGAGCATCCAACAAAGTTTATGGGCGGATCAGCAGATCAGCCGGGAGAATGTGTCAGACCCTGTCGGATCTTCTTGACCCGACGAATCGTTGAACGACCATGGCCACGCGAGCGTGGGCCATTCCACCCAGCCGCAAGTCGAAGGCGCGGTGTGTGGCATGGATCAGCAAGGCTGGCCCGTGCGTACGTTGGAGGCCATACCCAAGCCACAGGCGCCGGCATACGTTGCACGTGGGTACTCAACGTGGCTGCACTTCGCTTGGCCATGGCATCCGGCGCGTTGGCTTGACGTTGAGCCGTCTGGTTACGTCCACGCCGAAAACCGCGGCGGCTCCCCTTGCAGTATGCCGATCACGTCGTCCACCACGTCGTTCATTCGCATAAGACCGGTGTGCGTGCGGGCCCCGATGTGAGGCGTGAAGAGCGTGTTCGGGGCGGACATCAGGGGGTGATCCCGGGGCGGCGGCTCCGGATCGAATACGTCGAGAGCCGCACCGGCCAGCCTCCCCGCCGTCAGAGCCCGCGCCAAGGCGTGACCATCGACCACTGCCCCACGGGCTGTGTTGATCAGGATCGCCCCCTTCTTGAACTGAGACAAAGCTCTGTCGTCGATCAGGTGTCGCGTCTTGTCGGTGAGCGGAACGTGCAGGCTGACCATGTCGGCCCGGCGGTAGAGCGGCTCTTTCTCGACGGGGGTGGCGACGAAATCAACGAGTCCCGGATCCACGATGTCGTTGTACAGGATGGTCATCCCGAATCCGTTGCGACACCGACGGGCCACCGCCTTCCCGATCCGCCCCAAACCGACGATCCCCAGCGTCAACTCCCCCACATCAAAACCGAGACACTGCTCGCGGGCCTCATCGAAGCGTCCGCCGCGGACCATCGCATCGCCCAAGGCCACATGCCGTAACAGGGTAATTATCATTCCGACCGTCAGATCAGCGACAGCCTCCGTGGCTGCGCCGGGTGTATAGACCACGGTGATACCGCGCTTACGGGCCGCCTCGACGTCGATGTTCTCGAGCCCCACGCCGCCACGACCGATCACCCGCAGACGGTTCGCCTTCTCAAGCACCGCTCGCGTCACGTGCGCGCGGGTGCGCACCAGCAACGCATCGCAGTCGTGGACCACGTTACTCAGAGCAGCCTCATCACAGGCATCCAAAACGGTGACATGTCCAACGGAGCGAACCCGCTCGACGGCAGCGGGATCGAACGCCTCGGCAAACACGATGTGCAACGACGAATCAGCCATCATGGGCGATGATCTCGCGGTCCGCGCCCGGCGTCAACCGTATGGCGCCGGCGCGGGAGTCATCACCAAGATCGCACAGAAAGAAGTGAAAAGCAGGGATGAGCGGCAGTCCAAACCAGGTGCAGGTATGGCGGGTCCGTCTGCATCCGTTAGGACATAAGCCGGGTTAATGGACCGGCTGAGCCCACAAGGCCGCCAGCAGGAACGCCAGCACAGCCGAGACGATCAACCAGAACCGGTGCGCCCCGATGTGGAAATGTTTCTGGTGAGACGCGATGGTCATTACAATGCCCCCATCTCGATCCGCCCCTGCGAGCGGTCCTCCGACCAACAACCACCCACGCCCGGCGGGAACATGCACCACTCGGCACGCCACTTATTCGGCCCGACGATGAAGCCGCGAAGAGGCGGTGCACCGGCCGGCGTGACCGGAACAAGGCACTCCGCTCCATCGATCCATAGTAAGGATACAACATGGTCGAGGCCGATGCCAAAAAAACCGGCACGAAACCGCTGATCGCTGCTGCGCCATGACCGATCCTCCCTGATCTGGCATCCTGGTTCATCCGTCATCCCGGCCGCCCACCTCTTGCGAACGACTCGTCCTATCCCTCCTATCGGCTCCGGGGAAGCCCGCAATTCCGGTCATGCACGGGTCCGTGACAGTTTAGGTGGGAAGTCAGGCTGTCGACGAAGCAACGCCAGTCTGCGAACCCCGTTCACGGGGGTTTCCCGCCGGAGGCGGGCTCTTGGGCCGGCTCTTCGAGGGCCGGTCAGTTCGTGGAATCTTCTTTTTCATCTATGCAGCGCGTTTCAACGCGCTTTCCCATGGCGCCGGTAAGCCCGCTGAAGCGGGCTCGGTGAGGAAGGCGAGACATGGGAGCTCGCGGACCAGCCGTAAAACGGCTGGCCTGAAACCCTGCGGGAAACGCCGCTGAAGCGGCGTTTAGCACCGCCGGTTCTGTCACGGACCCGTCATGGACTCTGCCGGCCACGTACGGTAGCAATCGCCGCCCCTTTCAGGTAAACTACTGTTGTGCCGAACCTTGATCCGCTTCAATTCGCAGTCGAACTGGCCCGGATTGCTCACGACAACAAGTCCGAAGACATAATCGCGCTTGATCTACGCGGAATCAGTCCCGTTACGGACTTTGTGGTGATCGCCACCGGCACCTCGGATCGACAGACGCGAGCCGTAGCCGATAGGGTGATCGAGTACGGCAAGAAGGTGGGCGAACGGCCTTTCGGTTTCTCCGGCTATCAAAGCGCTGCGTGGATCCTCCTCGACTACGTGGATGTGGTGTTCCACATTTTCAGCAGGCCTCACCGGGAGTATTACGATCTCGAGCTGCTGTGGGGGGACGCTCCGCGAATCAAGTGGGCGAGATCCGAATCGGCGTAGATTACGCCAGTTCCCGCTTTCCTTATTGAGGAGTTCTTTGGTGAGCAGGGACCAATGTCTGCCACGAGACCGCGCGGGCTTCAAGCCCAAGGTTCGCTTGCGACCAATCGGCAATCTTCATCTGATACTCGTATTGAACGATCT
>CAZJTP010000134.1:0-12568 GCA_964548955.1 uncultured Phycisphaeraceae bacterium
TCAACACGATGCTCGATACACTAACCCGGAGCAACGGGCTTTCATCCCCATCTGAGTAGGGGCGCAGTTAATAATGGGATCCGTATAACCGGGTATGTTGACACCGGTGTCCGGGCGATCAGGAACTTGAGGTCACTGCGGTGCGTGGCTCTGTCGCCAGCGACTTCCGGCCAAAGGCGTACCCGCGCTCAAAAGCGGTGAGATTCAGGGATTCGGTTCCGGTTGGGACGGAGGCTTTGACGGATGCACGGAGTGCTTCGACGCCCACTAGGTCGATCACAGCCGCGAAGAAACCGACCATCGCGATGTTGGCGACCATGCGCTGCCGCAGCTCTTCGGCAATCCGCGTAGCCGGGATGCCGTGCTGCGAAACACCGGGTGGGACGTTCCCTGGTTTGACCAGCTCCGCTTCATAAACAAGTGTTCCCGAAGGTGCCATTTCGTGGACAAAGCGGTTGCAGGCCTCCTGGGACATGACCACGAGGATGTCGGGGTGGCTGACGTACGGGTACTCCACGGGCTCGTCGGAGATGACGATCTGGGCACTGCATGCGCTGCCCCGCGCTTCCGGGCCGAAGCTCTGTGTCAGGCTCGCGTATTTGTTCTCGTAGATTGAAGCGGCCCGCCCGATAATCATTCCCGCAAGAATGGCGCCTTGTCCGCCCAGGCCGCCGATCTTGATTTCCGTCGTGTTCATCTGCTTAGTCCTTCACACCCCAGCGTCCGATGGGCTTTCGCTGTTCTCGCAGCACTTCCTCCCAGCGCCGCTGTCCGTACACGCTGGCCATCTTGGCTTCGGTTATCTCCAAGTAGGACGGATGGTCAACATCGACGAACTTGCCGCAGACGATTTTCTGCTGAGAGCTGATGTCGCAAAAACGGGTCTCCACGCTGCCGTCGATAACACTGTTGTCCTTGAACCACTTCATACGGTCCAACCCGGTTCCGAGGCGGTTGCGGCGCTCATACAGCGTGGGGCAGGGCGAGATCACCTCAACGAACGCAAATCCCTTTTTGTTCATGGCTTCGGCCATCGATTGCGTAAGCTGGCGCACGTGATAGGTGGTCCAACGGGCCACGTAGACCGCGCCGCAAGACTCGGCCAGAAACGGGAGGTTGAACGGGCGCTCGCAGGTCCCGTACGGAGCAGTAGTGCCCACTTCGTCAACGGGCGTTGTGGGAGCGACTTGCCCGCCTGTCATGGCATAGTTGAAGTTGTTCACGCATATGACCGTGATATCCACGTTGCGCCTGGCGGCGTGAATGAAATGGTTCCCGCCGATGGCGATCAGGTCCCCATCACCGCTGTATACTACCACATTAAGTTCCGGCTTGGCGAGTTTCAGCCCTGTTGCGAATGGGATCGCCCGGCCGTGGGTCGTATGAAACGAATCGAGCCGCAGGTACCCTGCCACGCGCCCGGTACACCCGATGCCGGAGACGATTGCCAACTTGTCCGAGTCAATTCCGCACCGCTCAATCGCCCGTGAGAAGCAATTGACAGTCGTGCCGATGCCACAACCTGGACACCAAATGTGCGGCATGCGATCGGTGCGCAGGAATTGCTCAACGGGATTGTTAGTCTCAATCATCGTGCTCATCGGACGGCCTCCAGCACCGCCTCACAGACCACCTGCGGATCGTGAACCGTGCCACCGGCATGTGGGACTGACCTGACCTTGCAGTTCCCGGCGGCGCAACGCTCGACTACCAGCGAGATCTGACCCAGGTTGAGTTCAGGGACAACAAACGCCTTGACCCGACCCGCCAACTGGCGGATGTAGCTCTCCGGGAACGGCCACACCACTACCAGGCGCAGATGTCCGACCTTGACGCCCTTTTTGCGCGCCTGGCGGATGGCCGGCATGGCGACGCGTGAGCTGATCCCATATGTCACGACCACGACGTCGGCATCATCGACGCAGTCTTCGTGGTAGAAAGAAATCCTATCGACGTTGTTCTTGATCTTGTCCACCAACCGGCAAACGAGTTGTTTCTGACATTCAGCGTTCATCACCGGGTAGCCCTTCTCGTCGTGGGTCAAGCCGGTGACGTGGAAGCGGTAGCCTTTGCCCACCTCCGCGAAGTCGGGCACCAGGTCGTCACCGACCTCATACGGCTCGTACTCGCCCGGTGGGAGTTTGGTGTAGCGCCGGGGGACCAGTTGGATCTTGTCACTCGACGGGATGACTACTTTCTCGGTCAGGTGGCCCACGCTCTCGTCCATCATGAACAGCACGGGGACGCGGTACTGCTCCGAAAGGTTGAACGCGTGGATAATCAGATCGAAGCACTCTTGCGGGCTGTTCGGGGACAAGGCGATGATCTCATAGTCGCCGTGTGACCCCCAACGCGCCTGCATCATGTCCGCCTGGGCTGGGAGGGTGGGCAGCCCGGTTGACGGCCCGCCACGCTGCACATTGACGATTACACAGGGGACTTCAGTCATCGCAGCCAACCCGATGTGCTCCATCATAAGTGAGATTCCAGGCCCGGAGCTGACCGTCATGGCTTTGGCGCCGCCCCAGACGGCTCCCTGAATGGCGATGGAAGAGGCGATCTCGTCCTCCATCTGGATGAACGTGCCACCCGTGTCGGGGAATCGCCAGGCCAGGCGCTCCACGATCTCGGTTGAAGGCGTTATGGGATAGCCGGCAACAAAGTTGCACCCTGCGGCGATCGCCCCTTCGGCGACAGCATGATCTCCATCAATATAATAAGCGCCGATAAGGGCCTTTCTTCTGTCGCCCGACATTTGAACTCACTCCTTCGCTGAACCCGGATCAGGAATGCGCGCTCCGTGGATGGCGAAATCCGGGCAGAACATACCGCACAAGTCACACCCGCTGCATCTCTCAGCCGCGATTACCTCGGGATAGTGATAGCCCTTGACGTTGAAACTTGCGGACATGCCCAAGACGCCCAACGGGCAGAACTCAACGCAATAGCCACAACCTTTGCAGCGCTCGATAACAATCGACACTATGCCGCGTGGTTTTTTCCGTGGTTTGGCCGTCTCTTGACCCTTGTCGGTTGATGTTGCCGCACCTGTCGTCATTGCCGATCCTCGCATCCCCGTTTCAGAGCGAACACAGCGTTATGTAGTATAGCAATAGGCTTGCCAAAACACGCAAGACGAGCAGAAAAAGTCCTCAGGGATGTTGGCGTCCACTCGGCACGCGTGGGTTCCCGATCCCACCTGGGTGGGCATACGGGCATCCGTCGGCTACAGCACTCTCGCCGCCCACGCTTGTCAATAACGGCGAAACCGTCCCCCAGGTTCAGTGACCACGGGTTGTTGCGGCGTTGGCGGTGTTTGGTGTCTATAAATGCGCTATTGCCGGTCCCAGGACCTCGCCGGCACCAAGATACACTTGATGCCGTTCAAGACAATACGGCTGGACGCCTGCCGGCAAGGCTCGACCTAACCGCCGGCCCCCGGGACTCGGAAGGCCGGTAACATCGAGTCGTGAATCCAATCCTCCATTGCCCGGCTCACGTTGGCGACGTCGTTGCACATGATGGCGAGGTTGCGTCTGCTTCCCTTTTGGTCCTTAACCATGTCCTTGACGACGGCAGCCTTGTTGAACCCGACGGTCTCAAACATCTTCACGGTGCCGAGATCGTCCTCGATTACAAACGCCTGCACACGTTCCAGGTTTCGCTCCTCCGCCAACGCGACCAACTCGCGACCGGTCAGTGTTCCGAGCCCGCTGCGGCGGTGCGATCTGGCGACCACCAAGCCGATGAGCCCCACGTGCTGCATCCAGCCGTGCGTTCTGAAGTGGAGCGTTCCGTCAGCCACGATTCTGTTGCCGTCCTCGGCCACCAGCGGGATGACACGGTCAAAGTCTATGTTCTCGGTCCATCTGTGAATCAGATTCGGATCCTTGACGTCGTTTCGAAAGAAAAGCCGGTCTTCGTCCGTCAGCTCCTGGAAGAAGGCGTGCAGCTTCTCGAAATCGCCGTTCGCCAGCGGACGCAACACGACCGCCCGACCGTCCCTAAGTTTCACCGTCTTTGGATAATCCCGCATCGACCGCTCCAGTGCTCTTTCGTGCAAGTAACCTCCGGCGCTTGGCTTAGATACACCGAGCTTGCCCGGAGAGAACTCCTGTTTCAACCGGTTGCCCGAGGCGCCGTCTTCGCAGCACTCTCCGCGCTGTGAACCACCGGAGCCAGATTGTCCGGTGACAGTTCCAACGTGGCGTTTCGACGGAAGACGTCCAATGGTCGGCGGCGACTATCGACCGCCCATTGCACAGGGAGCGTATCACAACGCTGCCGCCGCCACAAGGCTATCCACAACGCCACAGGTCGTGTTGCCCGCGCGTCTGGAACATTACGGTCGTTCGTATGGCATCGTGCGACGAGTGACTCCCGGCGCGATATCGCGATGTTTCTAATCTAAATGGGCTCTTGCGGAGGCTGCGGGCCCTCCAGACCTTCCTGAGGCTTTCGAGGACGTGGCTTCAACTTGGCCAACTCCAGGCGGGCTTCGCGAAGCAGCTCGCCACCGGAGTAGAGCTGAACCCGATACTCGCCCGGCTCGGGGAATGTCAGACCGTGGAACTGCAGGACAAGGTTGGCGATTGCCCGCGGGTCGTGGAATCGTACCTTCCCCCTGCCCTCCACAATCGGCGGACGGGCATCATTGGCATCGACAACCCGAATCGTTAGCTCCGTCTCGCCGTACCCTTCCGTCAACGCGACGTAGACGCAAAGCTGGGGATGTGCGGCTGGGAAGCCTCGTGCGTGGATCTTGCTGAACATGCCGATGATCGACTGCTTGCCGGTCAGGCGGTCGGTGATGATCTGATCGCAGACGATCATCGAAAGCACATCCGGAACGGGCTTGTGAACGGTCATGATGAACTCCCTAACACTGTGTTTATAGACTGAACAATGGTACCCCAAACAGCTTGGCGTGGATACCCTACGCACCCACCTTTGCCACATCCTACAGGGCAATCGCATCTAAATTCCTTGGCTGATGACGCTGGAAACACTCACCGAAAAATCGGTGATTCTCGACTTGGTCAAACAGGCACAGCATGCCCTGCGGGGCTTTGACGTCCATGTCGCTGCTCCTTTCAACAACGGTTCCCGTTAACCACGAGGCCTCACCGTAAGATACCGCTAACAGCTTATCGACCGGAACCCGCCCGTGGGATTTGTGAACCTACGCCGCGAGCGCGACGCTCCACCGCCCCCGGCCGGTTTAATGCGATTGCCCTGGGCGGATTCCCGATTGCAGAGTTGCAGGCTTGTCTACTCGGGGACATAATCATAGATACAGGGGCCATGGCGCAGTTGGGAGCGCGTCTGCATGGCATGCAGAAGGTCGGGGGTTCGAGTCCCCCTGGCTCCAGTGACGTAAGTCCTGCCGAATCAAGAGGTTACGGATACCCGCCTGCGTAGGGCGGTGCGGCCTGGAAGCTCAGAAAAACGGTAATCTACCGGGTATGTGACACGTTCGCGTCACCAGTCCGGTAGGCCCTGGAGGCCGCATGATGCCCAAACGCAAGCAGAGAATCCCCACATATCGCCTTCACAAGCCGTCCGGCCAAGCGATCGTGACGCTCAGCGGTCGTGATATCTACCTTGGACGACACGGCACAAAGATCAGTCTGGCTGAGTATGATCGTCGGATTGCTGAATGGCTGGCAGGTGGACGGCGGATGCCGACGGACAGTAACAACTGTGACGATCCGACGATTATCGAGGTGCTGGCCGCTTACTGGAAGCACGCCAAGGTGTATTATCAGCGAGACGGCAAGCCCACGAGCGAGATAACCTACCTCAGGGAATCGGTCCGAGTCCTAAAGCGGCTCTATGGTTCAACGCTGGCTAAGGACTTCACGCCGACGGCGCTTATGGCGTGCCGAACGGTCATGGTCAACGCCGGCCTGGCCCGTAGCTCCGTTAACGGACGCGTGCATCGCATCAAACGCCTGTTCAAATGGGGTGCGAGCAACGGCATGGTGCCCGCAGAGGTTTACCACGCTCTGACAACCGTGGAGGGCCTGCGCCGTGGCCGCACGAAGGCACGCGAGCCTGAGCCCGTCAAACCCGTGCCCAATGAGTACGTGGACGCAATCAGGCTCCATGTCTCCCGACAGGTATGGGCGATGGTCGAGCTGCAGAGGCTTACGGGAATGCGGAGCGGCGAGGTCACGATTATGCGAGGCTGTGACCTCGACACGTCCGGCCCGATATGGCTATATCGGCCTGAGTCGCACAAGACAGAGCATCACGGACATGAGCGGGTTGTTGAGATCGGGCCGAAGGCTCAGAAGATCATCCGGCCGTTTCTGAAGCCGGACGTTGAAGCGTTCTTGTTCTCTCCGATCGATGCGGAGGCGGAACGGCGGGCCAACAATCACCGCAAGCGACGGACACCGATGAGTTGTGGGAACCGCCCCGGCTCGAACTGCAAACGGAGACCAAAGCGCGAGCCCCAGGAGCGCTACACGAGCGACAGCTATCGGCGAGCGATTACGCGAGGGTGCGACCTGGCTGACAAGGCAGCCAAGAAGGCCGCAAACGAATCAGGACAAGCGACTGACTCCGAGAAGCGGATCATCCCACAGTGGCACCCACACCAGCTCAGACACAACTTCGGCACTCGAGTTCGACGCGAATACGGCATCGAGACGGCTCGGATTCTGCTCGGGCATCACAGTGTGCCGATGGCAGAACTTTACTCGGAGGTCGATCGAGGCCGGGCCCGTGAGATCATGAGTAAGATCGGGTAAACTGAACTAACCGGGACGGCGGGTCGCTCCCGCCAAGCGTTCCCCCCGGTGCCGTGCTCTGGCACCATCCGGCGCGGGCCGGGGTGAGTGGTCCGGCTGGAAGGATGGTGCTCATATGTACGATGACTGGCGTGACCAAGTCACAGCCTGCGTTCATGAAGATTCACGTGATGAGCGGAAAGCCCAACGTTATCAGCTGATGATCCGCGAATGGGCTGAGGAAATCGTTCGGAAGGGGCGTGGGGGTTTGATCCCGGCGCAGTGGCCCCCGGATGCCTTAGACATCCAATACGATCCGATTGCCATCACGACGCACGCGGGCACCCCACTCAACAAGAAGTACGCCACTTTGGCGGCAATCCACGACGACTCACAGCATTGTGACTTTCCTCTAGACCCATGGGCAGGCAGACAGGAGCCGATAGGAGATCAGTGTTCCGAGAAGGAGCAGCACGAGTTGAACGTGAGCTTGAAATACGAGCTCTTGAAACGCTTGGTGCTGGACCTGACTGACGACGACCAGCCTGGGATTACACAAATGCTCGACGACGTGGCGGAAGACTTTGAACAGGTCCTAGGCGGCGAGGTGGCAAGGGTCATCTTGCCGAAGATCCCGGGAGTCAAAGGGAAACCCGAGAACCAGCCAGGGAAGTCTAAACGGTTGCGATCAAGCAAGAGGAGTGAAGACAACGAGTTCCGCCGCGGGAGAGAAGACACTATCGCCAACGCAATCCGGAATCTCGCAGAGAACAACGAGAAGGTAACTGCGCGTGCGGTCTCCAACAAATGCACGGGTAGAGACGGGAAACAAATACCCGAAGGGACCATCAGAAATTCAGAGGCTTGGAAAAATCGGTCGAAAACCATCGAAGAAGCCGGTGGCGCTCAAGATGCATATGAACATCTCAACTACTTCTCAACTCCGGACCGCGAAGTGGTAGACGAATCGGCCAGAACCCCTGTTGACGAAATCATCAGCCGTGAGGATGCGGGTGATTTCTAGCCAAACAAGACTCCGACCGTTGCTAGAGCACTCAACTTAGCAGCGCAACCCTGCGCACGTAACCTCCTGTAACTCAAGCGTTTATATGCGCGCGCCAATTGCGCACAGTCCGTTATTAACGAAAAACACCTCCATGGGGCAAGAGCTTGTGGAGGTGACGCAACATGACGATCGGAACGGATCAGCTGCTCACGATTGGCGACCTCGTGCGCAGTCCTCAGTTGAAAGAGTATACACGCCGGCAACTTGAATATGCCATTCAGGAGGCCCGCATCGAACCGATGGGCCGGCTTGGCATCATTCGCGCGTTCAGCACGAATCAGATCCCCTTGATCCTCTCAGCGCTGCGCAGAACAGCGCGGGCGGGAGGTGCGCAATGATCGACTTACAGTCGGAACGATTGATTGCCATCAAGGAGATCCCACGGCACGTGCCCGGCCGACCGCATATCGCCACATGCTACCGCTGGATTCAGCACAGGTTGAATCCCCTCGAAACGGTCCGTGTGGGCGGCCGGCGTTTTACGTCCGTCGAAGCAATCTCGAGGTTCATTCAGCGCTGCACCGATCCAAATGCCACGCGCCCGGCAAAGTTGTCGAAGCGCCGTCAGCGCGAGATCGACAAGGCCGAGCGCGAGCTGCAAGCGGCGGGAATCTGAGGAGCAGGCCATGTGCAGAGACAAAGAGGCCCGCGCGGCTGGGTGGCACGGCGCGGGCGGCGAACAGCAGCAAGGTACGCTAGAACAGTCGCCTGCCCCTGTCAAGCTCTCCGACCGTCATCGTGACGAGCTGCGAGCGTCGGGCTTGACCGACCAGACGATCGAGCGGTCCGGGATCTTCTCTGCGAAGGACATCCAGATCGCGGCATTGCTCGGCTGGCAGCCAAGAGACCACCCCTGGGGCGGCGGTTTCGTCATACCGTTCCTACCGCGTGATGGGAGCGAGCCGACCTACTTCCGGGTGAAGTTGGACCATCCGAGGTACAACGGCAACGGCAAAGTAATCAAGTACGAGAGTCCACCAAGGAAACCGAGCCGCGCCTACTTCCCGTCCGGCTTCGACGAGATGTTGCAGAATAGTGGCAAGCCGATCGTCCTCACGGAAGGCGAGAAGAAGGCGTTGCGGATCCTACTGGCCGGTTGGCCGTGCATTGGCTTAGTTGGCGTGTGGGGATGGCAGCAGCGCCGCGACAAGACCGACACCGGCCGCGCTTACGGGCCGCGCCATCTCTTACTCGACCTGGACGGCATTGCCTGGAAGGAGCGGGTAGTCATCATCGTTTTCGACAGCGATGCTGTGACAAAGCCTGGAGTGCAGCTGGCCGAGGCGCGGTTGGCGGACGTGCTGAGCGCAAAGGGCGCCGAAGTCAGAGTCGCGCGTCTACCCGCTGACGGACCCGAGAAGGTCGGTGCGGACGACTATATCGTCAAGCACGGACCGGAAGCATTTCAGAAAGTACTCGCCGAGGCAAAACCCGCGGAAGTGCCACCGCTGCCCCAGCCGATGGACTGGGCGCGCATGTACGTGAGCGAAGAACATACCGTGAAGACCGGAGTGACGCTAAGATGGCACCAGGATCAGTTCTACGGGTGGGACAGGCACGCATACAAACCCGTTCCTGATAGCGATATGCGAGGCATCCTGTTGCAGTGGCTCGACGAGCACGGGGCGAAGGCAATCCCCCGCCTGGCTTCCGACGTGCTCAAGTGTCTGGCCTCAGAGGTGAGAATTCCGGCTGACGTTGATCCACCAGCCCTGCTGGGGCATCATGGTGCATCGTCACCGGATTGGGTAGTATTCCAGAATGGTATTCTCGATCTTGGCGATGCGGCGACTGACACCGCAATAACACCCAAAGCGTGCACGCCACAGTACTTCACGACAGTCGCGCTACCGTACGAATACAAACCGGATGCCACCTGCCCAGTGTGGTTCGAGACGCTCGACGGCATTTTCCTTGGCGACATCGAGTGCGTTGATGTGTTGTCGGAGTGGTTCGGCTACTGCCTGACCACAGACACGCGACTGCACGCAATCCTGCTTATCGAGGGGCCCCCACGTTCGGGGAAGGGCACGATACTCCGGGCAATGCGTCATGTGATCGGTGACCAGAATTGCGTCAGTCCACGGCTCAGCGCGCTGGGCGAACTGTTCGGTTTGTGGGGGCTGCTTGGCAAACGGCTGGCGATTTGCCCAGACGCACACCTCGGACACGGAGGCAAAGCACTCGCCACGACGGAAACACTCAAGTTGATCTCAGGCGAAGATGCCGTCGAGGTCCACCGCAAACACTTGCCGTCGATCACGGCCCGATTGCATGTTCGTTTTGCGATGGCGTGCAACGAGCTGCCGGAGTTTGGCGATTATGCGGGGGCTCTCGCGGCGCGCGTGGTCGTGCTGCCCTGTCGGCAGTCGTTTCTCGGCCAGGAGGACCGCAGCCTTGAAGAGAAGCTGCGGTCGGAGGTGTCAGGCATCGCAAATTGGGCGCTGGACGGCCTCGTGCGTCTTCGTAAGCAGGGCGAGTTCACTCGGCCGGCTGTGTCCGTCGAGGTGGAAGAAGAGTTTCACCGGCTGGTATCTCCTCTGAAGAGCTTCCTGAACGATCGCTGCACCGTCAGTCCCGATGTCGAGTGCACGCGCGATGAGCTTTGGGAGGCGTGGCGGTCCTGGTGTGAGTCCACCGGCCATCGGCCAGGAAGCCGGGATACGCTCGGCACACGACTGCGTCCAGCGATACCTCACCTGCAAAGCGGGCAACGGCGATTGGAGGACGGCAGCCGTCCACGAACTTACAAGGGTGTGGGGCTGCGATGACGAGGGCAAATCGAGACAGCATGTTCGCCGTCTGGAAGCGTGCACGGCTGGAATCGGGTGTGACAGCGGTGACACCTGTGACGAATGACTCACCTGTCACAACCGTCACAACCAAACCTTTTATGCATGCGCTGCAACGGACAGAACTACCAGAAGAAGAAAAACAAGCGCACATAAAGGCAAAGGGTGTGACACCTGTGACGGCTGTGCCACCCCGCTTCCCGCTGGGGATACCGCACACGAAATGCAAACGTTGCCTCGCGCCCATCATCTGGGGAGAAGTGACGGAAATGCTTGGCAAATGCGACGACCCACGAAAGTGGATACCGTTCGATGCAGATGGAATACCGCACGAGTGCAGGACAGGGCGAGCCTGACGAATCAGGGCGGGCATCGTGGCGATGGTAGGTGCCACCACCGAGGGATGCGAAGACGGGGCGTAGTCGTGGATGGCATACCGACACAGACCCCAGCGGCGCGCTCGGCCGAGCAAACCACCGCCGCCTTCGACCTCGTCGCCTACGCTCGCGAACATCGCTACCGCCTGCGGAATCTCCATGACGGTGGGCCCGTCCCGCCAGCCATCTGGAAGCCGCCGAGGGGCTACCGGCCTGTCTATGTCGGCGAGGATGATCGGTGCGATGCGATCGTGGGCCGCAACGGGTACGTCGCCTTTGACGGTGAACTCGGCCGGCTGGGAATCTGCATGTTCTACCGTTCCGGGAAGGGTGTGAACCAGGCCCGTGCCAAGATCCAGGCAATGGGTGGGACCGTCGCGTTGGAGGGCGATACCGAGATTGCTGGCACGATCCCCGTCGAGAGCATCGAAGAAGCGCTGAAGCTGATCCGCGTGTCCAAAGTACCGAACCGTAACCCCGGAGGTAACCCAGAATCGATTCGCACCCGATCTCAGAGCACGTACTCGCGCTAGAATCGACGCAACGAGGGTAGGCGGTGTTGATTTTGGCCCGATGAACGCCGAATTGGGTGATTTAACGGTCCTGAAAGCAATCCAAGGGCAAGAGGCCAGCAATGACAGCAGTTGGGAGCACTACTTGATTCGTACTGGAGTGCCAATCGGGGGCACGAGGAGGCTAGTTTTTGCCTCATCGGCGGACGGAGGTTCTTTCTCATCGATACTGCGTGGCTTGTGGTCTCATAATCACCACAATCCCCCTTAAAACGGCGTGAAACGGGGCTACACACGCCGATTGTCCAATCGACTCACGCGCGCGCACGCAAGTAACGTGTGGATGCCTCGGCGGTCGGGAACTTCATCGTCCGGACTGGCCGCACTATTGTCCGGGGCCGGCGCTTGGGTGGGAAAGAGCCTGCGGAGGTAACTCTATCCCGTCGCAGGAGGAATCCTTGCCTGCGGGCGTGGTAATAGAGTATGTGGGCTCTTGATGTTTGGGGCATGTTCGGTCACAAAGACCTCGAACGGCGGAGTGTCTGATGACCATGGCCAGTTTCGAGAAGCAATACACCGGGTATTGTGAGGCTAAGGAAGCAGCCTCAGATCGTGAGATAGACAGCGATGAGGCGGAAGTAGCATGAGCACGGCGTGTGTGTCGTCGATGGCCGATCTTGCGGATGTCCACGTGATGACGCTGGCGAATGATACGCTAGTCGATGTGTTGGCAACGCTGGCCAAAGCCATGTGGCAATTGGACGACGCACCGCTTGCGGGGTCCCTACGGCTTGCGGATCAGCGGGACGCCATCGTCGACCAGCTTGGCCATGTCCATCATAGCGTGGCTGAGCTTATCGGCGAGCGTGAGTTAGTCCAAGCCGGTGTCGGGGGGTAGGTTCGTTGCATGGTATAACTTAGCTGGCTGATAGACTCCCTGGGCGCCCTCGGTTGAGAATCCGCGCGATGGCCTGATGCGACCAGCGCGAGGACTTGCCCGTCTTCGTCGGCACACCACGGCCGGTCAGTTCAGTAGCGATGCGTTTGAGCGTTAAGCCTCGTGATCGCATCGAACGGATGTCGG
>CAZJTP010000135.1:0-12489 GCA_964548955.1 uncultured Phycisphaeraceae bacterium
TCGATGTGGTCTACGATTCAACCGTACCGCTGGAACTGGGCGGCAACTTCGATAATCAGTCCCTATACCCCGAGTGTTTTGATTGGAGCAGCGGCGGGATGTTGCTAGGCGGCGGCGCGTCCCGGAGTAGCCAAGAGGCACAGGTCATCGAAGTGGCTGGCCGTGACCTCGGGGCATCGTTTGCCGGATTCGGCACCGAGGATGACACGAACTTTGCAGTCGGAACGATCGAGATTGCAACGGGCGGTGCGGTCACTTTCGTGAACAGATTTCCGAATACCGACGGCACCGGGATGGAAGCGCTCTACGTTCATCAGTTGATTCTGAGAGCGGGATCGCACGTGACGCTCGATGACTGTAGGGTCTACTATGAGGAGTTGACGGATAACGGCGCGGTGGTAATTCCGGAGAACGGCCTGGTCGCCATTTGCGATGGGAGTTTCCTCGGCGCCCCGACGGCGGAACCTGACGGTGTGGACAAGAACCGCTACATCTCGTTCGTGCCGGGCAATCCCGGGATGCAAACGGCGCTACGCGTGACATTGACCACGCTGCCGAGCGAATTCTCGACCTACGAGGACACGCAGGTGTGGGTCGGTGAGCCGGTGGAGATATGCGAGAACAGTGGGCAGAGCACGCCGCCGCCGGAGGGATGCGGTCCCGCGTGGGTTCCCGGCGGTCCCGCCCTTACCATGTGGTCCGCGAACCTGAAGGCAACTCAATACTGCCACGACTTCGGCTTGGTGGGGTTGCTACACGTGACCGACTGCGAGATCGTGCCGGGCGCCACTTATAACGTTCAGGCCATCGACTGCGACTGCAACCCTGGTAATGAGGCGAACTACTCGGAACCGCTGACGATCAACACGAGCATGTGGGGCGACATCTGCAACACTTACGACGGCACGCACTGGACCGCGCCGAACGGGACCATCGATGTGACACTTGATGTCACCGCGTGTTTGGAGAAGTTCAAGAATTCGTTTGGCGCTCCGATCAAGGCGAGGGCCGACGTCGATCCGAACACTGTAGACTGGAAAGTCAATATCTCGACGGACGTTACGCAGATACTTGATGCGTTCAAGGGTCAACCGTATCCGTTCGCCGGTCCGGGCACGTGCCCGCCATAGCGCATGATGGTCCGGTTGCTAAGAGTTCTCGCATAAAAAAACTGTCCGGGGAAGTGCTGGAATCAACGCCGCAAGCATCCATCGAGACCACGGCCAGGGGGCTGCGGCGGGTGAACCAACGGCAGATTCTCACCTGGGAACTGCCCGCCATACCGGGATCAAACTGGACGTGACTTACAAGTACAAGGTGTATATCGCTCATTGAGGTACTCTGGCATGAAAGGGGCGCACGGTTTCAGAAGGGGGTCACCAGGAACAAGCTGCCGACCCGGGCCATCCAGCGGCACCGCAAGGTGCATAACCGAGCTCGCTGAGTGGACCCACATTGTGCCGAGGTGTTGGGAGCGGAGGGTGCGAACTTGGAGGAGCGATGACGATGTGTAGTGATCGACGGCACGCATGATTCCGACAGGGGGGAATCAACAAGCCGCCCCCTCCAGGCTGCTCCAAGAACTGCCGCGATTTGCCATCCTAGATACAATGGTCGGGTATGAAGAGTCGGCAGCAACCAGTGGAGGTCGTCTATACTTCGGATAACAAGAAGGAGTGCCGCGAACACGCCCTGGTGCTCGAAGCCGCGGGCATTGGCTACGAAATCCATGGAAAGGCGGGTAAGTTCACACTTGTCGTGGCAGCTGCGGATGCGGCGCGAGCCTGGGCAGAACTCGATGCTTACGCCCAGGAGGATCGTGATTGGCCAGCAATCACCACGACGCTTCCTCAACGATCCGGCGGCTGGAGAGGCGTGTCGGGCTATGCCGCAGTGTTGCTGCTCGTTGCCATCCTTGAACACCAACACACATTCGCCTTCGACTGGTTTGCAGCCGGAAAAACACACGCTGGTCTTATCCGACACGGTCAGTGGTGGCGTGCGGTAACCGCTCTTACCCTGCATGTCGACCTGGCTCACCTGGTTGCCAACATTGTGATCGGCGGTCTGGTCGGGCTATTTGCCGGTCAACTACTCGGCTCTGGTTTGGCGTGGGTCAGCATCCTGATCGCGGGAGCGGCAGGCAACCTGCTTAATGCCATGATCCGCCAGCCGGGCCACACTTCCGTTGGAGCTTCCACGGCGGTCTTCGCAGCGCTGGGCATTGTGGCGGCATATATGTGGATGCGACGGCGGCACTTGCACGCATCCAAACTCGCGCGCTGGGCACCGCTTGTGGGGGGCGTTGTCTTGCTGGGCTACCTCGGCACGGGTGGGGTGCGAACGGACGTCGCTGCCCACGTGGCTGGCTTCGTTGCGGGTATGGTGCTCGGCACACTGTACGCTAAGCTGGGCAACCGTATTGAACTCGCGGCGGGAACCCAACTCTTGCTGGGAATGGGCGCCCTGGCCGTCCTCGCACTCGCATGGGCGCTTGCCCTGACCTCGCACACCGCTCAACCTGTTTGATAATCTCGGCTCTCCCGGTCCGTCTCCACCGCTCCCAGCGTAAGCACCACGATGATGGCTTTGCGTATCACGAAGGTTGACTTGATGGATCGGCGGATCGCACGCATCCACCGTCGACTTCTTCCCTCGCAATGCTGAATCTCCGGCTCGCATCAATGCCGAGCCGAACGCAAGTCGGGATGCCGTCGCGTATCACGATTTCCACCACCATAACCGAAAGGGCTTCTCCCGTTTCGGTATCCCTCAAGATGATCTTCTCGCTGACTTTTCTGCTGAGCACCAACACGCCGGTTCTCCTTCCGTAAAACTCTGCCAACATCCAAAGGTCATGGTCGCTCCTGCTCGTTTGATATATCCAGTACCGCCGAGACACAAGGCTGACACAGCTTGCGGGCCCGGTCCAGCTTGTTCCTGTCGTTGTACGCGGCCTCCCACAACTCGATCAAACCGTCGCGTGTCAGGGTTTGACTGCAAATGTCCCTCACCGACCACGTGGTTCCTTTCAAGGTGGGAATAACCGAGCAAACGTGTTCCACCGCCCTGTATCTTTCGGCTCACCCTCGATCCAGTGACATGTACGGCGGCGGGTATCGACGAACACCTACGAGGGATGTCCGGGTATTTACGTTGTCAACGGCAGGTTGCTTGAAGACTGCCTGCGTATACTGAACATCACCTCTCGACACGTACGCCAAGGGGAATCAGTTCCTCAGGGGGTTGGGGTTTCAGAGGTGTCCGAGTCATCGCCCGCCGGCAGCAGGGCACGGTACTCGGCGGCCTTTTCGGCATAACCCTGGCCCGGCTCAGCCGCGTCCCGGGCTTCGTAGAGAGTGATCAGGCCCTCAAGGGTCTTACGGGTGCGGATATCCCAGCTCCGCTTCGTAGGGTTGTAGGTCTGATAGCCTGCGAGCAGGTGTTTCTCGGCATCTTCGTATCGACCAAGGTCCGTCAGACAACGGCCGTAGTTCATTCGAACCTCCGGGTGGGGGCCCAGCTTCACGATCGATTGGAAGAGCGTTTCCGCTTCGGTGAGCTTCCCCTGTTGATGGAGAATCACGGCAAGCGTATCCTTGTAGTAGAGCGTATCGTGGGCTTCGTCTCCGGACAATCTGCGTTGGCCTTCGACAGCCTTGCGGGCGAGCGGCTCGGCCTCGGCCAGTTGCTGCAGGAACAACTCGTACGACATGTCCTTTTCGCCGCACTGCCGGGCAACGCATCGCTGGAGCGACCCGATACCCGATTTGACACCAAGATCATGGTAACAAATCAGCCTTCTCTAGTCGTCTGCGCATCGCTTCCTCGGATACGACGAACTCCTTGGACAGAATCTGTATGACAACTGTGCGTCGAAAGCTGTCTGACACCTTCGCGTCCTGTCCAGCCTTCTAGTCAACTTACGCCCTCGCGACTCCCAAGTGATCCCGAAGAACATAGTCGGGCATGAGCACATAGGAGGCAAACGCATTCGCTTGATACTCCAGGCGCACGTAGGATGAGTCGGGGATTTCGGCTTGTACAAGTTTCCAGGTTACGGTCGAGTCGAAGGCCAGACATCGAAATATCTTCTGGTGCAATACGGCGTGACCGGTCTCGTGAGCGAACGAAAACCTGCAGCGGTTTAGCCGGTTCGCCCATACGTGTTCATCTACGTAGATCGCCGTCATGTCGCGCGTTATCCAGGCATCGACATCGTATGTTACGAGCAGGTCTGGTATGGGGATGATATCCCACTTGAGTTGCAGCTCGATAATCTCCTCGATCGGGATTGGCAACGAACGCTCATGGTGATGTCGATCCAGAAATGACTCAGCTCGTGACCGGAGCTCGTCGTCGTGGAGATATGGTACATCCATGCTGTTTGTCTGCTTTCCTTAAGCGCGTCGGATTCGATCGATCAGTCCGTCCAATTCATCCTCACCTACTCTCTCGCCCCGTAACGTCCTGAACAACACCGGCAGCTTGCCCACCAACTCTTCATCTGCAAGAAGATCCGCCGGCAACTCTCCACGTCCTGCCGCTGCGCGGTCAAGGAACTCTCGCCATTCGATGGTATCACGCTTCAACTCAAGCGCTTCAGCGTACTCGGACAACTTGTCCTCCGACGCCGGTGGCGCTATGCGTCCGCGCTCCAACTTAGAGATGTTGCCGGGATCGAAGCCGTGTTCTTCGCAAAACAGCCGCAACGTCTTGCCGATTTGGATACGGCGGTCCTTAAAGAACTCGCCGAAGGTTCCCGGTACCATGATTTCTTCCTCTTCTACGTTCTCCCGACTGAGCACCCGTGACGAGGTGCTGTTGTATAGATTATACAACACTACTCTCGATAGGGCAAGTGCCCGTTCGTAAGTCATTGTATTTCAAGCACTTACGGCTCTTGGCGCCGCCACACGGCGTCTAGGACCGCATCGATGCTAGGGCGGCAGGGCTCACCGTCCTCGGGATCGTCGAACGTGGAGTAGTACAGGGCAACCGCTCCCTCGCGGTCGAGATCCTTCTCGCATTGTTGGAGCAGCATGGGGCCGAGTTCCGCCAACGTACCGATAGCGGGGATGGGTGTCAGATAGGTTCGCTCGGATCGCTTGGCCGGGTTCTTAACATCGCCCTTCTCGTTGCCCTTGGCCACCTTCGGATCGGGGGCGGCCAGCATGTCGTCCACCAGGAAGTCGGTAAGGCCTGGGGGTTGTTCTAGGCGTTCATCGTGACGCGGACTCCGGTACGGGCTGCGATGCGGGGGAACTCATGCAGCCTTTGCCGGTGGTTCTGTTTGGCTCTACCGCATTCTCAGCCAAATCCGGTCGAAGAATCGTACCGCCCTCGCCGATTTATGCTGTCGCCGAGTAGATCGTTTTTCAGGGACGACTCAGTACTTCTGCTATCCTGCGCACATCTTGGCGCAGCGACTCTCATCCGCATCAAGTAATGGGGGGCGTGCTCTGCACGCCGAAACCTGTGTCGGGCAAAGCCCGCGACTCAGCCCACCGGGGTCGTTCCAATCGCGGGTAGGATTTATAACAGCGGACGGACTGTGAACGTGGTATACTCCGCGCGGATCGCGGGGGCAGGGAGACGGGCTATGACTTATGTCGGCCCCATGACCATCATTGTTGCAGCTGTGCTCGTGGCGTGTTTCGTCGCGGGATTGATCTTCGTGCGCCGTGCCATGTCCGCCCGAACGTTGGCGCGAACAAGGGTGTGCGGACGATGTCGCAACGTCAATCCGGGGTGCGCCAAGTACTGTGCGCACTGCGGCCAGCTTTTGGATTCATCTTGAAGCGCTGAGCTGCGAAAGGACATTCCCTATGGCTGAACATCGTGACAACATCGTACGACCTTCGATACCGGACTACCGGTTGCCGGTGCTGCCGGCGGCGTTCGGAAGCGTCTTGCTTTTGTTCCTTCTGGTTGGCGCGGTCTTCTGGTTCGTGATTCGCGTCGAGGTCGATGCGAACGAAATCCTGGTGCTGGTCAACAAGACCGGGAAGACCCTGCCGGCAGAGCTGACCGGCGAGTTCGGGGACCAGGTTATTCTATACCCGGAACTGGTTCGAGCCATCGCAGCCGAGACGGGCGAGACCGAGGAGCAGGTCCGCGACGGCTATAAGGGCGTTTGTTATGAAGTCCTGCCGGAGGGGCGGTATTTCCCGAACCCTTACTCCTTCAGAGCGATCAAACAGGCGGCAACGCTCATCCGCCAGAACGAGATCGGCGTGCTGATCCGCAAATACGGCAAACCGCTTCCGTTTCCCAAGACGGTCGCCACTTCGCCGGATGAACGCGGTCCGGTCGCGGAGATCCTCAAACCGGGGCGGCACAACATCAACCTGCTGGCCTACGAGGTGCAGCGATTCCCGGCCATTCAGGTTCCCGAGGGTCATGTCGGTGTTGTGACACTACTTAGTGGCGACGACCCCAAGCGGCAGAACACCTACACGGTCGATGCCGGAGAAAAGGGCGTGCAGCGCAGGGTACTCCCGCCGGGCCTGGAATACTACAATCCGTACCTCAAACGGATTGAGATCGTCGATGTTCGCAGCCACAAGTATGACATGCTCGGTGATGGTGCGATCCATTTCCCGTCCAACGACAGCTTCATGATCACGTTCGAAGGGACGAACGAGTGGGCGATTCGGCCCGACCGTGTGGCGGAGGTCACCGTCGCGTATGGTGACGAGGAGGACATCCTTAACAAGATCATTCTGCCCAACGCTCGCAGTATCGCCAGAATCCAGGGCTCCAAGCTGCTGGCGCGCGAGTTCATCAGTGGGAAAACCCGGACGGCGTTTCAGGAGCGGCTGCTATCGGAGGTGAAGCGGGAGTGCTGGAAGCAGGGGATTGATATTAAATCGGTGTTGGTGCGCGACATCCAGCCGCCGGCTGAGATCGCCGCCTTGATCGGCCAGCGCGAGCAGGCCGATCAGGAGGTCGAACGGTCCACGAACCAGATGGAAGAGGCCAAGGCCGAAGCGCAGCTTGTCGAGCAGCGCGAACTCCAGGGGCAGAACATGGCCATCGGCGATGGGCGTCGGCAGGTTGTCACGGTGACGAAAGAGGCGGAGCAGCACAAGGTCGTCGCCGTGACGCAGGCCAATCGAGAGCTGGAGGTCGGGAAGCTCGAGTTGCAGGCGGCTCACAAGCAGGCGGCGGCCATCCGATCCCGTGGGCAGGCCGAGGCAAACGTCATCCTTTTTGAGTATCAGGCACGGGCGGAGCCGTTGGCGATGTCTGTCCAAGCCTTCGGTGACGGCGTCACCTACGCTCAGCAGTTCTTCCTGCAGCGGGTGGCCCCGTCGATCACCTCGATCCTGTCGAACACGGACGGACCGTTCGCGGAGATCTTCAAGCAGTTTCAAACATTCACAGATACGTCCTCACAAGGAGGTGACCGATGATGCGGAACTTGATCATTGCGGCAGTGGGTCTGGTACTTGTGGCGGCTGCACTCGTGGGGGCGGTCGGGTGGTTTGCCTTTCGCGTCTACGTGCCGGAAGACATGTGCGCGGTGTTGATCCGCAAGACCGGGCAGCCGCTGCCGCCGGGTCAGCTCGTCGCCACCGAGAGCGGTCAGAAAGGCATTCAGGAGGACGTCCTGGGACCGGGGCGATACTTCTACAACCCCTATAGCTGGGGTTACGAGCTAAAGTCGCTGACGACGATTCCTTCGGGTGATCCGAGCACGTGGGAATGGGTGCATTCGCTGAGCAAACGGCAGCGAGACGCGTTGCGGACCGGTACGTTCGAGTTCAAGGGCGAGTTCCCACGGATCGGCGTGGTGACGCGGAAGGTGGGCAAGGAGCCGGAACCGGGACAGGTGATCGTCAAACGCGAATCAGGAGTGCAGGGGATCCTTGAGGAGGTTCTTACGCCGGGCACATACAAGATCAATCCGCATGTGTACGACGTCCAGCTTCATCCTGCCATCGTCATTCCGGCCGGGTTCGTCGGCGTGGTGACGAACCTTTTTGGTAATCAGCCTGAGGCATCCGAGACGGAAACACCGCCGGAGCTCGGCTATGAATCCGCAGGTACGTCCGGTGATACCGCGGAGGGCGAACTCGTCAGCTTCGTGCGTCCGTTGGCCAAACCCGGTGAACGTGGAACGCTGCGCGACGTGCTTCAACCGGGCGTCTACTTCATCAACCCCAAGCTCCAGAAGGTCACGCTGCTGGAGATTGGCTTCAACGAGTACTCGCAGGTCAGGATCACAGAGTCCGATAATCTTCGCATTTCCTTCCCGTCGGACACGGGCTATCTCATCCGCGTCGGGGTGACGGTGATCTGGGGGATCCACCCGAAGCATGCCGCAGAGATCATCAACGAGTTCGGCAACACCGAACGCGTGCTCGACAAGGTGATCGGGCCGCAGCTTCGCTCGATCTGCCGGAACATCGGTTCGACGTATGCAGCCAGGGATTTCATTCAGGGCGAGAAACGCGAGATGTTCCAGAAAGCACTGACGGCGGAACTGCAACGGATCTGCCTCGCGAAGAATATCGAGGTTCTGCTCGCGCTGGTACGTGAGATTGAGGTCCACGCTCCGACGACCGGTGTCGCGGGCGGAGAAGATCTCAAGCGGACGATTCAGGAAAGCTTCATCGCGATCGAGAGTCAGCTCACCAAAGTCAAACAGCGTAAAACGGCGGCTGTCAAGGCCAAGCTCGAAGAAGAACGCAAGAAGGTGGACATTGCCCGCGAGACCGTCAAGGCGAATACGCGCGTGATGGTGGCGAACATCCTTGCGGAGGGTGAAAAGGAGGCGGCACAGATCGAGGCGCAGGCTCAGCTCGAGGTGGCTACGATCCAGGAGGAGGTCGCTCAGCTTGTCGCCCAACGCACCGAAATCCTCGGGCAGGCGAACGCCGACGTGGTGAAGATGAAAAAGGAGAGCGAGGCGAAGGGTTACCAGATGTTGATCCAGGCCTTCGGCAGCGGCCAGGCGTACAACCTTTACACCTTCGCCGAGAACTTCAAGCCCGAGTCGATCCGCCTGTTCTTCGCCGGTGACGGGACGTTCTGGACCGACCTCTCGCGTTTCGAGGAGCTCGGCGCAGCCAAGCTGCTGCAAGCACCGGGCGGCACACGCCCGGCGCAGACAAGTTCAACAGCGGGCGACTGACCATGGTTTGCGAATGGTGCGTAGCTAGTGTTCTGTCAAGTTTGAGTTTGTTGGTTTGGGATTGGGTGCCACTGGCGGCTTGTCCGCCAGTGTAATGACCGGTCTCGATAGATGGCCGAACGAGTCAACGCGCAAATTCAAAACTGACGGTACACTAGCACGAGACACAAGCCTCACGCGAACGATGGTGACGTTCGCTTGTCACACGTGCTACCACTTGCCATCTAACGCACTTACGCGATGGCACTGCCATGAATGTGGCGTTTCCCCGGCGTCACCGTGCGCCATGGCGATCCCGGTTTCAGACGGCCCATGTCGGCGAAACCGGTTTGAAGCCCGCGGGTAGTAGTGTCCGGCATCGCTCACCATGTTCCGTAACTCCTTTAGTGACAACGGTTTATGTCTGCTGTGTAAAGTAAAACTTTTTGTGTTGAATTTCATGTCGTGGGGTGGTATTCAATAAGTGTTTTATCGGGCGCCGGTGCGCGGCGTCCAGAGCATCTTGAACGTCATCTGCTTTTTGGAGTCGATTGGCGCGATCAAGCGCGCGAGGCAGGAATATCAACTGACGGGTGATTGATATCACGGGGCGAGCGGTCGCCTTTTGAGCACTCGTGGAGATTCTTAAACGCTAAGAAAGCGTCGGTGTCAGGACGGTTGAAACCGGCGGATCACTTTGCCTGGAGGGGCCGGACCGGGGAAAAGGTTCCGTTCTCCAACCATCTCTTTGTTGGCAGCGCTTCAAGCGCGGCAGGCGCTTTGCGTGGTACGTCATTACAGGAACTGTGACGTGCAGGCGGCATATTCAATCGGTTCGGTTCGGCGCGGGACGCGCACGGTCAAGACGTCAGCCCTGATCGTGTCGCTGCTGGTCGGTGCATACCTGATGGCACTGGCGATCGGGTCACCGGGTCACGCGTGGTGCAGTTGGTTCTCGCTGGTGCCGTTGTTTATCGTGATCCGTTTGTGCCGGCCGGTGTGCGCCATGGCGGGCGGGGCTCTATGGGGCCTCTTGCTCTACGCATTCTTGATTGCTCAGCCGGACCCGGCCTGCTCCCTCTCCATTAGCTCCCTGCCGCTGCTTGCGGCTATTCCTGCGATCTATGCGTTTGCCGGCGCCCGGCTTACCCGGTCGATCGGTTTCAGCCCGTTTGTCCTGGGTGTCGCCTGGATGGGGGTCGAGCTCGCGTTCCAGCCGCTCGGGCTGCACAACGGCCTCCTCGGGCAGGCGGAGGGCGACACGACACTCATGCACTGGATTGGCGGGGCACTCGGCTACGTCCTTGTGGCCTTCATCGTTGCTTACGTCAACGCCTGCTTGCTTTCGGCGCTAAGCCGCGTCCGCGTCGCCGTGCCACGACCGCGCCCCGCCGCCGGATCGGACACCAACGGGGCGCGTCTCGCGCCACAGACGTTTTCCTGTTTCCCACTTTTTGCCATTCCTCAGCTTCAACCCCGCGCCCCTCCGGATGCACGCTAACCCGGGATCATCATTGTGGGGAACAAGCGCTCCCTACCCACTGTTTATTGTCGTTGCAGTGACAAGATTCGCTAAATAAGGATAACTCAAATGAAAACGAACGGAAAACTCGCACAGATTGTGTGTTTGATGCTAGCTGTATCGTTGTTGTCCACGGCATCCGCTATGGGTGGCATTGTCAACGGTGATTTCGAGGGTAGCTCCACCGATCCATGGAAGATCGGGTGGCAGAATAATCCAACGGATTGTTATGAGCCCTTCAGGGCCGCTCCATACAACCTCCCCTATCCGCAGGGCCCAAGCCCGGGCGCTCGCCATCTGCTTTGGTTAGGGAATCAGATCCCGGCACTCGAGCAGCATCCGGGGTGCGACACTTCCGGGGCGTATCAGATCTTTGACTGCGGAAGTGGAGCAGACTACTGTACGGTCACCTTTGACTACGAGTTCCACCAGGACGACATCGACGATGACGCCGTCATCTTTCTGAAATCGTCCGGGGGATTTACGTATAAGTTCCTGCCCCCTGCCGCCGGGCCTACGGGAGAAGACATAAAGGTGTCGGTCCCGGGCTGCGGGGAAAACGTCCTTGTCGTTTTTGCGGTGATTGACGATCACAGTGACGGTATTCAATCTAAGCTGTGGCTCGACAACGTAACATCCGTGTGCACAATCACTTCAGAGACCACGCTCGGGTTGGTGGATTACACCGGTGCGGAGCCATTCGATTTCGAGAATCCCCCTGACAACCCCCTCGGGGACAGGATAATCCGTGTTCCCACTGTTTCCGAGTGGGGTCTGGTTGTGATGGGGCTGTTGGTGGTTGCGGCTGCGACGGTTGTAATCATGAGACGGCGTCGCGTGGCGACGGCGTAGGAGGCAGAAATCGAATTGGCGAAAGGATGACGTCTTTTGCGGCGGGCTAAAGCCAGTCGTACACAACTGTGTTGATTGGGGTGGGAAGCGGACGCGAAGCGACCCCATGTCGGTTGCCCCAAGGGTCGGTCGTTCGCTTCCCACCCCTCTTTGCAGGGAAGGTAGTGGAATCTTGGCCTGTGCCCGGATTGAGTGATCCGCAACGCGCCATTCTGCATTCGCTATTAACTTCCGATGCCGAGTCTCAAACGCGCCCAACAAATCCTTGTGGGACATGCTTTCCAGCCTGTCTCATGACCGACTGGAAAGTCGGTCCCACAGGCTCTGTCGCACGGTCTCAGAACCCTTCGTCGCGGGGGCGGAGGCCCAAGGGGGGGCTGAGGATCTCCCTTAGCACGACCACGCAGGCGGGTGGCATGGGCAAGCCCCAGCTTGCCCGTGGCCAGACTTGATCGGCACGGGCAAACAAGTTTGCCCATGGCACCCCACCCGCAAATCTATGGTTGATGCAACAGTAGTGTATTGCGGCTTGCCGGATGGGTGGCATGCTCGGCGTAGGCGAGCATGATCTCACGTCGAGAATGTCCGCGCCTCGCCCGGACATGCCACCCGACCGGTGAGAGACCCCACTGAGTCCCCCCTTGCCAAGGGGGGTTAAGGGGGGTCTACGAGTCGGCGATGAACCTCCCCCTCCTTCGCAAGGAGGGGAGCTGCTCGACGGCCTCTGGGCACGCTAAACACGTACTGGGTCGTCCCTGAAAAACGATCTACTCGGCGACAGCATAAATCGGCGAGGGCGCTGCGATTCTTCGACCGGATTTGGCTGACAGTGCGGTAGAGCCAAACAGAACCACCGACAGAGGCTGCATGAGTTCCACCGCATCACAGCCCGTACCGGATTCCGCATCGCGATCAACGCCTAGAACAACCCCCAGGCCTCACGACGGTACAGTCCCAACAGCTTACGCAGGTTCGCCCCGGCAGCAGCGAGCAC
>CAZJTP010000136.1:0-12408 GCA_964548955.1 uncultured Phycisphaeraceae bacterium
TTTGTTCTCCACGTCCCAACCGAGGGCCGTGAAAAACGGATCGATGAACTCCCGGCGGACCTGCGTCTCGTTGTACGTCTGTTGTCTGTAGGAATCGAGGTGTTGGCTGAAACGCGCGACCAGATCACGGATGATCCGGGGACATGGTATTGTCTCGTTCGTGCCGGAACCAGACATGGTAGCAGGATACCTTGGACAAGCCGTCACGTCCAAGATACGTTAGCGATCTTGGCAGCGGGGCGGTCGGCGTTTGTCACGATCCTTGACTCGCTGTGCCGGCGTTGACTACCCGGCGGCGGCGGCTTCATTCCGCTACGTCACGCGGGCGGCCCCGCCCATGAATCGGTGGAGACCCATTGGGCCAATCGTTCCGTTCCCTCTAGGACACGGCTGCACCATTGCCGGGTGAAATCCGCCGGCAGTTCCGTGTGCAAGGGGATTCTCTCGCTGGCAGCCAGCGCGCGTGCCCCGTCAAAATCCACATATGCAAGCCGGGCGGTCAGCTCCGCCTCCGGCCGTGCGAATGACTCCCCGGGCAGAACGGCGACGCCCGCCTCTTCAAGCAGACTGCTGCAGAGCGTAGGGCTATCCATGATACCCCGTTTGGCGAGCCGTTCGCGCAATGGCGAGAAGTCAAGGAAAAGGTAAAACGCCCCCTCGGGCATGTGCACGCTTACGTCCGCTCGACCGAGTATCTCTGCACATTGGCGGCCGAGCATGGCAAGAATCCGCCGAGCATGCCAAAGATAGCGCTCGATGTCCGCGCCACCTCGAAAGGCATGGGCGGCGGCGAACTGGATCGGAGTACTGACGGAGGTGTACGTCTCACTGGCCACGGCGGCCATCGCGTCGAGCAGCCAATAAAGGCTCGGTGGGAAACAAAACGTCCCGAGACGCCACCCACCCGCGCCGCACCACTTGGATAGACCTGAACTGATGATTGTGCCTTCGGGGTAGAACCGGGCGATGGATACGTGCTCGCCCCGGTGGTGGAGCTGTCCGTAGATTTCGTCGGATAGAATGACGACCTGGAACCGACGGGCGATTTCGGCGATTTCCGCCAACTCCTCCGCAGAGTATGTCTGGCCCGACGGGTTGCCCGGGTAGTTCAGGACCAGGAGCCGCGGTCGGTAATCGTCATGGGCAAGCTCCAGTGACCATAGCATCTGCGGGGCGGTGGTCTTCCATTTCTGCTCGACCTTTGTCGCGATTGTGCCCACAGTGCGGCCGATGATGCGGGCCTGCGGCAGATACGAAACCCAGCACGGCGTGGTGACGATGATCTCGCCGTAGTAGACCAGTTGCAGGAGGAACATCAATTCTTTCGAGCCCGGACCGATCAGCACACCGTCGGGGTGCGCTTCGACGTGATCGTGCTTGTAGTGGGATTCGGCAACCGCCTCGCGCAAGGCCGGCAATCCCCTGACTGGAAGGTAATCCTTCTCGTGCGCGTTGAGCCTCAGCGCTTCCACGACGGATCGAGGAACCGGAAAAGGCGACTGGCCGAGACCCAGGTTGCAGACGGTACGACCCGCGTTCCGCAACGCGCGGCAACGTTCGTTGATCGCCAGGGTCGCCGAGAGGCCTAGGCCGCGAACATTGAGATTTAGACTGACCGGTTTGTCTGTGTTCATGACTCCATGCACTTCCTTGCCGGACGCCGGGTTCCCACTATAGCTCGTTAGCGAGTCCCAGGTGCCGCGGTCGGTGGTTTGTGTGCCGTTTGTCGTAACGGTTGCCTACCCACTCCTGATTAGGATACCAATCACACACACGCGTGCCAAAAGGCCCGTGAGCACGAGGGCCTCAAACGGGAAATCGGCCACCGCGCTGAGGTAGATGAATAGTAGCCGCAGGTTGCAGCGCTTTGGATAACCGATGATGTTTTCAGGGCCCGACCGAACATAACGCCGGATTGATGCATCCTGGTTTACCCGGCGTCGGCGGCATACTTCCGTTCCGTCATGCGGGCCGCCAGCAGGCCGATTTCGAACAGCAGGTACATCGGCCCCGCCAGCAATAGTTGGCTGATCACATCCGGTGGTGTCAGCATCGCGGCGGCGATGACCGTGGCGAGCAGGACGTAGCGCCGTCCGTGGGCCATCGCCGCCCTCGTCACAATCCCACTCCACGCCAGGAAGAAGACCACGATCGGGGTCTCGAAGGCAATGCCGAAAGCCAGGGCCAACATCAATACAAACGTGATGTAGAAGTCGATGGCAAACTGGCTCTGCATGGGGATTGGCAATGCCCCCGTCTCCAGCGGTATTGACAGGAGCTCGGTGTCAGTCTGGACGACCAGCCGCCGGACAGTCGCATTGACCCACACGTCGCCGGGCTCTGCGTCCGTCGGATCCTCCCGAACGATGGGAACATCCAGGTGTTTGTCGAGGCCGGCCGGCAGCGTCATTGGTTCCTGATCCGGAAGCAGCAATTTTTGAAAGGCTGTTGGCGTCAGATCGGGCGTACCGAAGGTCTTGTTAAAGGTGATGAAAAAGTGGAGCACCACCGGCAGAACGATGGTATAGAGGAACAGAACACCCAGCACGAACAGTCCGAGGGACGTCGGCACGAGCATCTTCATGAACCGGCGTTCCTTCGTGTAAAGACCGGATGCGACAAAAGCCCATATCTGATAGAGCACCCAGGGCATCGAAAGGATCAAGCCGGAAAGGAATCCGATCTTCAGATATGCGATGAAGGCGGCCGTCGGTGCAAGGACCTGCAGATGGGGTGGCAGACCGTTGGCATGCTGCACGATCAAGAGCGGCAGACAGATAATCCCGAGAATCTGTTTCCCAAAGATCAGGCAAATGATCGTCCCGATCACCACGCCCACCGTCGCTTTTATGGTGCAGCTTCGCAGCTCCTCCAGGTGATCCCCGAAGGACATGCGGGACGCTACAGAGGGATCGTTAGCGCCGGTCTTGCCTTTGCGGTCAGGGCGTCGTGCCGGAGTGTTCGTCATCGGGGCGGATTCTAGGAATGAGCGCAAACAGCGTCAAACAGACAAAATGCAAGCGGGCACGCAGATGTACAGTACGCGCGCCGCCTCCGACGTCGGTGGTAAGGGATCGACCGCCGGCACTTCCGGGTGAGAGCTGATTCCTCGTACGTGCGGTGCGGTCAGTCCGTATTCGGTGCTGTAAGCCGATTGCTGGTATGCCTTGTCGACAGTATCCGCCGTGGAAGGGAATGCTGAAAGATAGCCGGTGCCTTCGGATTGCCGAGCAGGGCTGAATCCTGCCGAATCTGCCACTGGCGGTCACAGAGGTTTGCGTAGCTGAAGTGGACCGTCCAGCGGTCGTCCCCGAGTTTGGCACCCGCATCGACCAGTGTCCGACGCAGCTCAGCCAGGTGAATCCGGGCCAGTTCGATCGACTGGCCGGGTTTTGCCTCCACGAGTAAGGCCGCATCGAAGTCGTGCCACGAGGCCGCCCGCTTGTGGATCACCGGGACCTCGTGTCTCGTCCCGTCGCGCAGGTAGACCCAGCGACCCTCGGCGAATGGAGGCGATCGCCCGAAGTTCTTGTTGACAAGCACGGTCTGATCCGTGCGATTGGTCAATTGGGCGACGATGAACAGCCCATCGCGGTGAACGGTAAGTGACGCCTCCGCACCTTCCCGCGAGACCGCCGCCGGCGCGCCGGTCGTCACCGTGATCGTAGCCGGGTTACTGACCACGCGGCCGACACGCTGTGCCGCCAGCACGTCATCGTCCCATTCCGGTGTGTAGTCCAACACAGCGGTGTAAACGCCGGCATCAAGGAGTCGGTATCGGGCCCACCCGCGGTTGAACGCGAAGGCCGTGACCATCGCCTCCTGTTTGGGACCCAGCAGGCTGCTCGGCCCGCCGTTGAGACGCTCCCCAACGGCGGCCACTACACCGGGATCGGCGGCGATGTCGTCTACGGTCAGGTCGACTTCCCGGCCCTCGGAAGCTCGCACGCGCAGCAGGTCGGCCACGTCTAGCATATTGCCCACCTGTTGTGCGTCGTCGACGGACGCCGTTTGACCGCTCGGGCCGATCATAAAGGGTATGCGGGCGGGGTGTTTGGAGCGGTTGACCAGTGTCAGGATCAGGTCGATCGGTTCGTCCCACGCGATCCTTGTTTTGGAAAACGAGAGGCGCACCTCGACGCCGGAGAACATGAGACGGTCCAATACGGAAAGCACCGCCTTAGCGCGTAGCGCAACCTCCATGTCGTCACCATTCGCCGCAATCCGCAGCCTCTTAGTCGCCGGCATCCCGATCGCGCACAACCGCCGCGTTGCAAACAGCCGCTTTTCGTAGACGGGGTCGCCCAGATCGCGAATCATTGCGGCGATTACATCGTCCGTCGCGGGAGCCGTCAGGGATTCCCCGTTGTCGGCGCGCGCGACGGACAGGGTCATGATCATTACGGAGGCCGCCAGCATGGTAATTGTATGTTTTACTCCGATGTATGTCATTGAGAAGTCACCTTCAGCATGATGTCAGGATGACGACACCTGAATACCGGGAGTGCGAGAAAGCTCCCTCCAACGCTTTGGAACGACGCCAATCGCTCACGGCAGCGGGTAGGATCGATCAATCCCATCGCCTCCTGCGCAAGTCCGCAATACGGACGACAGTATAGACATCGGCTATTTCGACATCCACCGGTTGCACGAATCAGCGACGCTATTTAGCGTCCTGGAGTGTCAAGTTGGATAGCCCGTCGAGGACCCTGTGATGGTGCAGGTCGGCGCCCGGGAACCCGCCGCGGCTGGACGCACGTCGGGCAGCTTCTAGAATGCATGAGTGTCTGTTGAGCACTCCAATCCGACCGGGTCTGTGAACCTCACACCTGACGATGATGTGTTGGGGGGCTCGACGTCGGCATTTGGTGCTGCAACGGCCGGTCGGGTGGACGCGCCGTTTGCGTGGCGGTTCGTCGTTCCGATCGGCTTGGTGTTGCTGATTCTGCTTGTTTTCATGCCGGCGTTGGACGCCGGGCTGGTTGATTGGGACGACGACGACCTTCTCTTCTACAACGTCCGTCATCAGACGTTGGATGCGGAGAGCCTTCGATGGATGTTCACAACGTCCTACGCCGGGCACTTCCAGCCGCTGACCTGGTTGACCTATGCGATGGACTGGACGCTGTGGAAGCGCGAGTATTTCGGCTATCACTTGACCAGCGTCCTGCTACACGCATTGACGACCGTCGCTTTTTACTTCGTCGCGCGCCGGCTTCTGGCTGCGGGACACGGAGTTTGGTATGACACGGTTTCGGCACCAGTGGTTCTGTCCGCGGCGCTGGCGGCGGCGCTTTTCGCCGTCCATCCGTTGCGTACCGAGTCGGTTACCTGGCTGGCGGCACGCAGCGGCATTTTGGCCGGACTTTTCTACGTGCTCAGCGTGGCATGCTACCTTCGATATGCAGGCAGGCTTGTAGTTTGTCCGTCGGCTGAGTCAAGTTCTTCGCGCAGTTTGTTCTATATCGGCGCCGTGATATGGTGCGCGCTATCACTGCTGGCGAAGGCGTCCGCCGTTACGTTGCCGGTTGTACTGCTGATTCTCGATGTATACCCGCTTCGCCGATTTCGCGGTGACGGCAGGGTGACGCGAGCAACCCGGGATTTCTCCAAGGGTTCTTATGCAGCGGCACAGCGGGAAGATACGGGCAAACCTCATTGGCCCGCGGGGCCCAACCGCTTCCACGCGCGAGTCTGGATCGAGAAGATGCCATTTGTTGCGCTTGCGCTTCTCGGCGGCGTGTGGGCACTGATTGCCCGGCAAGAGGGCGGTGCTCTCTATACGTTGGCTGAGCACGACGTGCTGGCGCGGCTTGCCCAGGCGTGTTATGGATTGACCTTTTATTTGTGGAAGACGCTCCTGCCGACGCACCTTGGTCCGCTCTATGAGATTCCGCCGCGCGAGGTTCTGTTCGGACCGATGCTATGGATCAGCGTCACGGTTGTCGTTAGCGTGGTGCTTGTTTCAGTGCGTCTGCGGCGTCGTTGGCCGGCCGTCCCGGCGGCACTGATCGTTTACGTCGTCGTATTGATTCCGGTACTCGGCATTGTGCAGAGCGGCCCGCAGCTTGTGGCCGACCGATACAGCTATCTGCCCTCTCTGGCGTTGGCCGTGATTGTCGGTGCGGGATTGTTGCGGTTCATTCACGCGGCTGCGTTGAGACGGAAGCCGAACGGGCGCGCTGTCGTCACCCTGCTGTCAGTCCTCGTGGTTACCGCACTTAGCTGGGCGACGTTCCACAGCCAGGCTGACACGTGGCTCTCTGCTCTAACACTTTGGGCGCGCGGCGTGCAGGTAAGTCCCAACAGCGCCATCGCCCACACCAACTACGCCGACGCGCTTGTCCGGGCGGAATCGTTCGCGGATGCAGCCGGCCATTACGACCGCGCGCTGGAGCTGAATCCCGACGATCCCGTTGCGTTGCACCACTTCGCCAACCTGCACGCGCGGTTCGGCCGTACCGACGAGGCGATTCGTTACTACTTGCAGTCGTTGCGGATCGACCCGAATCGCGCAGGTGCGTGTTTCTCGCTGGCCCGGTTGCTGGTTGGGAAGGGCCGGACCCGCCAGGCCGTCGATGTGCTCCGCGACGGTGCGAGGCGACATCCCGATGCCATCAACCTGATCGACTACCTGGCTCGACTACTCTCGACCCATCCGGACGAGACCGTTCGTAACGGAGAAGAGGCGGTCAGGTGGGCAACTCATGTCAGCCTGGCGCATCATAATGACAACGCTCAGGCACTGCTGGCTTTGGCTACGGCCTATGCTGAAGCAGGTCGATTCGACAAGGCGGTAGACGCAGGCGAACAGGCGATCGAGCTGGCACGGCGCAATGGTGACAATCAGCTGTCAGCAGAGTGCGAGCACCGTCTGATCCTCTTTAGAGAGGGGAAACCGTATCACTTTGGCGAGTAGCGCCGTTGGTCACACGCACTCCTGGAATGATGGGCGCGTCCTGATCGTCGAACGTGACGACGATGACGAGGAGGAGGAGGAGGAGGAGGAGCTCGCGACGATTCGGCGGTTAAACTCACCTTGCGAACGGATTCCCCCATTGTACAAGTTTACACAAACAACGTCGTATTGAATCCGCATGAGGAGATATTGATATCGAGCGGAAATTGGCGTACATAAACAGCTCCTTCACACGGGAGGTTTACGATGAATGAGAACAGTTCCGTATCACGACGTGACTTCGTCCGCTCCAGTGCTGCCGCCGCGGCAGCGGCTGTTGCGTTTCCCGCCCTGGCCTCGGATCAGGGCAAGGGTGGTGATCCGCCGAAGGCAGGCGCACCCGCGGTGCTGCCCAAACGAAAGTTGGGCCGAACCGGGATTGAGGTGACCATACTGAGTCAGGGAGCCGGTTACGCCACGAACCTTCGTCACTTGAACATGATGCACACGTTGGGGATTCGCTACGTCGACACCGCCAAGGTCTATTTGAAGGGCGCTTCCGAACGGACCCTGGCTGAGTGGTTCCAGAAGACCGGGCATCGCAAGGAGTACTTCCTGGTCACCAAAGATCTGCCGCGCACCCCGGAGGAGTTTGTCAGGATGGTGGATGAGCGCTGCGAAGCGCTCAAGACCGACTACATCGATTTATTTTTCCTGCACGCACTCGGAGATGACGACTACTACAGCGGACTGAAGGATATAGCGTGGTTCACGGACAATGAGTGGCTTAAGGCGACCGAGAAGGTCCGCAAGTCGGGCAAGGTCCGGTTGCTTGGCTTTAGCATGCACACCGACCCGATCGACGTGCGCATCGGTATGCTCAACGCCGCAGCCAAGGGCGGTTGGGTGGACGCCGTCATGGTAGCCGCGGATCCCACACTGATTCGGGAAAACGCCGAGTTCAACAAAGCTCTCGACGCGTGCCACAAAGCCGGCATCGGTCTGGTCTCAATGAAGCAGGGTCGCGGTGTCGAGAAGATCAAGGATGTCTTCCCAACCTTTAAGGACAAGGGTCTGACACCTCACACGGCGGTTCTCAGCGCGATGTGGACCGATGAACGGTTCGCCAGTGTCTGCTCGCAGATGAAGAACCTCGAGGAACTCCGCGAGAACGCGACCGCCGCCAAGAACTTCAAACCGCTGACCAAGGAGGAGTTGGGGTCCGTCAATACCATGCTTCGACAGGGTGAGCGGACCTTCTGTGCCGCCTGCGACGGAAGCTGCCGCCGGGCCGCCCACACACCGGCCAACCTGAACAAGATCGCCCGCTACGTCAGCTATGCCGAGGAGGACGGGCGGGTGTACGAAGCCCGCGAACTACTCCGCGCACTGCCACCCCAGGACCGCGATTGGTCCGGCGCGGATCTAGCGGCCGCCACACACGCCTGCAAGTGTAAACTGGACTTTTCGCGAATCGTCAACCGGGCTGAGGAGTTACTGGCCTAATTGACCGTGCATAATCGTGCGAGGCTTCACCTCGCGAGCTTAACACAATGCGGCTTGGGTGCGCTGCAGAACCATGCACGGTTATATACTCGCGCGTTTCATCTATTTGCACGGTTGTGATCGGTTGCCATGGGTCCCTCCGGTCAGCATCCAGCGGGTGTAATGCCTTTGCCAGAATTACGCAAAACGGCGATTGGGGCTGGACCGAGCAGGCAAAATCGTTTAGCATATCTAATGTGTTGCGGTGACAACGCCGTACGCGCATGAAGTTGGGGAAACCACAACATGGAATGGCAGCGGAACTGGGGGGAATGGCACTACGAGAGTTAGCTTTCAGGCGATGCCTTGCACGGGGGCCATCTCGTTCACGTCGTGACGTGTATGAGCACGGCTTGAGTTGGAGGCGTGGCGGTCGGAGTGGGCGGCGACGACGTTCGACCGGCCTCGACATGTTTAAGGAGGATTAGGTATGTTCATGCCAATGGCCAACCGCAGAATCACCAAGAACGCGTACAGGTCAATATGCTCACCGTCGAATGGAGTTGCAACCGCACCGATTTGCGAAACAAACCGAAGTGACGCAGTTATAGGTATGCATGGCGTGGTGACGGCGTTGGTCCTGCTGGCCACGGCCGGCGCGGCGTTCGGGCAGCTCTCGTCTGGCGACATCGCGGCGCTGCAAACGCGCGGCGAGATTGATGAGTGGACTTTTACCGTGGGTGAGAACTCAGCCACCAGCCGGTCGATCGACGAGCTCTGTGGATTTGTCATACCGAAGGACTGGCAGAAAAACGTCCGTTTTGACCCTTGCACGCCGAAGCGCTATCTGCCGGAGTCCTTCGACTGGCGGAGCCTGGGAGGCTGCACCTCGGTGAAGGACCAGGACGGCTGCGGGAGCTGTTGGGCGTTCGGCACGGCCGGTGCGTTCGAGTGCAATATCCTGATCAAGGATGGTGTGGAGGTAGACCTTGCCGAGCAGTGGTTGGTCAGCTGCAACACGGACGGCTGGGGCTGCGATGGTGGCTGGTGGGCGCACAATTATCACCACTGGAAGACGGATCCGTGCGGCGGGACCGGGGCCGTCCTGGAAGCGGATTTCCCGTACACGGCCACCGATGCTGCGTGCAACTGTCCCTATCCACATGAGTATCTGCTCAATGACTGGCAGTTTATCGGCGATGAGTGGAGCACGCCAACCGTCAACCAGATCAAGCAGGCCATCATGGATTACGGTCCAGTATCGATAGCCGTCGCGGTCGACTCAGCGTTCCACGGCTACAACGGCGGCGTGTTCAACGAGTGCCAAGGCACTGAGATCAACCATGCCGTGGTGCTCGTCGGATGGGACGACAACCAGGGTTCGAACGGTGTGTGGTTCTTGCGGAACTCGTGGGGTCCCGGGTGGGGCGAAGACGGTTACATGCGGATCGAGTACGGCTGCAATGAGGTCGGCTACAACGCCTGCTACGTGGATTACGCCGGGATAACGCTCAACATCGGGCTTCCCGACGGGCCGCCGGAGTACCTCACACCCGGCGAATCCACTCCGATCACGGTCCAGATCAAGGAGATCAGCGACACGTACGTCCCTGGGACGGGCCAACTCCACTACCGGTACGACGCGGGGACGTGGTTGACTGAACCGCTGCAGCCGCTCGGCGGCGATCTCTATGAGGCTACCCTGCCACCGGCGTCCTGCGGCGAGTTCCCGAGGTTCTATTTCAGTGTCCAAGGTGAAACCAGCAGTGTCATCTATAATCCGCGCCAAGCCCCGGACTTTACGTACTCCGCCACCGTTGAGCGGTTCTCGCCGGTGTTCGCCGATGATTTTGAGACGGACCTGGGGTGGACCGTCGAGAACAGCCCGGGCCTTACGGATGGACCGTGGGAACGCGGTGTCCCGGCGGGTGGGGGTGAACGGGGTGATCCGCCGACGGACTTCGACGGTTCCGGCCAGTGCTACGTGACCGACAACGAGTATGACAACTCCGATGTGGACGACGGGTACACGTGGTTGATATCCCCAGCGATCGACCTGGGGTCTGACGACGCGCAAGTTCACTATCGTTTGTGGTACACGAACAACTTCGGGAACGATCCCAACAACGACCTGTTTAAGGTTTATGTCTCGAACGACGACGGCGGGAGCTGGACGCCTGTCGAGACGATCGGGCCGGCGACCGCCGGCGGGTGGATCAAGCACACCTTCATGGTCGGCGATTTCGTGACACCGTCCAGCCAGATCAAGGTTCGCTTCGAGGCATCGGATCTGAACGACGGGTCCGTCGTCGAGGCGGGTGTGGACGAGTTTTCCGTTGCCAGGCTCGAGTGTGGACCGCTCGAATGTGTCGCACCGCTGTCATCCGACAGCAGCTCGCGCTACCTGGTGATCACACCGCAATCGGTTGATCCGGAGGCGCCCACGGCGCTTGCTGTGACGCCGGATTGCACTGGCGGTCAGACCAAGTACGCCGGCACACCGTCGGGTCCCGACAACATAGCCCACCTCGTGGACGACGAGGATGATGCCGCCGTAATGACACTAGCACAGTGGGGCGACGTCGTGTACGTAACCGGTGAGGATATTGTACCCGGCGCCGGGTACGTGGTTTCGACCGTTTGCGATCTCCCTGGTCGTTCGCGTCTTTCGGATCCTACCGGTGTGACAACGGGAGTGTGGGGCGACGTGGCGGGTCCGTTTGTCGATGGCGCATGGTCGACCGGCGACGGAGGCGTCGACATTCTCGACTTCACGGCCATCGTCGAGGCGTTCGGTTATCTCAGTACGGCGCCGCCGTTGGGGTGGACGGATATCTGGCCATGCAAGCCGAACGGGGTAATCGACGTGCTCGACATGACCTACGTCGTTGAAGCATTCAAGGGGATTCCATGCCCGTGCCCCACCCAGTGCCCGTAAGCGTCGCGCCAGCGCCGAACGACTACTTGCGAGGACTGATGGAGCCTTCAGCCCAACCGGAGATCACAACGGATGTACGCCGGCAAGAAGCGCTGAAAACCTGGCGAGCAAGGCGATAAAACGTTTGTTCTTTACGAGTGTTTCTTACGTTTTTTTAACAAACAAGCGATGGGACAATGATAGACACAAGTATTTGCAAACCGGTATCGGGATCTCGGCTATCCGTTGTCAAGTGGATGCTCATTGCGGCAATGCCGTTGTTCGCGGCTGTTCCGGCCATTGGCCAACGCTCAAATCCCGATCCCGTGGGCTCGGAGGGGCAAGCCACTCCCGTTGCGCGCGCCGCGGCAGAACCGTTGATGATCAGCGTACCGGTACCCGTCTCGGATTACGAGATCACGACCTCGGCGCAGGGACATGACATTTTTGTGGAGGATTTCGGCTATCTGCTCATACCAGGGAAGCCGGCTCTTCCCTCAAAGATCGTGGCCATCGCGATTCCTCCCGGCGCGGAAGTGGTTGACGTAATCGGTGATCTAGGCGCTGGCACCGTTCTGCCGGGGAATTACGCAATATCTCCCGCTCCCTTACCTCGTGTGATTGGTCCGGAAGACCCTTCTCTCTATGCAAGAGATAGGAACCGGTATGATCAGAACTATCAGTCAGTCTACGGTAGTGACGACGCCTATCCCGAGAATGTTGTGGAGTTCGTCCGCAGAGCCGGTTATCGACAGTACAACCTTGTAGACGTACGAGTCACACCGTTCACCTACCGCCCTCTATCCGGCGAATTGACATATTATCCGGATGTTACAGTCCGTGTGACCTATCGCTTCCCCCAGAAGCGCGCCGCAATAATCGCTGATAGTCTTCCGAGGACGGATCGGATCGCAAAGGACATCATCTTCAATCACAACCAGGTCAAGAACTGGTACACACAGACCGCACTCACGTGCCGTGGCGTTCATGACTTCGTTATCATCACCCTTGACACATTGACCTCCTCCGTGACACCGTTGGTGGACTGGGAGACCTACAAGGGAAGAACAGTGGAGGTTGTCACGACATCATGGATCGACTCCAATTA
>CAZJTP010000137.1:0-12280 GCA_964548955.1 uncultured Phycisphaeraceae bacterium
CGACGTAGGATCATTCCGATAGTCCACCACGACCGGCGGCAGAATCCGAAGATTGACCGGAACCCCAGGCCCGATCCTGATCTTCTGTCCCAGGTCGAGGCTGGTGACGGGAGTTACGGCCTTGTCTGCTCTGTCCGACCGCGCCACGCTCCTTCTCTCCGAAGGTGCACCCCGGAGCGCCAGGCTGAAGGTGAAGACCGCTGCGGCCAGGATCCCGAAGATCTGACGCCATTGATCATGACCTTTGCTCGAGTTCATCAGTACGCACCTCCATCTTGGGGAAATGATTCGTCTGTCCGCTCCACCGGACACGCACATAATTCGTAACGGCGGCTGCAAGCTTGATCGTTCGCACAGACGGCAGCGCCGTTGCCCATCCATTCACACGCCCCGCAGACCGCTTGCCAACAACCGGGCGGTTGCATCCCGTGCGCCAGGCTACGGTTGAACTCGGAAAAGGCGGGGATGGCTGGAGACGAGGATCTTTGTTTTGTGCTCCAAACTCGCTCCGGTGTCTTGCGGACACCATCGTGGACGGGGGACACAAGGTCTGCGCACTGTGTGCGACTACTGGCGGACCGTTTCCCGCTATGGCTTGTCCTAGCGGAAGCACGTCTCTCGCCTCCTAACGTCAATCGACATGAGCATGTCGCAGTGCAGGGGACGGTGACAATATGACGTCACCCACCACAGCGACCTTGGTCTCGCGATCAGATGCCTCTTCCACTGGCCGGTGACGCGCCGTATGCACGCGAGGCAAACCAGCGGCATATTCCAGTCCCGCGAACGGCCACCTCCGGGCAACCCGGAGCCGACAAGACACAACCAACGCGTGCTCAGTGTTCCCTGGGTCCGAACGGCCTTCAGTCTAGCGCGCAGAGCCGGACAGTGCAAGCGAAAAACCTCCCTGGCAGCGATTCCGCAGGTGACGCGCTACAGCCCACGACTGGCGAGGTTTAGGGTCTTTGGGGAGAGATGGCATATTCGCGCGGCGTTAAACGACCAAGTTCGAGACACATCCGGCCAAGTCCGGGGCGGGTCTTTACCCCTGAGAGGAAACGGGGCCGGTGAGCGGCGTACGATCGTTGCACCGCCCGGTCCGTGTGGGCGAGGTGTGGCACAGTGGCGGAGCCAGATCGGTCAGGTCGGGATCGGCAGGACGTGTTTGCCCAGCCCCCGATAGAGTTCAGCGGCAAGGCAACGAGCGATATGAAGCATACTGCTGTACCGACGACGCTGAGGTTTGAGATTTCGCAGATAGAAGGCGCGGAACACGTTAAGAACCAGCATGGTCAGCAACCAGAACGCCAGGATGACGGGGCGCCCTTCGTACAAACCCAAGGTGTTCTACGAGAACTTTTCGTATCAGGCGCAAAGTTGGGATCATCCCCGGCGCGTGGTGGTCAAGGTCGAGTGGCATTTCGATGAACTGTTCCCGCGTGTTGGATTCATCGTGACCAACATGACCGGCTGGTCGAGGAAGGTGGTGAAGTTATACAACGGTCGCGGCACGACAGAGCAATGGATCAAGGAAGGCAAGTATGCCGTGAAGTGGACGCGGCTGTCGTGCCGAACAGGATTGGGACGTTGCCACAGATCTCTACACCGGCCTCGTAGGCGGCTTCATTGGTGTCGTATACGCCACGCAGTGCTTCGTTCCTGACAAGCGCAAACTTGCCCTCGTGGTGCTGGATCGATTCCGCACGATGCTCCTCAAAATACCGTTGTTTGGTTTCGAGCGTCATGGATGGATGCCTTTAACGCACGACCCGGCATTGCCTGCTCTGCTTCGTAACCGGATCCGTACCTATCAAAGCACCGGCGTCACGAGGTGATAGTGTGCCAGTGTCTCGGCCGCAGCCTCGTTAACCGCCTCACTGAATTCGATGGCCCCCGTCGGTGACGCGCGATTGGCCGCGACGGAACGTTTTTGGCAAGGGCGTTACCGTGCTTGTGCCTTGTCGATACGGTCGGTCACAAACTTGAAGACCAGCAGCGCCATGAAGGCTGCGGCCCCGATCCCGGTGAAGACAAACCATATGTAGTGCGCGTTGGCGTACGCCTCGGGCATCGCCGTCCCGGTCTCAATCGCCGCCAACCACTGCTCGTGCATCTCAGAACTTAGCGTCTTCGGATCGGGACAGAAACGATTGAGCAGATGACCGGAAATCGCAAACCCAAACGCCCACGCGAAGAACGTCGTCAGGTGCTGGTAACCCAGGTAGAGACCGATTTCACCTTCCGGGGCCTGTTTCGAGGCATACTCCAGGAATTTGGGCGAAAGAAAGCATTCCGCCACCCCCTGCAAACCGATGCCTATCATCACCATCAACGTGATCGGATGCAGCGAGAACAGACCGAGAATCGACACGGAACGTCCTGCGACCGATTCAACCTGCGGGCTCATGGATATCGTCAGAGCGGATAACGGAATGATGAACAACCCGATCCCGATCGCGTTTGGCGGCTTGAATCTACGCACCCAGTGTGTGATCGGAATGACCAGGATCACCACGACGAGCGGGTTGATGTTCGCCAACCACTCCGGCTTCGCCCCCTCGCCCAGGAGACGCAAATAGTACTTGGGCACGGTTGCATAGAGCTGTCCCTGAATGGTCCAGAAACCCGCGACGATCAGAATCAAGGCCATGAAGCGGAAGTGCAGCAGAACCTTGACCAGCCCCATCAGGGCTTCTTTCGCCGTCTTGCCCGTCCCCTTCGTGTCAACGTTCCTGTAAAAGAACACTACGAAGAAAAACGCGCAAATTGCCATCAGAGCGGCATAGTAGTTAATGTACTGCAAGCCAAGGTTCTCGCGCAGGGGATAGGCTACGCTCTTGCCGAGGAATGCACCAATGTTGACAACCTGATAGAAGATCGAGAAGGCCCGGGCGCGGTGCCTGTCGTCGGAACATTTGGCCACGGTGCCCGAAATCACCGGTTTAACGATCGCTCCCCCGAACATGATCAGGGCCAGAGAGATCAGGGCAGTGTGTTTGACGGCGGACCCTCCGGGGAAAAACCGTTCTGCCTCAGGGGCAGCGCCGAGCAGAAGATATCCCACGGTCAGCAGGGAGAACGCCAGCATCAGCGCCCGTCGAAACCCGATCTTGTCCGCCATGATGCCCATGAATGTGGGCAGCAGATACAGGACGGAGGCGAAGCACGCAGCCACGTAGCCGGCTTCCACGTCCGTAAATCCAATATCGCGCGTCAGATAGAGCGCCAGGGCGATAAACATGCCGTAAAAGGCGGCCCGCTCGAACAGCTCAGCCGTGTTGGCGATCCAGAACGTCCGCGGAAAGCGCCAGCTGAGCTTCTCACTCGGTTGGACGAAATCGTCGGTCATTACTCCTCGATTCCCCACTCAGCTCAAGTTAGGTTCGCAGTAAGCGGCGGATCGTAACCGGATTTGTGCTTGGCGCCCAATCATGCTCTTAGGGGGATTGGCAGCGTCAACGGGTGGTTGGTGTGTGCTTACCGCAGTGGACTACTCGCCACGCCTGGGGTTTCGCCTAATGTGCTTGCGAAGGAGAAACAGCTCCTTGAAAGCCCGGAGGATCACGCGGATGTTGGCGCCGGTCTGCTCGCCGGCGGTTCGCTCGTAGTGATGAACCCCGATTTGCCCGATGGAATACCCCAATCGCTTCGCCCGCGCAAGCACCTCGGCGTCGATCAGGGCGCCCATGGATTTCATCTCGATCTCATCAAAGAGCTTGCGCGGGAAAATCTTGAACGCGCAGTCAATGTCGCGAAGCCAAAGCCAGAACACGATGTTCACCAGCGTCGTCCAGCAAAAGGCGTTGATCTTGCGGATCATCGAATCCCGGCGGTCAAGGCGGTATGCGCTGACAATGTCGTAGCACTTGAGCAGAGGAAGCAGCTTCTCGATCTCCGAAAAGTCGAACTGACCGTCGCCGTCCGTATAGAACACCCACGGTTTGGTCGCTTCGTGGAAGCCCCGCTGCAACGCGCCGCCGTAACCCAAGTTGGGGTGATTGTGAACGGCGCGGACCTCCGCATGCTGACAGGCCAGACGATCGGCGATCTCCCCCGTGCGGTCCTTGCTCCCGTCGTTGACGATGATGACCTCGAAATCGTCGCTGAGTTTCCGCAGGACATTCAGTACCGCCGCGGTCGTCCTCTCGACATTGGCCTCCTCGTTGTAGCACGGGAAAAAGACGGTGATGGATAACGGCGCCGCCGCCGGTCGATCAGCCAATGTGTAATCTCCAGTGCCCGTGTGTCTCGTGACCACGCCGCGCGTGCCGACATGTGTTAACCGTGGCCGGCCGGGCTGGTGCGCACCAGGGCGGGGTGATCCTACCGGGCGATCGCGCACCGTTCAACCGAACTCGCGCCGGATCGTCCTGTGGCGGTCTTCAGACTCGCCGGTGGGCGATGACCGTGTTCTTGCCCTTTCGCTTGGCGGCGTACAACGCGGCATCGGCGCAGGCGACCAGTTCGTGACCGTCCTTGGGGTTATCCGTCTTTAGGGACGCAACACCGGCACTGATGGACAGCTTGTGCTTCTTGCCCAAACGCAGTGCATACTGGCCGAAGAGCTTCACCAACCGGTCGGCGATGAGTTGGGTTTCTTCGGCCGACGTCTCGGGAAGCAGAAGAAGAAACTCGTCACCACCATACCGGATCGCATGGTCCGTCGGGCGAATCCCCCCGAGCAACAGGGCCCCGACAAACCGCAGCACCGTGTCTCCCACTTGGTGCCCCTTCGTGTCGTTGTACCGCTTGAAGTTGTCGATGTCGATCATTACAGCGGATAGATCGTCGCCGTTTGCCCGGTGGTGCTCGAAAAGCGGTTCGAGTTTCTCCGCGAAGAAACTGCGGTTGCGCACTCTGGTAAGTGGATCGATGGTGGCCAGGTCCCGCGCCCGTCGAAGTTGGCGATCAAAACCGAGTTCGCGATCGCGGATTTTGTGTTGCGATTCGCGCTCGAGCCTACGGGCATACGCCTCACCTTTGATGATTCTCTGCCGGAGCACATGCAACTGTTCGGCGATCTGCGTCGTCTCGCACCATTCCCCCGGCTCCAGTGCCGGCACGTCGCCGGACTCATCCAAAGAACGCTGCGCGGCACTGGTCATATCACGCAACGGAGTCGTGATCCTGCGATCGAACCAGCGTCTCATAGCGCGCACACTAACCAGGCTTGTCAACCCCATCACCAACGCGAATACCACGGTAGCGCGAGTCCAAATTATGGCCGAGGAATCATTGCGAAGCAGGATGACCGCCTGTTGCGCGATCCGCGACGGAATGCCATTTAGTGGCACAATGATCCCGGAAACACTCAACGGCTCGCCATTTTGCGGAGATGACATTGCCACCGGGTCGCCATGACTCTCCAGCGCGATCCGAACGGCGGTACGATGCGCGGGACGTTCGGGGTAGACGGAGTGCACCTTGCCGGAGACGTCGAGCGTTGCCAACGCGATCAGCCGGTCGTAGCGAGCCCGCAAGCGTTCGACCGACCCGGACAGGTCGCCATCTCGACCCGGTGTCAGGGCGGCTGCACAGAGCCGTGCCTGCTCCTTCAGAAAACGTCGTGCGTGCGTGTCCAAGAACCGGTGTGTCGTCACACCAAAGGCGACGACCGCGAATCCGGCCACGAACAACATCACCCGTCGCATCCGTCGGGCAAATGCCGGCGTGAGCGGTCTGGGATGAGAGATCCGCAAGCTTCTAATCCCTATGCATGCGGGGCCGGCTGGCGAAACGGCCACGAGCCCCGGCGCGTCGGATTGGGAACCTGTCCAGATACCGACACGGGACTCTCACACCCTTCTCGCCTGCCGGAGCCCGGCGTGGCGTCAACCCGCACCTCGAAAAAAGGCGGGTGATGACTTTGGACCTACCTCGACATGGTGTCCCCAGACAGTGGGAGACATGCCCGCGTCCGCCTGCGGCGGACTTGAGTATGGCACCCACGCGGGTGATCAACCACGTCTAAGGGTAACGTCTATGAAAAGTGTACGATTTCGCTGAAACACGAGGCGGACAGGTTATAGGTCAAATCGACCGGTTTTGCATTCTGCGAGCCGCAGACTTTAGACTGCGCGGACTATCGAAAGTTGTGCGGATGCTGTGGAGGGTGAGACTCCGCGCGGGCTTCAAGCCCGCAGCTCGCTTCAATTGGTGTACGTGCGACGACGAGAATCGGTCAGTTTGAGTTATAAGACCGAGCGCGAGGACTTAGTGCGTCATTTCGGATGAGCACTGCGGGCTCACAAGCTGCGCGTCCGACGGTCAGAGAGTATAGCCGGACGTGGCTGGTCCCGGGAATCTCGAGTCGGCGCGTGCGGGGCGAATGCCTGCACGCAAACTTCAACCACTCTTGGAAGCTGAATCCTCCATGACGCCGCACATGCTTGCGGCTGCGCAGACCGCCACCGCTGCGGTCTCCGTTCGCAGGACCGTCGGCCCCAGCGTGGTGAGAGTGGCTCCGGCCTGAAGTGCCAAGCCGCGCTCATCGTCAGACCAACCGCCCTCCGGGCCTACCCAGACCAATATGGAACTGCCGTCGGCCTGTGAAACGAGAAACGTCCAGAAGGGTTTCGCCGAAGGGTCTATGTGAGTGATGCTCGAAGCGTCAAACTCACCGATGCGTTCGACAGACTGCGAAAACGTCTGCGGGGGTGCGATCTTTGGCATCCACGACCGTTCCGCCTGCTTGGCTGCCTCGATTGCCCGACGCACCCACTTCTTTCGAGCGGCTTCGGTTGGCTTGCTGACACTGCGGTCGGCGATGATCGGCCAGATGGCAGCCGCCCCCAACTCCGTGCATTTCTCGATGAGGTATCCCTGCCGGTGTGCCTTGACCATAGCCACCGCCAGCGTGACCTTGTGTGGAAGCTCGAACGGTCGCCGGGTCACCTCTGCGACGTCAACACGCACTTGCCTCCCATTGATCTGAGCGATCCGCCCTACTCCCTCCCCGCCGAATCCGTCAAACAGGACTACTTCCCGGCCCGGTTTGGCACGCAACGAGGCGACCGCATGGTGCGACTCCTCCGGTGGGAGTACGACCGCGCCCTCGGAAAGATCCGGACAGAATAGGCGATGTCGCCGCATGTCGGGTGATTATCAATACCTCGATTGCGACGGCAACCTCACGTCAGGACGGTGGCGGACCGATAAAACAGACGACCGGACAAGCACGTGGATGCGTGTTGCGGGCCATGACGGAGCTGGGAGCCGTCGTGCCTCGTCTCCACAACGTATCGCCGGACATCATACGGGGAGCCCGAAGCACACGATGACCAAAGAGCAACCGCCGGATAAATCCTCGCCGGATCCATTGGAAGGTGCGGGATCGGGTGCGATCTCCGACCAGGAACTCGATGACGTTCTCGCACAGGCTTCGTCACTGGCGGACGACCTGGCCGAGGAGGTCGGACTCGCCGAGAAATCGGACCAGCAAGGTGAACCGCACGAACCACCTGACGGTGCTGCGGACCTCGACGCCGAACTCAGTGAGCTTGAGCAGCTCGTCGCCGACGCGAGCAGCGAAGTCAACGAGGAGGCAGAGTCAGCCGACGAGACTGCCCCTTCTGCGGAGGAATCCACCCCGCGATCCGAGAAGCCTCCGATCCCCGATTTCATGGAGGAGTTTACACGCCCTCAGGAGCCCGCCGACGCCGAACCAGCCGCGACCAAAACCCCCGCATCAACTGCACCCCCCGACCCCGCAACAACCTCGGAAACCAAAGAGCAAGATGCCGATGCATCCGGCACAACCTTATCCGCCAAGCCCGGTGTGGTTGGCACCGGGATGATCGGCGTTGTCGGCGCGCCACTATCGACACCGCCAACGGACGACCGGGCCACTGAGGGCACGGAAGCATCCGACACGGCAGCACCTACGGAAGAGGACGATACCCCGGAAACGGCGTCTTACGTCTCGGTGGTTGCGAGACTCGTCCACACCGTTAAGCAATCCGCCGGGCGTTTTTCAACGATGGGGCTGACCTTGTGCAATCGCGCGTTGGGCTTGCTCGAAGTCGTGGATCGGCCGTTTGCCAGACTGGGTGAGCCCGTTCGCCGGGTGATCGGATGGATCGCCATCGCCACGGTGGGGACCGCCGTCATTGTATATATGATCTCACTGTTCTAAGATGCCGACCGACGGCCCGGGTCCGCCGTCCCAACGCGCTTGGTCGTGTTGATATTTTGGACTCCCGGCAATGACCAATGACCGATCCGGTTCCCAGCAATCAACACGCCACATTGGACGCCGTAAAGCACCTGCGCCGGATTTCCGTCTTCCTGCCGGTGCTTCTGATTCGCTGTTACCAGGGTATCATCCGCCCATTGCTGATCGGTTCGTGCAAGTTCTGCCCGACATGCAGTGATTACGCGATTGAGGCGTTGCAAATGCACGGGCTTTGGCGCGGATCGATCCTCGCTGCCGGCCGACTGTGCCGTTGCCAACCGTTTTCTCTCGGCGGAATCGACCCCGTTCCCTCGCCACCGTTGTCGCGCCGGTCCGGGCGGGAAGGTTCAACCTCACATCACTTGCCGGACCGTTCGATAAGAACCTTGCGGAGAGGTTGGCGACGAGGCTCAGCGGCCCGGCCTTTCCGAGTTGGGGCCCAGTCTTGCCGGGCGAGGTGGATATAACGGTTTCGAGCATGACCGACAGGGCAGACAATGTTACTGCAGTGTCAGTCGCGCAACCGTCATCTGAAACTCCCGCACCCGGTGCCGCCCGACCCGCACCCCAGCAAACACAAACCTTGAATGCGTCCCTCGATCGCTCCGTTTATGTCATCGCAGCCCGGGCTTCGCTGCCGCGATGGCTTCGCATTCTCGGTCCCGCGCCATGGTTTCACTGCGGCGTGCCCACGAGACGCAGCCTGCCGCCATGCGCGGATGTGCTCTACCGTCAACAGGCGGCTGCTCTTGCCGTCGCGGTGTTGTGTGAAGCTGATCAACGGCGGCCGGATCGCTCCTACCTCCGCGAGGCCGTGCGGGCTTCCTTGATCCGTTGGCAGTTGTCCCTCGGTGGTGACGGACACCCGGCACACCGGGGGCTGCGTCGAAGCCCACTTCACGGAGCAATCGTCGGGCACGTCATTCACTTGCTGAACGAGACAGCCGGCTTTCAGACCGGCATGCTGCTAAACGACATTGAACGGCACCTCCTGTGGCTGGAACGTCGTGCGCGACAGACACCCTGGCTCGAGGCCGCCACGATCTGCGCCCTGGCCGACGGTGCCGTACTCGTGCGCGACGCCGGGATGCTGGAGCGGGCAAGACATCGGCTTGACGCCTTGCTGGCCCGACAGGACGAAGAAGGCTGGTTCCCCGAGTGCGGCGGTGCCGACATCGGGCGGTTATCACTGACCGTCGACGCTCTTGCCCGCCTCTACCGGCAAAACGGATGGGAGAAGGTGAAGGAACCGCTCCGGCGATCGCTTAGATTCCTCATCCACTTCGTGCATCCGGACGGCAGTTCAGGCGGATGTTACAGCTCCTGCGACGCAGCGTTCATCAGCCCATACGGTGTGGAGTTGCTAGCGCCAACCTTCACCGACGCAGCGGCATTGGCGCGTCTGTGCCGACAGCGGTGTGCAATGCTTTCCCCGGATCAGCTTTACGGCTGCGACGACGATGTGTGTGCAGCCGTCGGCGCGAGTGTCACGCTGGCGTCGGTGACTGCTCCCGCGCGATTCCCCGAAGGCTGTACTTACCCCTATCAGCAGATCGGACGAGTGCGGTTTCCACGGGCCGGTCTGACCATCTTTGTGACCAAGAGCTATCACGCGGTTGCGGCAGGGAAAAAGGGTGGGGCCTTGCACGTTACGTGGCGAAACGGCATATCTACGCTCGAGGACGCCGGTGTTATCGTCGTCCACCCACACGGAACGCGCTGCGGCGCACACGCGGACGTCCGCGCCGAAAAAGACGTGACCGATTCATCGGTGACATGCAGCGGAATCCTTCGCCGCGTTGGGGCGCCGTCGAGCCGATCGCGGCGGTGGATCAGACGATGGCTCGGTTGGCTTTGGGGGCGGATGCGGACGCCGGGACCACCACCGACACCGGAGCATCAATCACCTCGCGTTGTCGACTACCATCGTCTTGCACATGACCGATACACCCGTCGAATCACGTTTGCCGACGACTGGATCAGGATTCATGATCTTGTTCGTTGTCGATTGCCCTGCGAGACGATCGTGTGCCAGTCGCCGGGTCCCGCGCCGATCAAGCCCTTCGGCGACGCCGGACACAGCGCTCGCCCGCCGATCTTCGTGGAGGGCGGTCGGAACATCGAGATCACCCGTATCTATCGCAACGGCGAACTCGTCGATCAGCTTGCCGACCAATACGAATCAGAGCCTGGAGCGGCGGCGAAAGGTTGATGTTCGTTCCGCACGTATACAGTGTTCGGTGCAGTAACCCCCGCGCTTGCGCTTGGGGCTCGGATCAACGCGCGACGCAGTTGATTGTACATCGCTGGTCGATCGAAGCGAGGTACGATTACGGTGTGCTGTGCGTGCCGATCAGCGCCTCTTCGGGGTCACGGTGTTTGGGTTTGTATTGGGCGATGAGCTTGCGGATGCGCGGCTGGTCAGAGTCGAGTTCGAGTGATCGATGCCAGTACTCCAGTGCGAGATCACGCCGATCGGTCAATGCATTGTCCTTGAGATAAGCCAGCATGTTGATCGAACCGAGACCGGCGTGCGCGCGGGGCAGCCTCCAGTTGCAGGCCAGAGCCTGTTTGTAGCTTTGCTCCGCCTCCTCGAAATCCCGAATGCGAAACAGGCAGTACCCGAGCGCTTCGTGGGCTGTAGCCTGTTGGGGGTCCATCCGGATCGCCTGCTCGAGCGCGTGCCGGGCCATCTTCAAACGGTCCTGGTTCATGTAGGTATGCGCGAGGTTGACCAGCATTACCGGCTGATGACTGTCACGCTCCAACGCCTCCTTGTAGGCACGAACGGCTTCGTAGTACTTCTTCTGTGCATCGAGGGCAACGCCGACATTGACGTAGGCGTGTGGCCGATTCGGATCGATGTCGATCGCCTTGCGGAACCGTTCGACGGCCTGGTCGAAGTCGCCGCTCTTCTGGTAGCACACGCCGAGGTTGAGTTGGGCGTCGAAGTCCTTGGGCCTCAGTTGCACCGCGTGCAGGTAGGCCCGGATCGCGTCCTGAACACGGTCCATGAAATGGTAAAGCTGTGCCAGATTGAACGTGTCCGTGAACGAGAAGGGGTCGTTCCGGATCGCCTCCAGGAAACAATCGGCGGCCTGCTCGTACTCACCCATCCGCCTGTAGATCACGCCCATCCGCGAGTGTGCGACGGCCAGTTGCGGGGTCAGCTCGGCCGCGGCTTCGAACTCCAGCAGCGCCGCTTCCAAATCCTGCGCTGTCAGCAGTGCCTCGCCACGGTCCACATGACGTTTGGCCCGGTATTCGCGGACGACAGTGCAGCCGGCGGCGGCTACGGCTATCGCAAGACCAGCCAAGACCGGACCAATCAACGGTTTGCATCCACGCAAGCACCGTTGACGGCAGCGAGCCGGGGGCTTTAGCCCGCGCGGAGATCGGAGGGGAATCAACGCGTTTGTGGTGCACGCCGTCGGTCCGCACAGCGTGTAACTTGCTACTTGTATGGGATGCTGCTGTCTTTGATTCACGGCCTGCTCCGTCAGTCTGTGAGCGCATCAGATCATAGCTTATACAGCGCCGCACCGGCATCGGCCAAGAGGACACGGTGCGACCTGCTTAGCGGGTGCATCCGCAGCATAACACAAACCGAAAAAGGAATTTTCGCTTGACTCGCTGTGAAGAAGGCGGTATGTATTCGCCTTGGCCGGATTGTGTCGGCCGGCCTTGACAAGTGAATAGCTCGCGGTTGCCGGTGTCCGCTTCGGCGGACGTAAAGGGGAAGGTGGTGAGAATCCACCGTGGACCCGCCGCTGTAATCGGGGACGAACGCCACATTGTGCCATTTGCAAGCCCGGTGTGTTGCAGCATGTGCAACGCGCTTGCCTGTGGAGAAGGCGTGGTCAGTAGGATGATCCGTAAGCCAGAAAACCTACCGGTGATCGTTGCTTGTTGACGTGGTGCCCTCGGCGATGGGTGCCTCGATCGGCGGCAGTCGGCGGCGCGTGCGACCGTGCACGCAACGGTGCGTGCTGAGCATCGCCCGGCTTTGATGACGCTTGATCCCGGTTCCCCCGCGTGTTGGGGTGCCGGGATTTTTGTGCGCCAGGCATGGCGCGACTCTTGGAGGTGAAAGTCCTCTGTGGGCTG
>CAZJTP010000138.1:0-12042 GCA_964548955.1 uncultured Phycisphaeraceae bacterium
GTCCTGAGCCGATCACCCTCCGGGCTCTTGACCACTTGTTGACGAAACTCGCGTGTCACCCTCGCGATCTGACGACGGGTGTGATCAAGCAACTGCAGATAACCCTTGAGCGTCGCCTTGGCGCTTTTTCGCAGGGTCGCATCGTTGGATGCGACCAGCAGATTCAGAAACGCTCGACCGGCGGTTCCGAACAGATCGCTGTACCCGGATCAGCTTGGCGGAGGCCGACGCTGACGACGCGGAGCGTGAGGGAGAGACCCCATGAGTCCCGGTTCCGATCCCCAGATACAACACGGCCCGATTGCCTGGATGGCCCGGCACTCGGTAGCTCCCAACTTGCTGATGATGTTCTTGCTCATCGGCGGCTTCTATATGGCCCTGCGCATCAAGCAGGAGGTTTTCCCGGAGTTCGACCTGGACCGGGTAACGATTACTGTGCCCTATCCGGGGGCGAGCCCGGAGGAGGTCGAGCAAGGCATTATTCTGGCCATTGAAGAGAACATCCGCGGAATCACGGGGGTCGAAGAGGTTACCGCTGTGGCGCGTGAGGGACTCGGCGTCGTAACCGCAGAGTTGGAGGAGGGCACCGACGAGCAGCGCGTCTATCAGGAGATTAAGCAGGAGGTCGACCGTGTCACGACCTTTCCCGAGGATGCCGAGGAGCCGGAGGTTGTTCTAGCGACGCGGCGTCACCAGGTCGTGGACTTAGCCCTGTATGGCAACGCCCAAGAATGGAGCTTGCGAGATCTAGCCGAGCAGGTTCGCGACGAGTTGCTTCAGGATCCCACGATCACACAAATCGACGTGATCCCCGAGCGCACCTTCGAGGTTAGTATCGAAGTGCCTCAGGAAAACCTACGTGCTTACGACCTGACGCTGGCTATGATCGCCGATCGGATCCGGCGAGCGTCCATCGAAACACCGGGCGGTAGCGTGAAGACCGAAGGCGGTGAAATCCTGCTTCGGATGAAGGAGCGACGGGATTGGGCACGCGAGTTCGGCGAGATCCCGATTGTCACCTCAGCCGAAGGTACGGAGCTGCGCGTCTGCGATCTGGGACGGGTAACCGACACGTTTGAGGAAACCTACCGGGTCTTTACCTACATCGGGATGCCCGCTGTAGGGCTGGACGTCTACCGGATCGGCGATCAGACCCCCATCGGCGTCTCTGAGGCCGTGCATGCGGCTCTGCTTGATATTGAGGCCCGCCTGCCTCCGGGGGTCCGGATCAGTGTTGTCCACGACATGTCCGAGATCTACCGCCACTACTCAAGAACAAACCTGAACGGTATTTGGACCGTATCTTTGATCGGCGTTCCTGCTCGGGTCGCGGGCTTAAAGCGCGCCTTGCGAACAGCCTGAATGGTGGCCTCCGTCAGTCGCGAGAACCCGGAATCGCGCAACACCTCGATCGTCCCTGCACGGCCGCTTGTGAGTACCTCAACCCGCAGCAAGACAACCCCCTCCTCGCCGCGTCGTCGAGACACGAGCGGATACCGTGGCCGAGGCAGGTCCAGGACTTCGACGCCGGTTCGCACACCGGGCGTAGCATCAGGCGCCGGATCCCGCTCTGTGTGCTCTTTCTGAATGCGGTGCGGCGAGGTTTGCGCCGTCTGTACGGGCTCCTGCCGCTCCACAATGGTCGTGGGTGCAGCTGACACTTCGGTTATGTCGGCCGGAGGAGCGGGCTCTGACGCTGGCTCCGACGCGAGCGCCGCCTTGCCAGTCTGAGCTTCGTCGTGTCCCTCGGACACCGGCAGTTCCGTAGTCGCCTCCGCTTCATACAGGCTTGTTTCATCGACAATGGGGTCGGTCGGGACGTCGACCTGATCTCCCGCAGCCAGTTGCGGCGAGCTGTCGTGAATAGGCGAAGGGCAGCGCTGATCGTCGTTTGACGGCGGCTCGCTGGTTTCAGCGACGGGCTCCACAACAACGGGGGCGAATACTAACTCGGCCTCCCGTTGCGTGTCCTCGACTTCGGGTGATCTCTCCTTTTCGTCACACTCGTGCTCGTCCGGTGGCGGGAACGGGTCAGTCAGGATCATTACCTGAATGGCGCGATCTCCCTTGGCCAGCTGTATATCTGGCTTTGAGTGTGCCGCCGGCGACCTCGGGATAAAGTACGATGCGGCCAACAGCACACCGTGCGCAGCCACTGAAGCAGACCAGGCGAATAGTGTCACCGAGATGTCAATGGGCCCGATGTGGACTCGAAACGGTGAATGCAACGGGCTGGAGCCGTTCCCGTTCACCGATGTCGTCCTCTTGCCGCCATCAGCGTGCGTCCACGACGGTCGTCCACAGAGCCCCTAGAACGAGACCCTTACACCTACGTTGAAGCTACGTCCAGGTTCGTTCTGGCCAGATCCGTGAATCCGATAGTCCTCGTCCGTGATATTCTCCAGGCTGGCCGTCAGGTGAATGTCGTCCCTGATTTGCCAACCGCTGCGAAGTGAGAACACCGTGTAACTCGGCGTTCCTCCCGGTGGAATTCGACTCGTATCCGCCATATCCCTTGTGGAGAGATCATCCTGGCTATCGGCGATCGTGGCCCTCCACTGGTGGTCTACGTGAGGATCTGACATGCGGCGATCCCTCTGCCCGATGGTCCTTTGTAACCTCACCGGGCGTCCGGAGCATCGTCCCCCTACTCGTCGGCACCCGAAAACGAGGTGATGAAGTCGCTAAGCAGTCCGCTGATGCCATCGCTGAGCCCTTAGGTGAGTCCGATGGAGACCCCGTCGCGTATCGCACGATTGCATCCACCGGATGCGACGACCGACGCAATCAGTATTAGGGTGCTTGCCAACAGCCAGCGAAGTTTCATTGTTCATTACCCTTCTTGAAACTGGACCTCATGCCGATTCATTCTGGATCCACAGACACCGAGTCGGAACTGCGGATCGCGGCCGGGATGCACAACTCAACGATGAGCCCGCCTTCCGGGGCGTTGGATGCGGTAATGCGCCCACCGTGGACGCGTGCCGCACGCGCCGCGATGGCGAGGCCGAGCCCAGCTCCGCCGCGGTCTCGGTCTCGGGCATCCTCGACGCGGTGGAACGGATCGAAGATCGACGACATGTGCTCTTCTGGCACCCCCGGACCATGATCTCGCACGGACACTACAGCGTGTGGCCCCCCTGGCTCGACCCGCCGGGAAACCTCGACCTCGACGTCGGTTCCACGTGCCGTGTAGGCAATCGCATTACGCAGCACATTCTCGATCGCGCTGCGCAGCAAGGGCTCTACCCCGCGCACGAGACATGATTCTCGCCTGATAAGGCGCACCTTGCACCCACGCTCTTCCGCTTCAAAATCCGCGTCAGCTGCGACCCCGTCAACGACGGTTGACAGGTCGATCTCGCGTCGCTCCATGTCGAGATGACTTGATTCGAGCCGGCTCAGGGTCAACAACTGGCCGATGAGCTCGTTGAGCTGCTCCGCCTCATGCTCGATGCGGCTGAGGGCATCCCGGGCGTCCGTTCCCGCTTTTCGGGAGGCGATCCCGAGTGCAACGTTCAAACGGGCCAGCGGTGAACGCAGTTCGTGCGAGACGTCCTGCAGCAATCGCCGCTGCGCGGTGATCAACGATTCAATCCGCGATGCCATCAAGTCGAACTCTCGGCCGAGATCGCCGATCGCATCACTTCGCTTCGCAACCGTTGGTCCGACTCGCGCAGCCAAATCTCCCGCCGCGAATCTCTGAGTCGCGGTGCGGAGTCTTCTGACCGGAGATGTTACGTAGTAGGCAAGCACCAACGCAATGACTCCCGCAGTCACCACGATCCCCAGCATTGGCATAGCCAATGGTCCTGGCAGCATTGCGGGCGGAGGGCGCCGAAGCATACCGACGACGATGAAGCGTTCACCATTCGGACCTCGGATGAAATCGCCGACCCAGTGGTCACGGCGCGGGTCCCAGCTCTTCGGGTGTTCGTCTTCACGGATTCGTTTGGCCGTCCTTTCCGCCTGCTGCGGTAGCGGTCGGTCCAAGACCTCTTGGCCAAGGTCATTCAGAACATAGACTTCAGACCCCGTTGTTTGTTCCAGGTTCTCGAAATACTCGTTGACGGCCTGAGATCCTCCGTGGTTCAGGATCGACACTGCTGCCTGGCCGGCAACAGTGATGTGGCTTCCGGGAAAGCCGAGGCCGCGTGTCGGTCTCGGTAGAAGATCTGTTTGTGTTGCCAGCAGTACAAACGCGGCGAAGACGAGCACATTAGTGATCCAACACAGTATGAAGATTCTTAGGAAGAGGCTCTTCATGGCTTTCTATCGCAAGGCTACGTCGGCTGCCGGAGCACTTAGCGCTTCTGCTCCATTGGTGACTCTCCGTCGGCATCGCTGGCAACCGTGTACAAATAACCCACGCCACGTAGGGTCTTTATCCGTTCTGCGTCACCTACCCAGTGCCCCAACTTCTTGCGCAGATTGCTGACATGCATGTCGAGGCTGCGGTCGTAGGATGTTAACGCTCGGCCCAGGACCGTTCTGGACAGCTCCCCGCGGGGAATGACGGAACCGGCTGAACGCAGCAACGCTTCAAGCAGCGTAAACTCGACGCCGGTGAGTTCGATGATTTCCCCGGCACGGCGTACAACTCGAGCACCAATATCCACTTCGACGTCGCCAACGGTGATACGGTCTCCGCCAGGGGTTGCCAACTGGCCGTCTGAAGAGCGTACGGCACGCCGCAGGATGGCCCGGATACGGGCTACAAGCTCTCGTGGATTGAATGGCTTCGGCAGGTAATCATCGGCGCCGATCTCGAGCCCCACAACGCGGTCGACGTCGTCACCGCGGGCTGTAAGCATCAAGACGGGTATGTTCGATTCGGCTCGAATGCGACGCAGCACATCGAACCCGTTGAAGCCAGGCAGCATGACGTCCAGCACGACGAGCGAGTGAGTCCCTGAGAGAGCGCGCTCGAGGCCGCGTTCGCCGTCGTGCACGGCTTCGACCTCGAACCCATCTGGTTCGAGATACTCCATGACCAAGTCGCAGAGCTTGACGTCGTCATCCACGACGAGCAGACGATCTGCCCGAGCTGTCGGCTTTTCCACCATGTCCGACATTGTATCACACACGGCAGAGCGAGCGATCCAGGCCTGCGCAAAGAAGTGTCAAGCGGCCAGCGCATACCCGAGGATTATCGGGTGGCCGGTAGATTCTCCATGCGATAACGTTGAGGTCTCTCCAACGTAACACCGTGTTGTGTTTTGACTTCAACGGGATGATCGACGTCTGTTGCGCGCGCTACACCTCTTCCTCGACCAGCTGGAGCAGATCCAGCAGGGACTGCAAGACGCCTTGATTCGCGTCTTTGGATAATCCGGCGAACAGATCTTGGCCTTTCGACCCAGTGTCCAGGTTCCCGGCGCGGGTGGCCGGGGGTCCACCTCCACCGAATCCGGGGCCGCCGGTGGGCGGCTTGAGCTGGTCCGCGTCGATCCCGTACTTCTCGAGCGTGCTCTGAATGACGGCCTGCACAGCCTGCCGAGGATCGCCGGATTCGTCCTCGTCGTTGGCTTCCGCAAGGGCTGTTGAAATCGCCGACTGCAGTTCTTCCAGTAGGGTAGCGGTAGTGTCCGAATCCAGGCCCGCTTCTGTGGCCAACGACTCGATTTGTGCCATCATTACGGTTTGCCCGCCCCGTTTCGGCATGAAATCTTCCGAGTTGATCCCGTATTTCTCGAGTACGCTTTGAACGGCGGAACGCACATCTTGCCGGGGATCGCGTGAGTCGCCTGTGCCGACGATGCCCGTAAGGGCGGTCGAAATCGCCGACTGCAATTCTTCCTGCAAGGCGGCAATGGTCTCCGAATCCAGGCCCGCTTCTGTGGCTAACGATTCGATTCGTTCCATCATTGCGGAGTTTCTGTCGCCACCCTGGTTCGGCATTCCGCCTTGACCGACGCGGGCAATGCCGCCTGCCTTTCCAAATGCTCGCGCGTCAAACTGCCCAGACTCCACGCCAAACCCGCCGATGCTACTGATGCTGGACATCGTCACTCTCCTTGATCTGGGAAAGACATCGCTCGCCCTTGTCCGGCCAAACCACATCCAAAGCCGGTGGACCTAGCGTTATATCGACGGAAGCCGCCGGGTAGACACATAGACAAGCACAAAGAAGCGCAAATACAACCTTTGCAAAACTTTACGTTCGGTTGACACGCGTCTGACGCGTGTGAGCGTAAAATACCAGCGAGTCTGGCTCTTAGCGGATGCCGGGAGGACCCGCAACTGCCAGCGTACCCCGGGGCGCGTTGCCGGAGGAACGTTCCCTGCCTTGCTGTCAATGTGTGCTACGTGAGTGGACAGCCAGGCGATCCACCGTGTCACGCGGAGACACGACTGGTTGCGAGCATGCTGGCCGAAGAGACAGCTTGCAGAACGCACGACAGGATCAAACGTGGATCGGGCAGGGATGGTGTTAGGTTGGGTTCAATGTCAGTTTGGAACTTCTTCAAGGAGTAAAGAGAGATGAAACGAGCGAAGTATCTAGTTGCAGGCGTTGTCCTCTGCGCAGTTGCCTTGGTCACCGGTGTGGCGATCGCTGGGATGCGCCCAGGACATGGCGGTCCGGGACATTGGGGACCGCGTCCGCCGTGCGAGGATCCGATTCCGGATGAGTTTCAGGCACGACTGCTTGAGCGGTTCGGCGAGGAAGGCATCGATGCGGATGGCGACGGCGTGTTGACCTGTGAAGAGATCGAGGTGTTTTTCGAGGCGAATCCACCGATGGGTGCCGGGCATTGGGGACCGCGTCCGCCGTGTGAAGATCCGATTCCGGACGAGTTCCAGGCGCGACTGCTCGAGCGCTTCGGCGAACAAGGTATCGATGCGAACGAAGATGGCACTTTGACCTGCGAAGAGGTCAAGGCGTTCTTCGAGGCGAATCCGCCGATGGGTCCGGGGCATTGGGGACCGCGTCCGCCTTGCGAGGATCCGATCCCGGACGACAGGCAGGCACAGTTGCTCGAGCGCTTCGGCGATCAAGGCATCGATGCGGATGGCGACGGCGTGTTGACCTGTGAAGAGATCGAGGCGTTTTTCGAGGCGAATCCGCCGATGGGTCCGGGTCACTGCGGACTGCGTCCGCCGTGTGAAGATCCGATTCCGGATGAGTTCCAGGCGCGACTGCTCGAGCGATTCGGCGAGGAGGGCATCGACGTGGACGGTGACGGCGTTCTGACCTGCGAAGAGGTCGAGGCATTCTTCTCCGCTAAGTTTGGCGGCGAGAAGGGGGTCAGCAAGGGCAACAATACTGGCGTACGGACCCGCGGTCGATTAACCGGACGCCCGTAGTATCGCTGTATGCTGGGACGTTACGCCAAGAGGGAAGTGGCCTGTTGCGTACCCTTCGATGGTACGCACGGGCCTGTCCTCGCGTAACTGAACCATGAGGAGATGTACATGCAGAAACGAAAGAGCGTGCCCGGGATTCTGCGACGAGTCGTGGCGCTCGCGAGCGGTGCGACGCTGCTTCAGGTGAGCGGCTGCACGATCGACGAGACATTGCTTACGGATTTTGCAAACCTGGCCGTGGAGGCGCTTCTAACGGCACTGACGGGAACCGTCTGATGGGAACGGCGTGCGTGGAGGACGGCTTCCGGACCGCATGAAACCGAGTCCGAGATCTACCCTACGATGGGCAAGCTTGCGACCTCGAATGCGTTCTTCGGAACGGCCCGGCTGATCACGCGCCATAGCCGGGTGCGTTCCGTTGGGCTTGACCGGCTTTTTGCGTAAGTGTTCCGCGCCGGACGCGGTGCGCGAAATAGCTGACATAAGTGCAGCACTGGGAACCGACAATGAACCTGCATAACCGTGCTCAGATGATTCGATTTCACCGCAAGCTGGGTGCTATGATCTGCCTGGTGCTGTTGCAGGCCCTGGCCGGTTGTGGTGAGGCTGTTAGCTTTGAGACCATTAACGGATCGGGTAGCGGCGATGAACCGACCGGGGGCGGCGAACCGGATAGTGGCGTAGCTAACGAAGCAATCACCGGCGGAGCTGGTGACGAACCGATAACGGGGGATCTGGTCGACGGGAACCGTGATGGGGAGCTGAGTAGTCCATTCGGGAAGACCTTCGGCGAACCCAACGACATGTCCCCCGATGCGGTCGTGGCCGTATTCGACGATAACGGGGTCGCGGGCTTGCAGGGAACGGTTTCCCAGCGGGGTGATCTCGACGTGTTCTGGCTTGGTTCGCTTTCAGGCGGGGATCGCGTGATTGTCGACGCTTTCGCTTTCGACTACGGCCTGGACATATCGATCGCGCTGTTCGATGTAGCAGAGCGCCTTGTGTATAACAACGACGATCGCGGCGGGTCGGGGGACCGCTTTCTCGACTCGTACATCGATTGGATTGTCCGTCATGAAAGCAGTGTCTACTATCTGGTTGTGACAGACTCGCCGTTCGCGAGGCGCCGCGAAAGTACTGGTTCCTACACGATGGACGTACACCTTGCGTCGGGGCACGCGGTGCCGGCGCCTACCCGGCAGGTGCTATTGCTCGATTTCGACGGGGGGCAGGTGAACTCGCCGACGCTGGGCCGCGTTCTCATCGATCGTTTCGATGCCGGCGCCATCTCGCCAGCATACCAAGGCGAGGATCAAGCGCTCAAGGAGGCCATCCGTGCCGCGGTTGAGCAGAACTACGAGCGGTTTGACGTGGTTGTGTTTACGACCGGGGAAGCGCCGGCCCTCACGGGCGTGGAATACTCTCCCCTCTTTTTCGGCGGTTTCAATCGCAATGCGTTTGGAATTGCCGAGTCGGTGGATCTGTGTAATGCCGATTTTTGCGATGATGCGATTATCTACGCGGAGTCGTTCGCACCCTCGATGTTCTCCGTGTTTCTCTCCATCGAAGAGCTGGGCGTAGCGATCGGCAACGTCGCGGCGCATGAAGCGGGGCACCTGCTCGGGCTCAACCACGTGAACGATGACCGCGCACTGATGGACGACCAGTCGGCGGCCGACGCATTGCTGGAAGATCAGGAATTCATGGAAGCTCCCTTGTCGAGCAACATCATGGCTATCGACACGCAGGATGCGGTACTGCTGCTGGAGGAGACCGTTGGCTTGCGGTAGGGACGCCCTTTAGCCTTCGTTTGTGGAGGACGCACGGAACGTGAACCGCCATATGCTACATGTTGGGAAAATGCTGGTTGCTTCAGCCGCCGGCCTGACGCTGTGCGCCGGGTGCGGAACACAAGTTGGGATTGCCGCATCCCCTTCGGAGATCTACGTCGAAGTCGGCGGCACGGCCACTGTCAGTGTGGTTGCAGTGATGGACATCGGTTCTCCCGTAGTGGTGTCAGAGTCGTTGACGATCAGCTCCAGCGATGAGGCGATTGCCGTAGTGTCTGGCCAGGACATAACGGGCATCGCCGAAGGGACGGCTGTCCTCGCGATTACGGATGGCGTCTTCACTACGACGGCCAACGTACATGTGGTCGCGGCCGGCACGCTGCCGGCTGAGTTGGTCGTCACGCCCACCTCGGTTTTCTGTACCCCTGAATCCGACGACACACAACTGGAGGCATTCGCCGTATTCACAACTGGGGCTGGTGAAGATGTCACTGATCGAACCTTGTACAGCAGTAGTGACAGCAGCATCGCAGTGGTGACCACGCAGGGTGTTGTTGTCTGTGTTGGCGAGGGGGAGACATCCATCACCGCAGAATACCTCGGCGTGTCGGAGGCGGTCGAGGTAGTTGTTGGAGCGATCGCACCGCGCGCACTCAACTTCTCTTCTTCCACGTTGGCGTGCACAGCCGGAGAGTTGTACGAAGTGCAGGTGTTGGCGTCATGGGAGGACGGAACAACGACGGACGTGAGTCTTTCTGCCACGTACAGCTCAAGTGATACGTCCGTTGCGACCGCGCTTCTCGGGCAGGTCTACTGTCAGTCCGAAGGAACCGCAAACATCATCGCGGCTGTTTCGGGCGTTACGAGCGTTTTGAGCGTAGAAGTGGAGGCGGTCGCGGCCGACCCGAACGAACTTGTGGATTTGCGCATCAGCCCTTCTTCCATTGACTGCGGTTTGGCACAGGTCGCAGAGTTCGCCGTGATCGCGGAATTCGGTGACGGAAGCACGGTGGACGTAACAGGCAGCAGCGAGACACAGTATCTGAGTTCGGATAGCAGCATTGTGGCGTTGGTGGTTGTAGGCCAGGTGTGGTGCGTTCAGCAAGGGCAGGCAATCGTCCAGGCGTCCTACGGTGATCTGGTGGCATCGGCCACTGTTACCGTTCAGTGAGCGAGGCTTCTTATGGGGCGGGTCGGCCGCATCACTACCTCACGTCCCATAAGGCGAACAGCGGATGAGATTTCGTAGCGTCGCGGCGTACGCTGATGTCGTGGCGAGAGAATATGCGTGCAAGTGTCAAGAGACCGGACGCGATGTGCCACCTGATGTCAACGAACTTGCGAGGCGGACTGGCACGGCAGTCAGTCGGCAACGTTAAACCAACGTATGTCGTAGTTCCTGAAACGTATATGGGGGCGACGGATGTCAAGAACACGCATCGATGTATGGATGAGGCGCGTTGCAGCGCTGACTTCGGGGATCGTGCTGCTTCAGGTAAGCAGTTGCACGATCGATACGGAAACGCTGTTTACGGATGTCATGACCTACACAGTGGAGTGGCTGCTCAGTTCAATGACAGTGTAGCGGCATTTGTGGACAGCCGTGTGCCGGCATGGGCGCCATCGGCGTTGCCGTAAGCGCACGAAAGGAAAGCCATGAACGCTTTGGTCTTGCGTACTGGAAGACTGATGTTTGCCGGATTCATGATCGCAGTCGTGTTACTGCCTGTGTCGTGTGTCGACACGACATCCACGGACCCGCTTCCGTCGGACGGCGCGACACAGACAGAGTTGCCGTTGGACGAGAACGGGCGACCTGTGGGTTGGACTGAGAAGACACATAGCAGGGATGCAACGGCTGACTACACAGTCGTGTTTCCCGATGGCAAGGTGAACCGCCTGGATATCACCATTGCGCCGGAAGACTGGCAGGATATGCAGGAGAACATGACCGAGCTGTACGGCGAACCAGGAGGACGCGATCAAGGGGGCTTCGCGCCGGGCGATGGTGGAGGGTTTGGTGGAGAAGCAGGGGTTCCGGGAATTGGGGCGGTGCCCGACGAAATGGTCGAAGCCTGTGAAGGATTGCAGGAGGGCGACGCCTGCACGACCTCTCTGAGGGGAATGGTGATCACCGGAACCTGCATGCCGTTTGACAGCGGCGAACTGGTCTGCACTCCGGAGATGATGTTTGGGGACCGGCCGAATGGAGAGGTGCCAGATGGAGAGATGCCGGATGGGGGCGGGATGGGTGGCGGCTTTGGAGGTGGCGAGAACCCCATCTATGTGCCCTGCACCGTCGAGTTCGAGGGCAACACATGGTGGTACATCGGGATTCGGTACAAGGGGCAGTCGTCGCTGTCGTCCACGTGGAGGAGTGGTATCGGTAAGCTGCCACTCCGTTTCGATTTCGACGAGTTTGAAGATGAATATCCCGAGATTGACAATCAGCGGTTTTACGGGTTTAAGGAGCTGTCTTTGGCCAGCAACTGGTCGGACGCATCCTTTCTCCGCGAAAAAGTTGCCCATGACATCTTCCGTGAGGCAGGGGTTCCCGCACCCCGCACAGCCTTCTACCGCATATACATCGACTCTGGAGAGGGGTCTACGTATTTCGGCCTGTACACGATGACGGAGATTCCCGACGACCCCATGCTCGAGGCACAGTTCGGTGACGACAGTGGTAACCTCTACAAGCCCACCTCGAACTGGGTCTCGTTCAACGAAGCGGATTTCGACAAGGAAACGAACCAGGGCGAAGAGGACTTCAGCGACGTAGAAGCCGCCATCGCCGCGCTGCACGCCGACCGATCCGATCCCGAAGCTTGGCGTGCCGGCCTGGAAGCAGCCTTGAACGTCGATGAGTTCATCCACTGGCTGGCCGTCAATACAGTCATCCAGAACTGGGACACCTATGGCAACATGGCTCAGAATTACTACCTCT
>CAZJTP010000139.1:0-11916 GCA_964548955.1 uncultured Phycisphaeraceae bacterium
CCACACCGGCCCGCGCGCGAAGGTACGGGTTAATCTAACCCCCTCCCCCCGCACGCCGCTTTTCGAGAACCGAGAACGTGGAATGATGCACCCCACAAACACAACGAGTCCTGCGCTTACGGTCGTGGCAACAGCCTCAGTTTCCGGCAAGGGGTTCCAAGGTCGGCCGGGAAACTGCCCCCCATCCAGTCTCGCTGGGACTCCCATAGTTAGATCCTGTTGATTGAGCGAATGGCGGCAGCTGGGGTGCGCGACGCGAACGATCTACGTCTCCAGCAACGAGCCGGTGCGCCTGCGTGAAACCGTGCGTGACGCGAAGGTCTGGGCGCTGGATGAGAGCGGCGAACCGGTCCCCGGTGTCATGGACCTACCGGACGGCTGGTATTGCCTTCCGGTTCCGCCGGGGGAGGAGTAGCGCGGAGGTGGTACCAGTTCTACTGCCGGAGCTTTTGTATGATCTCTGTGCACAGGTTGAGAGACTTGGATTGAGTGTGAGGTACGGTGAGCAACAGGAACCTCTTTTCCTGTCTGCACCTCATCTCCAAGTCCACCATCCAATCTGGACCGGGCCGAGCGACTATGAAGGTCCAATCGCAGAAGGCATAACTCATCAAGTAGTAATGATGGCCTTCGAATCTACCGTCGCCTTTTGCGAGTGGCGATACCGTTGGTACAGGACGGCCGTTCTCGTCAAGATTGAGGACAGCAAGAAAAGGGAAGTCACCCAATTGCCCTGGATTGCCTTCCTTGATCAAGGTAGTGATCTCGCGTTCGTAGCGACCGAAGGACATCGACTCAATCTTGAATCCGTTCGAGACTGCTGCCCGCCAAAAAACCGACATGTGAAACAACTTGAAGGCGTCGTAGTTTGGCACTTCAACGTAGATGATATCCACAAGCGGTCTCGCCGCCAAGTGCCTGAATTCTGGCGGGATCGTATCCATCCACAGCTTCTTGAATTTGCCCTCATATCCCGAGATGAGCCCCTCGCAATCCGAGCACAACATCCTCTCGAAGTAACCGGTTTGCACCTTCTTCACCGTGCGACCAACGGCGTAGATTTGGCTCTTGTCGTTTTTGATCGGCGTATAAGCGAACTCGGGCACGATGTGCGACCGGCAGAGCGGTCGCATCTGACCACAGAGTTTACAGTTTTGCCCTTGTGTACACATTTCTCGGATTCTAACGCTGGATGCTTCAATGTCTAACAGCAACTCAATTCGAGCCGGTCGCGCGTTCGTCGAACTCTTCGCCGCCGACAGCAAGCTCGTGCGCGGGTTGAAGCGCGCCTAGGCGAAGCTCAAGGCTTTCGGAGACCATCTTCACCCACAACCTGCTCATCCTAGCCAGAGAATGACCGGCAGCTACGGGATAACTGCGACACTCAAAGGGGCGGCGCAACCGGTCCGTCCCAAGCCGGGCGATTCAAAACGCCCAACAACATGAAACTCGTATCACAGGCAAATAGCAGAGCCTACAATGCCCTCCAACCCATTCACACACTTGCCGACACCCGATTCCACCGCCAAACTCCACGCCGATTCAGAGCCCAATCAACAGGATCTAGTTATCCCCTCTCCGGCGATAGGCTGTTTCCAGTCTGTTAACCTGATAAAGTAGTCCTTCATGGGGCTTGACTTTTGAGGTGTGGATTTGGTAACCTACGAGCGCAGATCAGTCCAGGTTCACAGGAGGAGGTTTGTCATGTTACGTTCTTGGATCGCTATCGTACCGTTCATGGTCTCGCAGGCTTTCGGGCAGGCCATCATCCACGTCCCGGCAGACGCGCCAACGATTCAAATCGCCATAGAGCAAGCCCAGCCTTTCGACACGATCATCGTGGCCCCGGGGACTTATTACGAGACAATCAGCTTCCTCGGCAAGGCTATTACCGTCCGTAGCTCACGCGGACAAGAAGTCACGACGATCAGCGCCGTCGGATTGGGTGGGAGCGTCGTCATGTGCATCAATTACGAAGGCTCGGACACTGTGCTCGACGGCTTCAGAATAATGGGTGGCACGGGAAGGTATCTGTCGGGGGCGAATCCGGGATACTGTGGCGGTGGGATGTGCAACGACCATAGCAGTCCAACCGTGATCAACTGCACGTTTAGCGGAAATGCCGCCATGTACGGCGGCGGCATGTACAACTTGAACAGTGATCCAACCGTGACCAACTGCGCCTTCACGCAGAACAGCGCCACCTACTACTTCGGAGGAGGCATTTTCAACGACTTTAGCAGCCCAACAATAATCAATTGCACGTTTAACGGGAACGCCGCATCCTCGGGCGGCGGAATGCGAAACTTCCACAGCAGCCCAAGTGTGAGCAATTGCGCGTTCACCGACAACACTGCCAGCACCGGGGGTGGAATAACCAACGTCGAGAGCAGTCCAACAGTCACCAACTGCACGTTCATCGGCAACGAAGTCTTCACCGGCGGGGGCGGGATGACCAACAGCAGCAGCAGCCCAACGGTGACCAGCTGCCTCTTCAGCGGGAATATGGCGTTTGGCAATGGCTCTCCGAGAGGCGGCGGCATGTACAATGTGAACAGTGATCCAACCCTGACCAACTGCACATTCCGGAGGAACCGTGTCTACGATTACGGCGGTGGAATATACAATACTGGCAGCAATCTGACGGTAGACAACTGCACATTTCAAGGGAACACGGCATGGAGGGGCGGCGGAATGTACAACAGCGAAGGCGGCCCAGAGGTTTCCAACTGCACATTCAGCGGGAACTCTGCTTACCTTGGCGGCGGGATCTTCAACACCGGCTCCAATCTGGTCGTGACCAACTGCACTTTCTGCGGCAACTCATCCTACAGAGGCGGCGGGATAGATGGTGGGGGTCATGACTTGCTAGCCAACTGCATCTTCTGGCGCGATAGCGCCCAGGAGATCGTGAGTACGACACCACCGACAATCCGCTTCAGCGTGGTGCATGCTGGTCTCCCACTTAACGCGATCGACAGTGGCGGAAACATGGCACTTGATCCTATGTTCATTCGACTGCCAAACCCCGGACCTGACGGAACTTGGGGGGGAAGCGATGACGACTACGGCGATTTGCGGTTGCGTCGTGGCTCACCCTGTGTCAACGCAGGCGATCCGGGCTTCATCGCTCAGACCGGTGAGACCGATCTCGACGGGCACGCCCGACTGTTGTGTGGGCGTGTGGACATGGGTGCCTACGAGTTCGGAATCGGCGACAACGAATGCGACGACGATGTCGATTTAGGCGACTTCGACGCATGGGACACCTGCTTCACGGGGCTGGACGGCGACGCCTATGGCGATGGCTGTGAGGCGTTTGATTTCGACTTGGATGGTGACGTTGACCTCCTCGACCACGCTGCCTTCCAGTTGTCGTTCACGGGGCCGCTATAGGAGCCAGCTGGCCAGGGGCTGAACACGCTCGAAGTGAAATGGACACCACAGATGGTCAAGCATTTCCTGACCTCGTGTGCGATAAGGAGGAGTGTCATGTCACGTGTCGTTGTAGCAACTCGATTGGTCGTTCTGTTCGTGGGTGTCATCGGTCCGGCATCGTCGGCCTTTGGGCAGGCGAGCTTCCAGGTTGTCGGTTCTCTCGACCCAGACGAACCCACGTACTACGTCCGCGGGGTGTCGGGGGACGGCCAAGTGGTGGTCGGGTGGGTGACTTCTGCCGATGGTAGTGAGGCGTTTCGGTGGACAGCTTCCGATGGAATACTTCTGCTTGGCGACTTCCCTGGAGGGCAATTTCGTGGTGCTGCCCTGGGCGCGTCGGGGGACGGTTCGGTAATTGTCGGATATGGCACGAGGAGCGAGGCGGCGTGGGAAACTACGGCGTTCAAGTGGACATCGCACACGGGAATGCAGGAACTATGGAGACCAGGGTGGAGCCGAGCGTATGGGGCATCCCCGAGCTCCTCTATTGCCAACGGTACGCAGCCGGCGGCGAGGTTGCCGAAACGGCCCCGGCCGAGTTCCCAGACCGCCGCGTCCTGCAACTCGCACCCCTGCGGCCCTCCGGCTGACAAGCTCGTGCTGACACAGCCCTGCCCGACGCGTACAATCTCGATTGGCCTTGTGTCGAAGGCCAGCTTCGGGTTGCTCAAGTCGAAGCGAGGAGGATACGGCCATCGCACCGAACGGGAACAACCGGCCCCATCTCGGCAACCGATACCATTCGCTATCGTCGCATGCCTACAGGAAGAACAATGAACAACTTCGGCGAGAAGGTCAGCTTCATATGGAGCGTCGCGGACTTGCTCCGTGGTCCGTACAAACCCGCCCAATACGGCGGCGTCATCCTGCCGCTCACCGTCCTTCGCCGGCTGGATTGCGTGCTTGAGCCGACCAAGGAGAAGGTGCTCGCCAAGGCCAAGAGCCTCAAAGGCGGCAAGGTCGGAAACGTCGAGCCGATTCTAAACCGCGTCGCCGGGGTCCCGTTCCACAACACGAGCAGGCTCGACTTTCAGAAGCTCAAGGGTGAGCCCGACAAAATTGCCGCGAACCTCACCCGCTACATCAAGAGCTTCTCGACCAAGGCCCGCGAAATCATCGAGTACTTCGGCTTCGAGGCCGAAATCGCCAAGCTCGACGAGGCCGACCGCCTCTTTCTCGTCGTCTCGAAGTTCTGCGACATCGACCTTCACCCGGACACGGTGCCAAACACCGAGATGGGCTACATCTTCGAGGAACTCATCCGCAAGTTCAACGAAGCTGCGAACGAGACCGCGGGCGACCACTTCACGCCCCGTGAGGTCATCCGGCTCATGGTAAACCTGCTCTTCGAACCCGATAGCGACACGCTCACCAAGAAGGGAATCGTCAAGACCCTCTGCGACCCAGCGTGTGGCACCGGTGGCATGCTCGCCGTGGCCGACGAATATCTACGCGAGCTCAACCCCGACGCCCGCCTCGAAGTCTTCGGCCAGGACTGGAACAAAGAGTCCTATGCGGTCTGCGGCTCGGATATGCTCATCAAGGGCCACAACATCGACCACATCATCTTCGGCAGCAGCTTCTCAAAGGATGGATTCCCCCGCCAGACGTTCGACTACATGCTCGCCAATCCCCCGTTTGGCGTCGAATGGAAGCCAGACGAGGACGCGATTCGCAAAGAGCACGAGACGCAGGGTCTCGACGGCCGTTTTGGAGCCGGACTCCCCCGCATAAACGACGGCTCGTTCCTGTTTCTCCAGCACATGATTTCGAAGATGCGGCCCCCTGAGAAGGGCGGCACGCGACTGGCTATCGTGTTCAACGGCTCGCCGCTCTTCACCGGCGACGCCGGTAGCGGCGAGAGTGAAATCCGCCGCTGGATTATCGAGAACGACTGGCTCGAAGCCATCGTCGCCATGCCCGACCAGCTCTTCTACAACACCGGCATCTTTACCTACGTCTGGATTGTCACGAACCGCAAGCGGCCGGAGCGACGCGGCAAGGTCCAACTCATCAACGCGGTGGACCTTTTCCAGAAGATGCGAAAGAGCCTGGGCAACAAGCGGCACGAAATCGGCGACGGCACCGAGAACAAGCCCGACCATATCGCCGAGATTACCCGCATCTACGGCGGCGTCATCGAGAACGGACGCTCCAAGGTCTTCGATAACGAAGACTTTGGGTTCCGCAAAATCACTGTCGAAAGGCCGCTTCGGCTGAGCTTCCAGGCCTCGCCGGAGCGAATCGAATCCCTACGCGAGGCGAAGCCCTTCCAGAATCTCGCCAAGAGCAAGAAGAAGAAAGGCTCCAAGGCTGCCGAAGCAGAAATTGCCGAAGGCCGGGAACTTCAAGACGCCATCGTCAAGGCACTTGGCACGCTCAACGCCAAGAAGACCTACAAGAACCGTGACCGGTTCGAGGCGGACCTTCTTGCTGCCTTCAAGCGGGCAGACATCAAGCTTCCTGCCCCCATCAAGAAGGCCATTCTCGCCACGCTCTCCGAACGCGACGAGACCGCCGACGTGTGCACCGACACAGACGGCAACCCCGAGCCTGACCCGGAGCTTCGCGACTACGAAAACGTGCCGCTCAAGGAGGACATCTACGAGTACTTTGACCGTGAGGTAAAGCCGCACGTGTCCGACGCCTGGATTGACGAGAACAAACGCGACAAGCAGGACGGCGAGGTCGGCATTGTCGGCTACGAGATTCCACTGACGCGGCACTTCTACGAATACACGCCGCCCCGTCCGTTGGAGGAAATCGAGGGCGATATCAAGGCCATCGAAAAGGACATCGTCAGAATGCTCGCGGAGGTGACAGCGTGAGCGAGAAAGATACCCCCCGTCCAGGTGGAGAGATCATCGTCTATCAAGCGGCCGACGGTGGCGGTCGCATCCGGGTGCTGCTTGAAGGCGAGACCGTCTGGCTCACGCAGGCCCAGATAGCGGATCTTTTCCAGACGACGCCTCAGAACATAACCATCCATATCAAAAGCATTTACGAGGAGGGCGAGCTGAAGGAAGCGGCAACTTGTAAGGATTACTTACAAGTTCGAGGCGAAGGAGGGCGAACCGTCGAACGGTCGATTAAGCACTATTCTCTCGATGCCATTTTGGCCGTGGGCTACCGGGTTCGGTCGCAACGCGGCACCCAGTTCCGCCAGTGGGCCACCGCCCGACTAAGTGAGTACATCGTCAAGGGTTTTACGTTGGATGACGAGCGGCTCAAAGGCGGCAGCGGCTTGGTGGACTACTTCGACGAGTTGCTTGCCCGCATCCGCGAGATTCGTGCCAGCGAGGCCCGGGTCTATCAGCGGATACGGGAGATCTTCTCCTTGGCTGCCGACTACCGCGAAGGCGAAAAGGAGACGCAGCAGTTCTTCGCCACCATGCAAAACAAGATGCATTACGCGGCCGCTGGCATGACCGCCGCTGAGATTGTCCGCCGACGGGCTGACGCCGACCATGCCAACATGGGGCTGACATCCTGGAAAGGTGGCCGTGTACTCAAAGGCGACGTGGTCACCGCGAAGAACTACCTATCCGCTGGGGAAATCGACACCCTCAACCGCATCACCGTGATGTTCCTCGACCAAGCTGAGTTCCGTGCCCAAAGGCGGCGGGACATCCGAATGACCGATTGGATCGCGTCTCTCGATAAGTTCCTTCTCGACACCGAATTGCCCGTGCTGGCGGATGCGGGCTCGGTCAGCCACAGCGACGCTCAGGCGTGGGCACACGAACAATACGACACTTTCGCCCAGCGGAGGCGGTTGGAGGCGGAAGCGGTAGCCGAGGCCCGATACGTGGACGATCTGAGCGAGTCCGCCAAGACGCTCGAATCGCAGCGAAAGAAGAAGCCCACGAAAGCGAAGAAGAAAACAATGAAGGCGACCGGCACTCAGCCGAAACGCAGCAGGAAGAAGCGAAAAGGCAAGGAGGACGGATGATGACGTCACTCTCTGACGCACACGTTTACGGAAACATGCTCGCGGAGGTGACGGCGTGAAGAAAGCACTTGAGGCAGCCTATCGGGTACTCGAAGAAGCTGGCAAGCCGCTTCACTACAAGGAAATCGCCCGCCTGGCGCTGAGCGGAGGCCACTGGCAAACGGCCGGGCAGACACCCGAAGCAACGATCAATGCGCAGATCGCAAGCGACATCAAGAAGCTTGGGACCCGATCCCGATTCCGGCGTCACCAGCGCGGCGTGTTCGCGTCATCTGCATCGCCGCAACCGGCTGCCGACAGCACTGCCAACCAGCGGGGCCGGCAGCCAAGTGGTGCAATGTCATTCACTGATGCGGCGGAGAAGATCCTCGAGCGATCACCCGATCGCAAACCGCTGACTGCCAAAGAAATCACCAATAGAGCGATCAAACAGCGACTCATCAGTACTCAGGGGCGTACGCCCGACGCGACGATGTACGCCGCGATATATCAGGAATGTCAACGTCGAGGCCGACGCGGTGAGCCACTGCGCTTCGAGCGTCTACCCAAGTCTCGCGTGGGGCTTCGCAAGTGGCAACCCGCTGGGATCGCTCGCCAGATTGACCAGCACAATCGTGACATACGAAAGAAGCTGCTTGCGGGACTCAAGGGCCTTAAGCCCAAGGAGTTCGAAACCCTCATAGGCAAGCTTCTGACAGCCCTCGGTTTCGAGAGCGTCGAGGTCACCCGCTTACACAAGGATGGTGGAATCGACGCCCGCGGTACGCTGGTTGTTGGCGATTCCATCCGGATAAAGATGGCGGTCCAAGCTAAGAAGTGGAAGCACAACGTCCAATCGCAGCAGGTACAGCAAGTGCGAGGTAGTTTTGGTGTACATGATCAAGGCCTGATTGTCACAACGAGCGACTACTCACCAGCCGCACGAAAGGAAGCGGAAGAACCGGACCGGGCTCCGGTCGGTCTAATGAACGGCGAACAGTTGGTTGGGCTGCTGGTTGAACATGAGATCGGCGCAAAGCGAACGTCGCACGACATGTTTGAACTTGACCTCGAAGGTCTATCCGACACGTCTAAGGACGACAGAAAGTGAATCGCCGAAGCACAACACCGGGAAACCAAGCCCACGAGCAGCGTTATTCGCAGCAACGGTTCAAACCTTATCCCGACTATCGGGATTCGGGCGTTCAGTGGCTCGGCATGGTGCCGGCGCACTGGCGGACCGATCGCCTTAAGTGGACCGTCACTATGTGTCGGAATGGAATCTGGGGAGAAGAAGCCGACTGCGTCAACGACATAGCATGCGTGCGAGTCGCCGATTTCGACCGTACACGTTTCCTCGTGCACTTGGAAGAGCCAACCATTCGAGCCGTCGCTCCGATCCAACGGATAGGGCGACTCCTCAACAAGGGAGACTTGCTCCTCGAAAAATCTGGGGGTGGGGAATTGCAGCCGGTCGGTGCAGTCATGCTATTTGCCCACGACATGGAAGCGGTCTGCTCGAACTTCGTCGCCCGAATGCCCGTTGCAGCTGGGCTCGACGGACGTTTTCTCGCGTACTTCCATGCTCATCTTTACGGCGGGCGCGTGAATACTCGTTCCATCAAACAAACGACCGGTATCCAAAACCTCGATGCTGATTCCTATCTAAATGAGCTTGTACTTTGGGTTCCTGTTCCCGAGCAGCGGGCGATTGCGGCGTTTCTAGACCAGGAGACGGCCCGGATTGACGAGCTCATCGACAAGAAGCAGCGGCTCATCGAACTGCTCACCGAGAAACGCACCGCCCTCATCAGCCACGCCGTCACCAAAGGCCTCAACCCCGACGCCCCGATGAAGGACTCGGGCATCGACTGGCTCGGCCCCGTGCCGAAGCACTGGAAGGCGGTCCAGCTTCGGCGTGTTCTGCATTCGATTGAGCAAGGCTGGAGCCCTTCATGCTTCAACTACCCCGCGTCGCTTGAGGAATGGGGCGTGCTCAAGGCGGGATGCGTCAATTCAGGACGCCTAGATGAGAACGAAAACAAGTTACTGCCGCCCGAGCATTACCCAGACCCCGCCCTCCAAATACGTTCGGGAGACGTGCTCATGTCGCGGGCGTGCGGCACGCCATCGCTCGTCGGCTCGGTCGGTTTTGTCGAGAGCTGTCGGCCACGATTGCTTCTGTGCGACAAGCTCTTCCGGCTTCACATACTAGAACGACAAGCGTTCGCGGAATTCATTGCTTTGTCCCTCAAGTCAGTTGCATCACGAGGGCAAATAGAAGGGTCCATCAACGGTGCGGAGGGGCTGGCGAACAACATTACGCAGGCGACTGTTCGCGGTCTTTGGGTCGGTGTTCCACCACTGAGCGAACAGCAGCAGATTTGCGTAGAAGTCCAGGCAAGGCTTTCGCGATTGGAAAAACTTTCTTCACGAATAGGTGCCGCCATCGACAGTCTACGCGAGTACCGCTCCGCCCTGGTTTCCGCAGCGGTAACGGGTAAGATTGACGTTCGGGAGGTGATGATGTGATTCGCGTCGATGTAAAACCAGAGCTTTTTCGTTGGGCGTGCAAACGATGTGGAGCCGGCGGAGAGGGTCTATACGAGCGTTTCCCGAAGCTGGAAAAGTGGGAGAGTGGAGAGGCAAAGCCCACGCTCAAGCAACTTGAAACCTTCGCCAGGGCGGCCCGCGTGTCGGTAGGCTATCTCTTTCTTTCCGAGCCCCCTGAAGAGAAGCTCCCCATCCCGGACTTGCGAACGATTGGCGGTCGAGGTGTGCGGCGTCCCAGCCCCGACCTTCTCGATATGCTGTACCTATGCCAACGGCGTCAGGCGTGGTACCAGGATTATGCTCTGAGCATGCATGATGAACTCCTTACTTTCGTCGGGTCGGCCAAGATTACCGACGAAACGAACGAGGTGGCCGCCAGAATTCGGGAGCATCTCGGATTTGGCTTGGACGAACGCCGACAATGTTCTACCTGGACGGGCGCCTTGCGGCTGTTCATCGAAAGGGCCGAGGACGCCGGGGTACTTGTGATGGTGAGCGGCGTGGTTGGGAGCAACAACCAGAGGCCACTCGACCCGGACGAGTTTCGCGGGTTCGCTCTTGCGGACGAACTCGCACCGCTTGTGTTCATCAACGGAGCCGACACCAAGGCCGCTCAGATTTTCACCCTCGCCCACGAATTGGCCCACGTGTGGCTGGGTGAGTCGGCACTTTCCAACGTGGGCCCGAACTCGAAGCCCAGACAGAGAATCGAAGCGTGGTGCAACCGTGTGGCGGCAGAAGTTCTCGTTCCGCTGGAAGCATTACGGAATGAGTTGGGCCAAGGTGAGGCGTTAAACGCCGTTCCGGACCTTGCTCGGACCTTCAAGGTCAGCACGCTAGTTATCTTGCGGCGGATATTGGACGCACGCTGCATTTCGAGAACCGAATTCGAGCAAGCCTACGCCGACGAGGTTGCCAAGTTTGTCAGAAAGCCAAGGGCAAGTGGTGGCGACTTCTACCTGACCCAGGCCGTGCGACTCAGTCGTCGCTTTGCTCGGGCAGTAATTGCGAACACGTTAGAGGGACACACACTCTTCCGCGATGCCTTTCAGATGCTCGGGGTTAGAAAGGAACAAACGTTCCGCACGTTGGGTCGCTCTCTGGAGGTTGTGCCCTGATGGCCTACCTCCTCGATTCAAACGTGTTTATTGAAGCGAAGAACCGATACTACGGAATCGATTTCTGTCCCGCGTTTTGGGACTGGTTAATCAAACAGAATGCCAATGAACATGTATACAGCATTGAGAAGGTCGGGGACGAACTGACCGCGGGAAACGACGCCTTAGCTGATTGGGCCAAAGGTCGCGACGAAACATTCTTTCTTCCGCCGGACGAGAAAGTGTTGCAGGCGTTGACGACGGTGAGTGACTGGGTCAAGGGTCGGCAGTACCACCAGCACGCCGTTACTTCCTTTCTCCAAGATGCCGATTATTACGTCATCGCCCATGCACTCGCATACAAGCAAACGGTCGTCACGCACGAGGTAGCAGAAAACAAGCCCAAAAAAGTGAAAATCCCGGAAGTATGCATTGGCCTGAAAGTCAAGACGAGGAGTCTCTGGCAGGTGCTTCGAGCGGAGAGGGCGCGATTCGTCTTGGGCAAAGCAGTGTAGGTTGGATTATGACCATTGACCATCGAGAAATCGCGTTCGAGGATGCCATCGAGCACGACCTGCTCAACGTCGCGGGCTATGCCAAGGGCGACTCTGCCAACTTCGACCGCGAGCGGGCCCTTGACCCGACGGTCTTCATTCCGTTCGTGAAGGAAACACAGCCCAAAACGTGGGAGAACCTGGAAAAACTCCACGGCACGGACACCGAGAGTGTTGTCCTCGATGACCTCTGCAAGGTGATGGACTCGCAAGGCTCGCTGGCCGTCATCCGGCACGGGTTCAAGTGTTTCGGGCAAAATCGGGGGACACCATACTAATTTCCTTGAGAAAATCGGGGGACACCATACTAATTTCCTTGACGTTTGTAGTCGTGGGCGATAGT
>CAZJTP010000140.1:0-11895 GCA_964548955.1 uncultured Phycisphaeraceae bacterium
CGGACAACTTCCACCGTTACCCGACACCAACATTGCAGACGGCTGAAGAGTTACACGGCATGATCGTCCCGATCACACGCTCCAGGCAACGGCCCTGGCGCACGAGGCCTACCTCCGGCTCATTGATCAGAAGGAAGTACAGTGGCAGAATCGGGCTCACTTCGTGGCCGTCGCAGCCCAGGCGATTCGGCGTATTCTGGCCGATTACGCCCGGATGCATCGCCGCGAGAAGCGCGGAGGCGATAAGAAAAGAATGCCGTTGTCGATGGTCGTACCTTCCGCGCCCGGCCGGGATCTCGACTGGCTTGCCCTGGATGAGGCTCTGGGGCGGCTTGGTGAGCAAGCCCCAATTGAATCCCAAATCGTCGAGATGCGGTTCTTTGGGGGAATGTCAATCGACGAGATCGCGGAGGTGCTTGACGTCTCGGACAGGACCGTCCGTCGACGGTGGAAGTACGCCAAGGCGTGGCTATTTCGGGAAATCAGCAAGGGTGACACGCTGATGTCGGATGGAGGAGATCGATGAACGCTGACCGTGCCCACCGTGCGAGAGAGCTTTTCGACCTTGCCTTGGAGCTGGATCCGTCCGAACGTCCCTCATTACTGGAAGAGCATTGTGCTTATGATCAGGACCTTCGTGCCGAGGTCGAGTCACTGCTCGCAGCCTTTGACCGGGCAAACAGCTTTCTGGAACCGCCATCCTCACACAGTGCTCCGCAGGGCCTCGGCGCCGTACCAGCCCCCGAAACCACGGCCGCACCGCCCGGCGTCATCGGCGGTTATCGCATCATTCGCATATTGGGTGAAGGCGGGATGGGCGTGGTGTATGAGGCCCGGCAAGAGCAGCCACGGCGGTTAGTCGCTTTGAAGGTGATTAGGTCGCTGCCGACTGTCGGACGGATCAACGATCGCACCTTGAGATTGTTCCAGCGCGAAGTACAAACTCTGGCCCGCCTCGATCACCCTGGTATCGCCGCGATCTACCAGGCCGGCTGCACCGAGCAGGGCCAGCACTTCTTTGCCATGGAACTGGTGCGTGGGGTGCCGCTTAATCAGTATGTGGAAGCCGAGAAGTTGTCCACATCGGCCCGATTGAGGTTGTACCAGAGAATCTGCGAGGCGATCCACTTTGCGCACCAGCGCGGTGTGATTCACCGCGACCTCAAACCTTCCAACATCCTCATTGACACAGAGGGGAATCCCAAAGTCCTGGACTTCGGCCTGGCCAAAATAACCGATTCCGACGTCACCGTTGCCACGATGGCAACTGAAATTGGCAAGATCCAGGGGACGCTTCCTTACATGAGCCCGGAGCAGGCCCGCGGTGCTCCGGACGACATTAACCTGCTCACGGACGTGTATGGGTTGGGTGTTATCCTGTACGAGTTGCTCACCGGACAGCTTCCCTACGACGTGCGTCAAACGATGCTCCCTGAAGCCCTTCGGGTCATCTGCGAAGAAACACCGCGTCGACCCAGCACGATTAGCCGAACCTTTCGCGGTGACGTTGAGACGATAGCCCTGAAAGCGTTGGAAAAGGAACCTGCCCGACGTTATCAAAGTGCCGCCGCGTTGTCAGAGGATGTGGAGCGTTATCTGACAAACCAGCCCATTCTGGCCCGTCCACCCACAACGACCTACCAGCTTCGCAAGCTGATCGCCCGACACACAGCCCCGTTCGCCTTCGTAGCCGCGCTGTTCGTCCTGATCACTGCGTTCGCAATTTGGATGAGTGTACTCTACCGCGAGTCCGACCGGCTGCGTCTAGCAGCCGAAGCGGCGCGGGAGGCCGAACAGGCACAACGTCAACTGGCTGAAACGAGACTGGCACAGACTGAGGAAGCTCGGCGCGAAGCCCGAACCGCCGCAAGAACGGCCGAGCGGATCAACCAGTTTCTACAAGACATGCTCGCTGCGGCCGATCCCGAACGGACTCCGGCGCGCGATGTGACAGTCCGCGAGGTGTTGGACGGGGCCGCGCGCACTGTCGATACCGCTTTTGATGACGAACCGGAAGTCGAGCTGGGCGTGCGCGCAATGATGGGCGCGACCTATAACAGTCTCGGGCGCTTCCGTGAGGCCGAAAAGCACTTCCGGATCGCTCTTGGGATTTCCCAAATCCTCGCTACGAATGATGCCACAGGACGGCACTGGCAACAAGGCCAGATTATGGTCGATCTCGGTAATACGCTCGCGCACGAGGATAGATTTGAAGAGGCCGAAACGCTTCTTGCCAACGGGATCGAAGTCCTCCGCGGAATGCTCGGGGATGAGCATCCGGAGACGATCGCCGGGTACATCCGACTCGGCGTGCTTCGATGGAAACAAGGGCGATACGCTGAAGCAGAGACACTGTTGCAAAGCTGCATTGAGCAGTCTCAGCGCGTTCTCGGCGATGACCACCGAGACACAATGGCAGCATTCAATATTCTCGCACTGATTCTCAACGATTCGGGAAAGCATGCCGAGGCCGAGTCACTGTTTCGAAGACTGCTTGACTGGAATCTCACGGTGCTGGGTGACGCACACCCGCAGACGGCCCGGGCTTACAACAATCTCGGCTGGAATCTTCAGCAGTCGGGAAATTATGTGGAGACGGAATCACTGTATCGAAAAGCACTTACGAGCTGGCAATCCACGCTGGCTAAAGACCACCCCGAGGCAGCGCTGTGCCGTGAGAATCTCGGCTTGATCTTGAACATCCAGGGGAGATTCGCCGAAGCCGAGATCATGTTCCGCGATGCGCTTGAGATCGACCTCCGAATCCTGGGCGACGAGCACACGCAGACGGCCGGCAGCTATATCGGACTGGGCTGGGCGTTGTACGAACTCGGCCGACACGGCGAAGCCGAGGAAGCCATTACAAAGGCCCAGGCCATCCTGGAGCGTCTGGCAGGAAGCCCGCACCATTTGACATCACGTTGCTTCGAAGTCGCAGGCCGTGGCCTTAACCTGCAGGGCAGGTTCGCGGAGGCGGAATCGGCCATTCGAAAGGCGCTGGACTTCAGCGTCGGCCTTCTCGGTGAGGATCACCCCGACACTGTACGCCTCTACAATGAATTGGCCTTCACCTTCAGCAAACAGGACAAGTATGACCAGGCCGAGCCGCTGTTCCGCCAGGCACTTGAGGCCTACCGGCACACGCTGGGCGAAGAGCACCCTGGCACACTCATCCCGATGCATAACCTCGCGTCGATCCTGGAGAAGCAGGGCAAGGCCGACGAAGCGGTAGGGATCTACCGTAAGGTCATTCAGCTGGCAGAGAAGGTCCTGCCCGAAGGCCACGTGAATACCGCCCTATTCCGCGGCGCCCTGGGCAATTGTCTGATAATTCTGGCGGATTACGAGGAGGCCGAGCAACACCTGCTCGCCGCCTACAATGCCGTCAAAGCCTCCCTCGGTAACAACCACCCACGAACCCAACACATCCGTACTAAGTTGCTCACCCTCTATGATGCCTGGGGCAAACCAGCCAAGGCGGCTCAGTACCGGCGTCTAACTCCTATGAATCTCGAAGAGCCCGTTGCCGCGCCAGTCAAGATCTGGGAAGACATGGACACGCATGAGGAAGATGGTTGATGTTTTTGGCAATCCAGCAAACCGTTTGTCTCTCGTCGGTGGGAGCGGGCAATAGGCGGTAGCAAGTCGTGCATGGTGCCGTGCAGCCATCCCGAACGCTCGAATCGCCTCTGGCCAACAAGCAAACTGCACGCCTGCTTTGCTGACAGACGGGCTATGCCAGCAACCAGCTCTCCGTACGAACTGGGCGTAGATTACTCCTTGAGATCGTCGAGTGCTTTATCGGCTAGCTTGAGGCCGGGTTCCCGGCGGAGGCTTTCCTCGTAGGCTTCTTGCGCATCCTGGCTCCGTCCCAACTGCTCGAGCGCGTTGCCCTTGCGCCAACAGGCATGAGCCACCGACTGTACGGTGTCACCGTTAGGCTCAGCCGCGATGAACTCGTCGAGCAGCTCTACTGCGCGCGCGGGCTCGAACTCATTCTGGATACGCATCCGCGCCTGGTCGTAGAGCGAGCGGTAATACACCTCGCCCTTCTCGCCACCGCGCGCCGCTTCATACTCGGCGTCCGCGGCTTCAAAGTGTTTCTCTTCCGCGTAGATGTTCGCGAGTGCGAGGTGGAAGCTGTGTTCCTCGGGATACTCCTCGATGCCTGCGAGCAGAAGTGTAATAGCACGCTCGACCTCCTTCTTCTTGTGGTAGCAGACGGCGAGCAATTGCTTTCCGCTGATCGGGTCGCGCCGCTCGATCTCGCGGCACACTTCGATCGCCCGGTCGATGTCGCCCATGGGTTTGGGTGCCAGGTTGTAGAACACCAACATCGTCCGTGCCTCGGTGTCTTCGGGATTCAGCTCGATGACACGGTGGAGCTCCGTCCTGAAAAGACCTAGTCGCGTCATAGCGCTGAACATGCCGCTGATGCTCTGCATGTCGTTGAAGATCTGGGCACCCAACGCTTTCGCATAGGACAGGTGTGCCTCGGCGTTGTCCGGCAGGAGCTTCACGGCCTTGAGGCCATAGTCCGCCGCCGCTTCCGCTTCCTTAAGCTCTCGCGACACGTCGCACAGGAGAACGCAGGCCTCGCCATCGCGATCGGACTCCTCGATGATCCGTAAGAGCCCCTCCTTGGCGGCAGCGAACTCCCTGCCTTTGATGAGCGCCTGAGCCTCCTCGAAGAGCGAGCCGCCGAAGACCTCCTCATCTCCAGCGAGAACTTCCCCGGCCGTGAGCTCCTTTCCCGAGGTGTCGACAAGCTGCGTTGTGGGATCGCGAGCGAACCAGAGGAAGAGCAGGAGCGAGACAACAAGAAGACCGACGAACGAAAGGGCGACGATCTTCACGACGTTCTTGATTCGCTTTTTCACGTGCACACTGTAACGGGACCTTGACTGTTGTACAACTAGCTTGCCCACCGCTGATCTGTACTGCGCATGCGCTCCTTCAGGGGAGGCACTTCGACATCCAGCAAGCCAGCCAGATCGACAAGCTCGTACTAATTGCCAAGCCGAGTTCCGGTTTGGCCGCTCTTCAGTGCAGCAACGTCACCAGCTGCTTATCCTTCTCCTGTCGCTCTGGCGGCCAGGTTGACCGCCATGGGCGAGACGACGACTGCGACGGCACCATTGCCGTTCCTGGCAGGATAAGCCTCGTTGCGGTGGCTCAGAATTCGATGCGCGACAACCTACCCAACCTGCTCAATATTCAATGCGCGTTTCCACCTCAATCCTTACCGGCGCGGCGCACAGATTCAGAGAACCCCCTTGAGGGTCTCGAGGCTGATGTTTGCCCCGCAGATTACGATCACTACGTTGTTGCCGACAAGTCGATGTCGCATCTTGAGATATGAAGCTATAGCTACAGCCGCGGCCCCCTCAATGAGCATATGGTGCATTTCCATGAACAGCCGGAGACTCGCCTTGATTTCGTCTTCCGTGACGGTAACGTACTCACTCACCAGTTGACGGCACAGCTCGAACGTGATCGACCTTGCCTCGAGTCCCCCAGCAGTGCCATCGGACAAGGTTGGAAGCGATGGGAGTTCCAGTATTCTGCCCGCTTCCACCGACCGAACCATAACCGGCGAATTCTCCGGCGAGCACCCGACGATTTGAACGTTGGGATGAACCGATTTTAGATAGGTCGCAATGCCTGAAATCAGTCCGCCGCCGCCGAGTGAGACAAACACGGCATCAATTTCGCCGAGCTGGCGGACGAGCTCAACACCAATCGTCCCTTGCCCGCCAATGACTTGCGGATCGTTGTAGGGTGGCACATAGGCCAAGCGGTTCCGGACGGCATACTCCCTGGCATGGACCTCGGTTACCACACAATCCTCTCCGTAACGGCGAACCTCTGCCCCAAGTCGCTCGATCGCCTGGACTTTTGAGAGGCTGGCGTTTTCGGTCACGAAGATTATGGCCGAGGCATTGAGTACACTCGCGCTGCGAGCCACGGCTGTACCGTGATTACCCGTGGATGCGGTCACCACGCCCCGGGTGCGCTCCTCCGGCGTCAGGGACAGGAGCTTGTTCATCGCCCCTCGCGCTTTGAACGAACCAGTGTGCTGCAAGTTCTCCAGCTTGCAGTGGACATTCGCGCTCCCAAGGTGACTGAGATAGGCGGAACGTTCAAGCATCGTCTCGCGAATGTACGGCCGGATGCGCTCTTCGGCGTGCAGCACTTCTTGTAGAATGTCCATAAGTCTAAATCCTCCGGCGCGGGAGCATCAACGTCCCCAAGCTGACGAAGGAACTGGCCTGCTACGTCTTCAGTTCCATGATCAACTCGTGAATCCGATTGAGTGCCCCTACCAGGTAGCCATACGGAAGACCGAAGCTGATACGCACAAAATGATCCATGCCAAAGTGGTCGCCAGGTACGATGAGCACACTCTTCTCCGTTCGCAAACGCTCGGTGAGCACCGACGAGTTGATGTCGAGACGGTAACGGGCGAAAGCGATGGCGGCCGCCTGTGGCGGCGTCAGGCGGAACGTATCCCCATGCCCATCCATCCACTCTTGCAGAACCGGGTACCCCTCGCGGATATACTTGCGGGCACGCTGGATGAGGCGCGGGCGAACCTCTGTGGAGAGAGCGATCACGGCAAGCTTATTCGCCAGTATCGTGGCACTAATGGTGATGTACTCGTGTCGGGCCCAGATCTCGTCTATGGTGTCTGGAGGCCCAACTGCCCAGCCGATGCGAAGCCCGGGCAGCCCGTAGGCCTTACTCAGACTTCCTATCGCTATCACTTTGTCATACCGACCATAGAATGAGGGGCTCTGATTGCCTGTGCTACGCTCAGCTCCACGATACACTTCGTCGGCCAGGATCCATGCTCCCACATCTGCGGCTGCTGCGATGATGGCATCCATCTCTACTTCACTGAGGATGTAGCCGGTAGGATTGTTGGGATTGCACACGGCAATGAGCTTGGTGTTGGTGGTGACTGCGTCCCTCAACTCATCCAGGTCTAGTGCCCAGCCTGTCTCCTCTCGCAAGTGGAACGGCCTTATGCTGGAACCGTGGTTCTTTGCGATACCCCAAACCTGCATGTAGTTGGGGAGCATGATGACGATCTCATCTCCCGCGGAGAGCAGCGTGCGGATTGTGATGTAGTTGGCCTCCGCCGCCCCCACGGTGACAAGAATATTGTCGGCGCCGGCGCCGTCGTATAAGGCTGCGATGTTCTCGCGTAGCTCAGGGATCCCATTGACATGCGGATAGTTCAGGTCCGTGGACAGCAGGCTGGCGATTTGATCAGGATCTCCATCGAGAAGCTCGCTGAGTGAAATCGGATGAACGCCGCTTTCCGACAGATTGTACTCGACGGCCTGTTCATACTTGGACATCATACGTTCCATGACGAACGGCTGAAACGTGGACATTGTCTTTCTACTCCTTGATCTAGTTCCTACAGCAGGGGCTATGTCACAACGGAGGGATATATCGCGAGAAGACCCAGCCAGGGACAACCTAGTGCGGGCTCACCAAATATGCCGGTCGAGATCGACGTTACCTCCGCTGAGGACCACGCCGACGCGCGAGATCCCTTCAAGCGACCTAAAATCGTCAGTTAATACCGCTGCGACGGCGACCGCGGAACTCGGCTCGATGATGGTCTTCATCCGCTCCCAGACCAGTCGCATCGCCGCGATGATCTGCTCATCAGTCACGGTGATGACCCGCTCGACGTGATCACGAATGATCGGCCACGTGTACTCGCCGAGGCATGTAAGCAGTCCGTCCGCAATTGTGTTCGGGTTGGTCTGTGGAATGAGTCGGCCGGCAGCCAGGGAGCGTGCGGCGTCATCAGCGCCGGTCGGTTCCGCTGCAAATAGACGAACCCTCGTATCCAGCCCTTTCACCGCGACGCTGATACCGCTAATCAGCCCGCCACCGCCGATCGGGGCGACGATGGCATCGAGACACTCCACTTGCTCCATTAGCTCCAATCCGACCGTACCCTGCCCGGCGATGATGTCTGGATGATCATATGGTGGAATCAAGGTTGCGCCGGTTTGTTCGGTGACCTCGGCAGCGAGGGCCTCGCGTGCCGATAAAGTTGGCGCGCACGGATAGACCGTTGCCTCGTAGCCGTCCACGGCGCGGCGTTTTACGCTCGGCGCGTTGGTGGGCATGATGACATGTGCCTCGATGCCGCGAATCGACGCAGCCAGCGCCAAGGCCTGTGCGTGATTGCCCGAGCTGTGCGTGACGACGCCACGCGAGGCAACGTCAGCTGGGAGTCGCAGAACAGCGTTGCACGCCCCACGAAACTTAAACGCTCCGGCCTTCTGAAAGTTCTCGCATTTGAAAAACAGTCTACACCCGGACAAGCTGTTGAGCGTCGCGCACGTCATCACAGGTGTGCGGTGAGCGTAGGGAGTAATTCGCAAGTGCGCTTCCCGCATGGACTCAAGATTCGTGGCGTAGATTGTCATCGGGATCGATATTTAACCCGAAGACGCCGGTAAAGGAAAGGGCGCGAGCAACGCGGTGTCCACGGGCCTGCAAGGAAACGGTCTTCCAACGAGGTCCCGCACATCGGTCACGGTTCAACACCAGGACGGAAGTCGGTAAGATGCCACACACGAGCCGAACTGGTCGAGAGCCGGCAAAGAACATAAGGACGCAGATCGTTGCCGCCTGCACGGACACAGGTTGAAGGTGTGGGCTGCCAGGACACGGCTTCGGCACGAAAACAGTTGGATGGAACAGTTGAAGCATGATGAGCTGGATACTGATTGTCGGCTGGCTTGGATTCGCAGGAATCGGCTTGGGTGTTCTGGCTTTTGTCATCACGTCTCTTCACGAGAGGAGATGGCGGGCCGTAGCAGTTTCAGCGTTGCTGCTCTTGCCGATGTTGGGCGTGTTCGCCGCGTTGCTTCTTCTGGACTTTGCCATTCAACCGTGGATTGTCTTGGGCCTTCTGGTTGTCGGTGGTCTGGCCATTCTGCTTCTTACGCTGCCCATCGGGTCCATCCCTCAGATGCAAATTCGGGGGGAGCAGGAGCGGGTTGACGAACGGGATGTCGTTTTTCACCGGTTCTACCGGCTCGAACCCGGCACACCGGAGTTTGAAGAATACTATCGCCATCACCCGGAGAAGATGACGTTTGACGAAGAGGTGCGGGCTCTGCCGCAGCTCGCTCATCCGGGAGCGAAGACGTATCACCGGTTGGCCTCACCGTTCCAGGCTGCGATTTTCGAGGTTCTCGAGGAGATAACGAGGGAGGTCGACTGGAAGCCCGATCCAATCGAGGAATCACCTGTACAGGCCTCACCGGAGGAGTTCACACACCGGGTTAAGGGGTTCGCGCGCTATCTCGGCGCTGATCTGGTCGGGACGACGAGACTCAATCCCACCTACGTGTACAGTCACATCGGTCGCTCACCAGGGAAATGGGGCGAGCCAATCGTCTTGGACCATTCTCACGCCATCGTGTTTGGCGTGGAAATGAGCCATGACATGGTTCGCCATGCGCCGGACAGTGCCACGACGACAGAGACGGCGTTCAAATACTTCGAAGCGGCTAAGATTGCCATGTTGGTGGCCCGGTACATCAACCTGCTCGGATACCAGGCCCGGGCGCATGTTGATGCTAACTACCGCGTGATGTGCGGCCCCATTGCCGTCGACGCTGGTTTAGGAGAGTTAGGCAGACTTGGATTGCTCGTAACTCCACAGTACGGTCCGCGTGTGCGGCTATCCGTGGTAACCACAGACCTCCCACTTACGCAGGACCAGCGAATCCATGTGGGCGTACAGCACTTTTGCGATATCTGCAGGAAGTGCGCGGACAATTGTCCGTCGCGGGCCATAGAGATAGGCGGCAAGTCCGTTTACAACGGTGTTGAGAAGTGGCAGAGTAATCAGGAGCGATGCTACCGATTCTGGCGCGGGCAAGGCTCAGACTGCTCGATCTGCGTAAAAGTATGTCCGTACTCGCACCCTTGCACACCTTTGCACAACTTGGTTCGCTGGGCCATCTGCCACAACAGCCTTGCGCGTCGGGTCGCTCTTTGGGGCGACGACCTCTTCTATGGCCGTCGTGACAGGAGCCGATTTGACCTTCCCGATTGGCACGCCAAGGACCACGGGTGCGTTGCGGTCAAACCTCCTTCATAAGCAACGAGCTGCGTTGCGAAGGGAGCGACAGCCCGCGACAGCCGTCGGAGGACCTTAGCCATGGTCAAGAGAAACGCCGACACGTATGATGGAGTGTTGCGAAGTTGTCTTGTCCAGATAGGCAGTGAAGACCCTCACGGAGTGTATCCATGCACAAGGAATGGACCGCAGACGATGTGTTGGAGTTGGCTAGGGGCTATCAGGCCGCGTGCATCCTCATGGCAGGAGCAGAGCTGGATCTGTTCAGTGTCCTTGCCGACGGCCCCCTAGGTGCAGCAGATGTCGTGAACAAACTCGGAACTGACCTCCGAGCAACAACCATGCTCCTTGACGCGCTAACAGCCCTGGTGTTCACGGAAAAGCGCAACGGGCAGTACGTTCTGCCTTCTACCACGTCGCAACTCTTAACCAAGGATAGTTCGGCCAGCGTTCTATCGATGGTACAACATCAGGCCAACTGCTTGCGCCGGTGGGCGCACTTGGCAAGCGTGGTCCAAACCGGCCACCCGTCAGAGCGCCAACCGAGCATTCGAGGCGAGACAGGCGATGAAGCCACGTTTATCGAAGCAATGGACGTTGTATCGGCGCCTGTCGCATCGCGATTGATCGAGGAACTCGGGCCACCTACGTTCAAACATCTGTTAGACGTCGGTGGAGCGATCGGTACATGGACGATCGCCTTTCTTCAGGCATGCCCGGACGCAACCGCTACTCTTTTTGACCTGCCACACGTGATCCCGATGGCCGAGCACTGTATCTTCGAAGCGCGGATGAGTGGTCGGGTCAAGTTGGTCGCTGGCGATTTTCTCGACGATCCGCTCCCGCCAGGTGCCGATCTTGCCTGGGTTAGCGCGATTGTGCATCAAAACTCGCGCGAGCAGAACAGGCATCTCTTCTGCGCCGTCGCCGAGGCGCTGAGCAACGACGGGCAGATCCTAATTCGTGACGTGCTCATGGATGGCTCACGAACATCGCCGGTTGCTGGCGCGCTGTTCGCGATCAACATGCTGGCCGCCACCGAGTCGGGCGGAACCTTCACCTTCGATGAACTACAGGAAGATTTGGAGGCTGCAGGCTTCGCGGAGATAACCATATTACGGCGTGATGAGGGAATGAACTCGATCATCCGTGCCGTGAGACAGCGCAGAGAGTGACTGATCGAACACGGTTACACGAGGTTCCCACACTCTCCACTGTACTTGCCCCGGCGGAGCAGCAGGCAATCGCACACCGGACATCGCTACACCCAGATGGCCCACACCGCTCGGCCTGGCAGCAGTATCAGGAGTGCCACGATAACGGCAATTGCCATCCCCGTGACGTATTCCACACGAAGATACTCCGCCAGAGGAATAAGGCCGATCCCTTGCAGCCAATCTACGATCGTGCCCGCATTGGCCAGCAACAACACCGCAGCGATGACAGAGATAACAGCCAGCTTTCGCTTGCCAATCGACATCATGCACCTCGCTCTCCAATTGAAGGATAGCGTAAGATCGCGGAGCGCGCAAGCGCATTGTCGAAAGAAAAACGATTGCGGGTTGTGTGCGCAAGTACGGAGAGTGCCAGCAAGCGCGAAGATCGGGAGACGGCCGTCACGAGCGTCACAACGGCCCACGCGGCATCGATCCGCTGGCGCCGACTACACGCACGCATGGCTGGACCGCCTCCAGCGTCTCGGTCGCCCACGTCGGCTACTCTGCAGGACTGACTGTTTCAACGAGCGTCTTGATGATGGGAATGACCGC
>CAZJTP010000141.1:0-11880 GCA_964548955.1 uncultured Phycisphaeraceae bacterium
CAAACCACGGCCCGATAGTGGTCAAAATTGAGCATGGGCAAGTCAGGAGGTCTGGGGACAGATCCATCAATGTTTCTCAGCCGGCTCTTCCGTCGCCATAAGTGCGGCGCTGTCGCCGGTGATCGGAAGCGCCTGGCGGATCGAGCGGACATGGATGTCGCGTTGCGGGAATGCAATCTCAACGCCCGCTTCACGAAAGGCGCCGTCGATGGCCTTATTCAGCTCGTGTCGCGTCTTCAGCAGGTAATCGACGCTCGGCACAAAGACACGAAGCTCGAAGTTCAGTGAGCTGTCACCGAAGTCCATGAAGAGGACCTTCGGTTTCGGTTCGGCGAGCACATGCTCATTCTCGCGGGCGACCTTATGAAGGAGTTCCTCGGCAAGTTCAATGTTCGATCCATAGGCGATGCCGACCGGGACTATCACGCGTAACGTCGTATCGGACAACGTCCAGTTGATCACTTGACCGGTTACAAATTCCTTGTTGGGGATGACCAGCTCCTTGCGGTCCCAGTCCGTGATCGTGGTGGCCCGAATTCGAATGCGCGTAACATCACCGCTTATGCCGCCGACCGTAACGGTGTCACCGACACGTATCGGCCGCTCAAACAGCAGGATCAAACCGGACACAAAGTTGGCGAAGATCTCCTGCAGTCCGAATCCTAGTCCCACGGTCATGGCTGCAACAAGCCACTGTACTTTCGACCACCCGATGCCAATCGAACCGAAGGCTGCAATAACACCGACCACCATTATGGTATACCGGGCAATCGTAGTAATGGCGAACCTCCCGCCCCGGTCAAGCGGTAACTTGTTGAGCAGGGCGATCTCGAGCAGACCGGGCATGTTTCTCGCCAAGATTATCGTGACGACGGTGACCAACACTGCGAGAATCACGTGCGCTAAGGTTACGTACGCTATCTGCTGAGCCGCTGGCGCGACGGCGCCGGCCTCACCGGCCGCGGCGACGGTGGTAACCATATACGACCAGAGTCTGACGTCTTTCATGAAGCCTAGCGATGGGAGCAGGTCGACCCAAATGAACCAGATACCGATCACGAGACAAAGCACGATGAGCGAACGCAAGAGCTTTCGCGCCTGCTCACCAATGGTAACAAGGTCCAGGGTCGGCTCATCAACTGAAGGTGTGTCGGTACTAGGGGGCGTGCCCGGCGCCGGCGAATCCGCCGTCCGTTTTGCCTGTTTAGCCTTGGCCTGCTGGATCGCCAGGCGGCGTTGCGCTACGAACAGCCATCTTACCATCAGCGCATGTGCAAGCAGGAGCAGAAGGATCAGCCAAGCCGTGTGGGCCAGCCGCTGGGCAAACTCAACCGCGGTGTAGTGGTACCCAGCGAAAGACAATCCCGCGAGGGCAAGCGGCGCCAGCACAGCGGTCAGGTACCACACATACCGGAGGTCATACAACCATCCGGTCCTATTCCGAGAGTACCGGTGAGCCAACACTCCCCTGCGCGGTCGAAGAACGCGGTGGCTGAAGACTGCGAGCGCGACCATGCCGGCGATAAAGGCGAGCCTACCAGTCAACTCACGCCAGAAGACTTCTGTGTATTGCTCCGTAAAGGAGACAGCAGCAATAAGGGGAACACTGACAATTACAAGCCAGCGAATGCTCCGGCGCAGAAGTGCAAGGCTCGCAGAATCCCACCGGAAGTGCGTCTCAGCTAACCCTGGCGACCGGCATATGCGGCGAACAAGCCCTAGCGTGAAGATCAGAAGCGCAGTCGCGCGGAGGGCAGCACCAACCGCCTCTGCCAGACCGTATGCGGCGGCTTCCGTGCTATCCACAGACGTTGGAGTACGCCACGCAAGAAACAAAAGGAGAATCGGCCAGGGAAGTACGAGAATCAGCGTGTAAACGAGCGCCTGAAGCGTGAACAGGTAGGAATCAGTCGAGGCCCGCGCGACCTTTCGGCTGATGTCGCGCAGGGCCGATCGAATCTTGATTCGCGCCGCAAACATGGCTGCGACGACAAGCAGGATTAGGGCGTAGATGACCGGATTGACCGCTACGTCTTGCAGCATCAAACGCCCAAGCAAGGGCCACGCGGGGCTAAGGGCCAGCCAATCTTCCGGAGCGCTAACTCGATAGAGGGGGCCCGTACTTGGAATCCACAGAACGTGGCGTTCAATAAACTGGCCGAATTCGTGGACCTTCGCCAGCAAGCTGCTAGTCGCCGTGCTGAGCTGAATCAGGTCATTCGTATAGGTCTCGTAATCCTTCTTCAAACCATCCAACAAATCTCGGCGCGACTTGAGTAACTCCTGTAAACGAGGCTCGACGCGCGCAGGATTGTAAGGCACTTCGGATTCGGTTAGGGCATCGAGAACCTCCCGTACGCGGGCATCAATATCCGCCAGATCCACGCGGTCATCCTCGATTTCCGCGTGTCTCAGGCGCGCCTGGGCGAGCTGTCGCCTGATCGACCGCAGGCCAAGCTCATGGCTGCGGAGGCTACCGAGCTCAGTCCTATGCTGGCGCAGCACTGGGCCAATGAAGTCTGACATTCCCTCCGTACCCGCGTTGTCCTGAACGAACTTGAAACCCTTGGCTACCTTTTCGCTGGCTTCCGCCACTGCCTTGGCACTGTGCTTCAGCTCGCTGAGCTTCTGGCTAAGCGCGGCGCGCTCCTCCGCGAGTTGCGCGTTACGCTCGGCTAGCTCTCGGACTGCGGAAGGGGCCCGGGCCAACTCCTCCTCAGCCTGCTGCTTCTGTCTCTCCACGTCGGCCTTGCGGCGTTCGGTCACCAACGCCTGCAAGGCAGTCGTCCTAGCTTGAGCTTCAGAGACCAGCAATCTCACTTCGTCGCGTCGTGCCGCCAAGACGTCACTTCGAGCGTTATAGAATCGAAGCTCTTCGTCGTACGCCGTGATCTCCCGCTCAACCGCGCGTTTCTGCGCCGTAAGCAACACCTTTTTGGCCTGGGCGGTCTGGGGATTTGCGCCAGGGGCCGGGGCGGCGCTGAGCTCTTGGGTGAGTCTCTCGATTCGCCGGTTGGCCTCCGCCAGAAGCTCAGGAATGGCCACCCGTCGGTCCGACCTTTGCTTAGCCTCATCCTCGAGCTTCTTGGCGTCATCTTGCCTAGCCTTGAGGCTGGCCTCCGATTCAGTCAGCAACTGTGAGAGTTGCTCCAGGGATGCCTCAGGCGGGACTTCCGCGGCGGGAGCCGTGGCCGGTTGGCTCGAAGCGGCGGCAAGGCGACTCTTGACCTCCTCGAGAACCGCAGGCGCCTCCTCGCGCCCTTTCCGATAGGAATCGATCTTGGCGGCCCAGTTGGCCGCGATGCTGATCTGTTCCGAGGCTTGGTTGTAGAAGCCCAGAAGCTCAGTCTTTGTCGCCTCAGGCAGTTCGGCCGTGGCTTTAATTTGTTGGATCCGGCTTTGAACTACATCGGCCGACAACTCGGAAACCGGCTCGCTGGGTTGTTCAGGTTGCACGGCTGGTTGAGCTGGTGTCTGGCCGGGAGGTTCCTGGGCACCCAACGATGAACACCATGCGCAGAGGACCACACCGACCCGAATTGCGCTACGATGCGGATAGCGGCTTCTTCTGCGGCACATTCGTGCGTCTCCGTATGAGCCAGATTCTGCAGGGAGTTGACTCGGCCTGGTACGCTCCAGGCCTGGCGGCCCCCACAGGCAGAATCATAGCGTCGGGTCGCGGAGCGGGCGAGACGTTAGGCTCTCACTGGCTGTCGGGAAGCGCACGGTCGGGATGGAGGTGCGACAAAGCAGGCACGAAAGGCTTTTCTCCCGAACCACGCGGCAGTACGCTGCGAGCACGGCGGATGTGCGGGTGGAAACGACATGTACCTGGATCCCATCATACCGACACTTTGTGCGTTGGCGTTCAAACGTTCCACGGGCAAGGCTGAGCGAACACTGAGGAACACCGACCATGGTTAGATCCGTCGCTCTTCTGGTGATGTCAACTTGCCACAACGGGGGCTCGTACCGTGGAGCCAAGTGAACACGGTCAAGGTGTTACGACTCGCGGGCGCCCTTCGGCAGCCGATTTCATTCTTCGCCCCTTTCGTGAATTCGCGCGGATTCAGGCCGCTGGCGGAATCGTGCTGATCGGGGCAACCATGACTGCCCTGGTCTGGTCAAACTCGCCGTGGTCCGAAAGCTACGTCGGGCTCTGGCGAACCGTCATCTCGATAGGCATAGGTAATCATACTCTTGCCTTACCCATGGTGGCGTGGATCAACGATCTTGCCATGGCATTGTTCTTCCTACTTGTGGGAGTGGAGATCAAACGCGAGATCCTGGTCGGCGAGCTGGCATCGATGCGGAAGGCTGCTCTCCCGATCATCGCGGCAGCCGGCGGCATGGCCGTGCCCGGGTTGATCTATGTTCTCGTAAACTCCCGCCATGATACGCTGCATGGGTGGGGCGTACCGGTTGCAACGGACATCGCCTTCGCACTTGGAGTGTTGATGCTTCTGGGGCCGCGTGTCCCCGTCTCTCTGAAAGTGTTTCTGGCCTCGCTGGCGATCGCGGATGACATCGGAGCACTGGTTGTCATCGCATCGTTTTACACTGAGCATTTGAGGTTGGGCTACCTGCTCAGCGCTGCCGGGATCATTGGCTTTCTGGCTATTCTGAATCGGCTGGGCTTTCGCCATCCCGCGGTGTTCATGTTGTTCGGCCTGCCGCTTTGGTTCATGGTACATGAGTCGGGCGTACATGCGACCATCGCGGGCGTAGCCCTGGCGACGACGATACCAGCCCGCGCGACCATAGACGCACACCAGTTTCTGTCCGAAGAACGCCGGTCGTTGGCCGCCGTTGAGCAAAAGGTGAGCGAAAGCGATCTGATTATGACGAACGCAAGGCTACTCGGAGCCGTTCATGCGACGGACTCGGCCTGCAGCCAGGTCGAAACACCACTCCAACGTGTTGAGCACGCCCTACAACCGTGGGTCGCATTTCTGATCATCCCGGTGTTTGCGTTGGCCAACGCCGGGTTGACGCTCAGCGCCTCGGCTGGGTCGTCTCTCGTCAGCTCGGTCAGCCTCGGGATCGTGCTCGGTCTGGTCCTAGGAAAGCCTATCGGGATTACGCTGTCCTCGTGGCTTGCGGTTCGCCTTGGCCTGGCCAGCTTGCCAAGTGGGGTTACGTGGTGGCACTTGCTGGGTGCGGGGTGTCTCGGGGGTATTGGTTTCACCATGTCCCTCTTCATCGCTCATCTGGCATTCGAGAACCCGGTGTACATCCATCAAGCAAAGATGGGAGTCCTCGCCGCGTCTGTGATCGCCGGCCTAACGGGCTGGATCGTGCTTGCACGGCGAACACCGCCCGGCTCAGCGAGTCCAAATGAGAGCCCGTCGTGATGACCTTGATCTTGAGAAAGGAGCGTGCATCACCTTGATCCTCTTAACGGTCAGAGGACAATCTACGCCAGTCCGTCGCGAAACGGACCGCCTCAGGGGCTCAGGAAACAGATTCACTAGGGCCCGATCCGGCGCCTCGTGACGTGACGTTGCCCGGCCGGACGCCCGGCGATGAGGAGGACACGATGAAACTCCACTTTCTCGGAGCCGCCCAACAGGTGACGGGATCAAGTTACATGTTGGAGGCGGAAGGCCTTCGGATGTTGGTCGACTGCGGAATGTACCAGGAGCGCGAGTTCCTCTCCCGCAATTGGGACGACTTCCCGGTGGCGCCGAATTCCATCGACTACGTGCTGCTGACGCACGCCCACCTGGATCATTCGGGGCTCCTCCCCAAGTTGGTTCGAGATGGCTTCGCGGGTCGGATACTCACGACTTCTGCCTCGCGTGATCTGACCGAGATCGTTTTGTACGACGCGGCCCATATTCAGGAAGAGGACGCGGCGTTCAAGCGCAGGCGTCACGAACGTGAACGGCGAAAAAGCCCGCACCCGGTCGTACCGCTGTACACAACGCAAGATGTCCGCTCGGCCATGACTCTGTTCCAACGAACGGAATATGGTCAGCCTACGAGCCTCAACGGCCAAGTCACCGTGACCTACCACGATGCCGGACACATCCTCGGATCTGCAATGGTGGAGGTCGCCGTGACCAAGAACGGTGAGAGGCGTACTGTCGTCTTCTCGGGCGATATCGGGCAGTGGCAGCGACCGATCGTGCGTGATCCTTCCGTGTTTAAACAAGCGGATTACGTGGTCATGGAATCGACGTACGGCGACCGTGAGCACGAGGACTGGGGAGCCGTACAGGATCAACTGGCCGAGGCCATCAACGCGACGGTTGCGGAGGGCGGGAACGTGCTGATTCCAACGTTCGCAATCGAGCGAGCACAGGAGCTGATGTACCACTTCGCAGAACTCGTGCGCGAGGATCGCATCCCCCACTTGCTGGCCTTCCTTGACAGTCCGATGGCACTGAGCGTAACGGAGGTTTTTGAGCGCTATCACGGATACATGGACGAGGAAGCGCTCCGTCTGTCTGAGTCGCACGGCCAGCTGTTCAGGTTCCCAGGTCTGCAGATGGTACGTAGCCCGAATGAGTCCAAGGCAATCAACCGAATTCGCGGCTCCTGTATCATCATGGCCGGCTCGGGGATGTGCACGGCGGGACGAATCAAGCATCACCTGGTGAATAATCTGGCCCGTCGAGAAAGCAGCATTGTTTTTGCGGGCTACCAGGCACCGGGAACGCTTGGGCGCAGAATCGTGAACGGGGAGCGCGTCGTCCGCGTGCTTGGGGCGGAATACCCGGTCCAGGCGAAAGTTCGGCAGATCCACGGCCTTTCCGCTCATGCAGACCAGCGTGGCTTGCTCAGATGGATCAGGCATCTTCGTGCGGCACCGCGTCGAGTGTTTGTCACGCACGGCGAAGAGGAATCGGCGAACGAACTCGCCGCCCGAATACGTTCGAAAAAGGGTTGGAGTGTCGATGTGCCGCGCTATCGTGCGGCCCACGATCTGGACTAGATGTGAGGCAGTTTGCCGGAATAATGTGTTCTCATGTGCCAACATGACATATTGTCTCTCGTCAGCATGGCGACAACGCCTTGCCCAAGTGGGCAGATTGCGATGGGGACCCGGCTCGCTTATCCCGTCAACGCGAGTCTACGCGTGCCGAGCAGTCGGGGCGCGTTCAGGAGTAGGTTCTCTGTAGGGATTCTCGGAAACCCCGGAGTCATCTGGTTTGAAGGCAAAACCTATTATCGGTCGGCGTGAGTATGTTGCGTTTCCCGAGTGGGGCATCAGAGGTGTTGAGGCAAAAATCGACACGGGGGCGCGTACGAGCGCAATCCATGTGGACAATATCAAGCGGCTCGCGGGAGACCGCGTTCGATTTGATGTGGTGCTGAGTCGCCGCAAGCCTGATAAGTGCGTGCGCGTAGAGGCTAACCTGGTCCGTTTCACGCGCGTGCGATCCAGCACGGGGCATCAGCAAGAGCGATTTATCGTAGCGGCAAGAATGCGGATCGGCGACATCCGACGGCGGATTGAGCTGAGCCTCGTGTCCCGAAAACACATGCTTTGTAGAATGCTTCTGGGAAGAACGGCCCTGAGTGATTTTCTGATTGATGTAAACGTGAAACACCTACATGGTGTTCCCAAGCGTCACGGGCCGAAAGGACGTACGAAATGAAGATTGCGATTCTGTCAAAAGCCCGCAACAGCTACAGCACGAAGCGCCTCCGACAGGCCGCAGTGCTTCGCGGCCACAAGGCCGCCGTGCTCAACACGGGACATTTTGCCATATCGCTCGAGGAACGATACCCCGATCTCTATTATGATGGCAAGCCGGTAGCCTCCTTCGATGCCATCATTCCACGCATCAGCGCGCCAATGACTTACTTCGGCACGGCCGTGGTCCGGCAATTCGAGGAGATGGGTGTCTTTTCTGCGAACTCGGCTTTGGGCATCATTCACTCGCGCGACAAGCTCCGTTGCCTGCAAATGCTAAGCAGGCACGACGTCGGCATCCCTCAAACGGCTTTCGTCCACGACCGGAAGGATGTGCTCCCGGCGATCGAGCGTGTAGGCGGCGCGCCCATAATCATCAAGCTTCTGGAAGGTACTCAGGGCGTCGGGGTCATACTTGCTGACACGAAAAAAATGGCGGAGGCAATTGTCGAAACACTGCAAAGTGCCAAACAGAACGTACTGATTCAGAAGTTTGTTGCCGAGAGCAAAGGCAAGGACGTGCGCGCATTCGTCGTCGGGGAGCGCGTGGTCGCCGCAATGCGTCGCATCGCTCAGGGGCAGGAATTTCGTAGCAACGTGCATCGAGGCGGCACCGCTGAAGCGATTACCCTTGATTCCGAATACGAGCGGACGGCGATTCGGGCAGCCCAGCTGGTCGGATTGCGCGTCGCCGGCGTCGACATGCTCGAAGGAAAGGACGGCCCCCAGATCATGGAAGTCAACTCGTCGCCTGGTCTCGAGGGGATCGAGAATGCAACGCGAAGTGATGTCGCCGGGGCGATCATCGAGTATCTCGAGGATCGCGTGACTCTGCCGGACATGGACCTTCGACAGCGCCTTACGGTAACGCGGGGATACGGTGTCGGCGAAATCCCTATCCCTAAGAGTTCGACGCTGGTTGGCAAATCGATCGCCGATACGAATCTACGGATGCTGGACATAGTGATCTTGACGCTTAACCATGGCAAGAACGTAATTGCCAACCCGAAGGGAACGCGAAAGCTCCGCGCGGGCGATCGCCTGCTCTGCTTCGGCAAACTCGACGAAATGAAGGCGCTCATTCCGCGACGCAAGAAACGCCGAATGAAGAAGTTGGCGAAGAAGGTAGTGGAAGAGGCGCTGGCGGCTACGCACGAACAAGGATAAGGCCTAATGCCCCGACAGGATGTTCTCGTATTTGGCGGTGAGAGTATTGCACTTAGCCAACGGCGAAACCTCGCGCTGGCCGTTTCCCAGAGCTATAGTGGGGCACCCGTTGTACTTCCGATCACGGTCTGGCGTGCCGGTAGACCAGGTCCTGCAGTTTTTGTCACGGCGGCGGTTCACGGCGACGAGATCAACGGCACCGGGATTGTCCGGGAGATCATCCTAAACGCGCCGTTCGAGCTCAGCGCTGGGTCTCTGATTCTCGTGCCGGTCGTTAACCTCCTTGGCTTCGAGCGTCACACTAGATATCTGCCGGACCGGCGAGACATGAATCGTTGCTTTCCTGGATCCGCGGAAGGCAGCCTGGCGAGCCGCATGGCGTATGCGATCTTCACAGAAGTCATCAACCAATGCGACTACGGAATCGATCTTCACACGGCTGCGGTACGCCGCACGAACTTTCCAAGCGTGCGAGCCGACCTCAAAAACCCGGAGGCTGCCCGGATCGCCCGAGCATTCGGCTGCGAAGTGATCGTTAACCGTAAAGGCCCCAAGGCCTCCCTGAGACGTGAGGCGTGCGACGCCGGCTGTGCGGCGATCATCCTTGAGGCCGGAGAAGTGTGGAAGATCGAGCCGAATGTGGTTCAATATGGCATCCGAGGTATTCGAAACGTGCTTATCGAACTCGGCATGGTTGAAGGGAGGCGGGAGGAACCGGTATATCAGGTATGGACTCGAAAGACCGTCTGGGTCCGGGCGAGCTTTGGGGGCATGCTAGCGTTCCATGTGGCTCCGGGTGATATCGTTGAGAAAGATCAGTCCTTGGCAACAAACACGGATCTTCTTGGGGAAGAGCAGAATGTCCTCTGTTCACCCAGCGATGGGATCGTAATTGGAATGACCACTCTCCCCACGGTCACTCCGGGCAATCCAGTAATTCACATCGCCGTACCGCGTGGTGGGCTGGGACCGATTCGCCGTGCACTTCGTAAGGACTCCGCCGAGAGCTTGCATGAACGCCTTCGCGATGACCTTGCCACCAGTGTCACTGTGTCGGAACGGGACGCACGATGCCAAAACAGCAGAGGGCAAATCCGTTCCTGACACGCTCAACATGCAATACCGTCGACGGGCTGAATCCGTAGTCAGTTTTGTTGGAGTGACCCGCATTGAAGGCAAAACCAGTCATTGGCCGGCGCGAGTATGTCGCGTTTCCCGAGTGGGGCATCCGAGGGTAGGTTCTACAGCTGAGTCGGAATCGTATCAGGGGCTGTGCCGTGGCTATGAAGAAGGCGGGAATCGAGGCCAACCGGGCGCAATATCACGCCCTGATGGCCAAAGCACATACGGCAGAGCAGGAAGGGCTTTACCGCGAGGTTGTCGTGGCATCCCTTTCCGCATGTGACCACATCGACGGGATGATGCAGTACGAGCGCCGGTACGAAGACAAGGCGTTCGACAGTATCGAGAGCATCGACATGGTTCTGCGTTACGCTCCGCTTCTCCTTGATTTTCATGTTCTTGACAGGCTGGACTCGCTCCTGAAGGCTCAACGGAGAATCGACAAGAACACCTCAGCGAGTTTGATCGACAAGCTAGCTAATGCCAGGGAGTTCATGTGGGATGTCCATCGATTGTGGGAACACTTGGAGCAATATCCGAACACGCGACAGGATGAATCGGCACGGATTCTCGGAGGCGATCAGGACCAATGGCAGTTGGTAGTGGAGGCATGGGAGAAGATGCAGCTTCTTCACCGGACGCCAGAGGGAGGATCGTACCGTCTGACGCTCTCGACACGCATGGGTGCGGTGGTGCCGGGAAAGTGCCCTTCGTGCGGTGTCGTCACCGAGGCGCCCAAGGCCATGCTCCTTGAACAGTCGACCTGTCCAGCTTGTGGAAAGAGCGTCATGTTCGTGATCCGCCCGACCAGGGTAAGGAACGAAACGAAGGAGTGATCCATACTGTATATCTTCGTTACTTTGCTGGGACTGTTTGCCGGTGCATTCTGTGTCTTCGTACTCGTGGAAGCGAAAAGCCGAAACGTGAGAGAAGCCCAGCGCGAGCTGGATGCTCGGGCGAAGCAGGCTGAGGGGAGTCTTGCGGCGCTCATAGCGAGAGAACGGGTGCTCAACGAACAGGCCACACGACTGAGCACGATGGAAACAGAGCTTGAAGGACGCACTATCTCCTATAAGGACTTGCAGGACGAGAATGCGGTTCTCAAACACGACCTTCAGAACATCGATGTCAATCTACGAAAGCTCGAGCTGGATCGTCAGCTGCAGAGAGAGGCTCAGGAAGCGCTCGATCACAGGTGTAGAGACCTTGGAGGCCGCTACCTGCAGGACAACATTAAGTGGATCGGCTCGTCGCTTACTCCTAACAACTTCGCCAGCTGCAAGCAACGCCTGCAGAAGGTTATAGAGCGGTGTCGAGGAATAGCCCATGATGTCTCGAGCGAAGACGAGGCCGCGCTACTGACAGATCTGAAAAAGGAGTACGAGAAGGTTGTACGTGCTGCCTTCGAACGTGAAGAGCAGGCTCGCATCAAGGCGCAGATTCGTGAAGAACAGAGGCTCGAAAGGGAAGTCGAACGTGAGCTCAAGCAGCTGCAGCGGGAACGCGCGGCCATTCAAGAAGCCCTGACCAGAGCGTTGGCGGAAGCCAAAGACGAGCACAGTGCGGAGGTCGAGCGGTTGAAGGCCAGGTTGGCCGAAGCAGAGGACAAGTCCGAGCGAGCAATTTCGCGAGCTCAGATGACGAAGTCCGGGCACGTGTACGTAATATCCAACATCGGGTCCTTCGGTGAAGGCGTTTTCAAGATCGGCGTGACGCGAAGGCTTGACCCTCTCGACAGAATCAAGGAACTCGGTGATGCCTCAGTTCCGTTCCCTTTCGATGTGCACATGATGATTTCCTCAGACAACGCCCCGACACTGGAAAATGCTCTGCATCGAACTCTGCACAGGCTTCGAATCAACAAGGTCAATCCACGAAAAGAGTTCTTCAAAACGTAACAGATCAGCCGTCTGCAATGCAAGACAGGGCCGGGAGATGTTAAAATA
>CAZJTP010000142.1:0-11863 GCA_964548955.1 uncultured Phycisphaeraceae bacterium
CGAAAACCTCGTGCGACGCTGGAACTAGCGCGCCGCAAAGCACCAAGACGCCCAACGCAAGCCAGCGTCGACGGCAGCGCACGAGCGTAATCAAGAGCAGTGCAAAGATCGCCGTGGGCACGGCGTAGAACGTGACGCAATGTCTGATCCGACCCAAGCGCTTGCGCCGCTCGCTTCTCGCGTGCAATGTATGCGCGCTCACCAGCGGGGGCCAATCGCGAATGGCAGCCGCCCTGTCGAAGTCGCGAATTGGCGGATCTTGCTGTTGCCAGAGCATCCGCCGGATTGCGACCCCGCGGAGATGGCTCGAAAGGGGATGTCGCACATCGACACAGCGGGGCGTGTCCAGCAGCGGTGTCCCGAAAAGCATCCAAATCGCCCAAACGCTCGTCAATAATATCGCGCATGGAATCCGGGGTTTCTTGTACGCGATCCGAATGCGGTGCAACCGGCCCGGATGATCCAGAAAACTTCCTGGATCGCCGGGATCGAAAGCCCTACCGCACTCCGGACATCGCGGCGTGTCCTGGCCTCGCAAGTCGTAATAACAAGCGCGACAGTACATACCCATGGCTCTTCCCGCGAAACTCATTCCGACATGAGACTCTGCGCGACAGACCCTACACGTGTCGAGTCGCTACTTCATTATTGACCACCAGGACATCCTACTTCCTGCGATTCCTTGACTTTTTCTTGGGCTTCCCTGCCCGCGCCCGGCTCTTCTTCCCGCGAGGCTTGTCGTTCTCGCCGAACAGCGTAGTCGGCACGGCCACACCATCTTCCCGCTCGACGACGACGGTGTCGGCCAGGCCCAGGTCGTTGCCGGGGCGGTGTCTGCGGATGATCTTACCGTGCTCGTCGAACTCCAGGTCAGCCTGGGCTGTGTATTGCTTCGAGAGTGCGACAAGGGCCTTTCGGAAGTCCTCCTTGTTGATGACGGTGATCGCACGTGTCGCTTCGACGACCTCGTCGATGTAGCGGGTAAAGACATCGCGCCGTTTGGAGTGGGTGGCCCGTTTGCGCTTGCGTCTGAGCAAGGTACTCAATCGCCGGCCGCACTCCGCGATGCCGAGCTTCACCTCCTTGCGGATTTCGTCGTAGTCCGCGATCGCCTCCTTACCCTCCGAGATGAACGGCACCCACACGCTGGCCATGTGGATCAGCACAACCATCGGAGCCTGCGGCATCGCCCCGCTGGACTGCGACAACCCATAGTTGTTCCACTTCGTCTCCACGACGGCCTTATATGTGCAACACGAACTCTGCTGATACAGCAGCGGCACGCGGTTGGCGAACCGTATGACCCGAGCCTGCGCCCGCTCACCCTTGCCCTTTGCGTTGTCACCGTTGTCGCGATGGTCGAAGCCCAGGTCGCCCCCATAGGCCACTCCGACCTCGATCTGGAACGGGTTGCCGCGATAAACAGCCGGTGGCCTGGTGCTGGCAGTATAGAACTCCGCTTTGATCCCCTTCAGCAAGCCAGTCAGGATCGCCTCCGCCCCCATCGGCGCGAGACAGTTGGTCGACGGTGCTTTCAACCTTGTATTCTGCAGGACGTTATAGACCCGCTCGGCCACCGGCGGTGTCACAGCGCTGACCCAGGTGGACGTCGTCACACCGGCCTCGGCACACACCTTCTTGGCAACGGGGCTGCTGACGCGGGAAAACTCCGTAGTCAGGAATGCGCCAAGCTTCTTTGCCTTGGTCTCCTTGAGCATCTTCATCAGCGTGCCGAGCTCGATGCCATACGGGTGCGGCTTGATCTCCCTCGTTTCGTCCGGAAGCGTCTCGGTGCCACGCGGGAACTCTGTCATCTCACCGATGGGCGGGTGATAGACGAATCGGCCGTGAGGATTGGCGATGGCGGTCAGTTCGAGGTATTCGTCTACGCTCTGCCGGCCCTTGTTGTACGCACCCTGCAGCCCGATCGTCACCTCGGTACCGTGTGGCCAGTTAACATTGACCATCTCATCAGCAATGATGTCGGGTCGGTTCTTCTTCGTGTCAATTGCCAGGCTGTACATGTGTGCCTGTGCCCGGCTGCTTGTGCGGCTGATTATCCGAACCGGCTTGCCGGTCGTGATGAGGCCATACATGCCGGCCGCACTGATCCCGATGCCCTGCTGGCCCCGGGCCATCTTCAGGCGGTGGAACTTCGAGCCGTACAATAGCTTCCCGAAGATGTTGGGGATCTGCTGCTTGACGATCCCCGGGCCGTTGTCCCGCACTGTGACGGTAAACCGATCAAGGTCGGTCTGTTTGACAGTAACCTCGATGTCGGGAGCAATCCCGCCTTCCTCACAGGCATCGAGGCTGTTGTCCACTGCCTCCTTCACCGTCGTGAGGAGTGCCTTGCGCTTGTTGTCGAAGCCCAGCAGGTGGCGGTTTTTAGCGAAGAACTCCGAGACGGAAATCTCGCGCTGCTGTCTGGCAAGCATCTCGGCAGTCACGCCCCGGCGGGATGGGCCCGTTTTCTGAGCACGTGGCAGCCGAGCCAGCGTCCTGCTGTCCAGGCGCGACCGGCCCTTCACCGGAGCATCCGCCGCGGGCTGCGGAAACGTCAGCGTTAATTGTCCCTTGGGCGGGTGTGTCTGCACGTTTGTGGGTCTGGCTGCCATCCCTGGCACTCCAGCTCATTCTGAGGTATCGCTGCACCAGCACCGCAGCGGGCGATCAGACATCCATAATACCGCAACCCGCCGTCGCTTCAACAGCAACGGCCGTAGCCCTGGGCTCGGCCATAAAACCGGTGTTTCCCACTAGCGTTTTGTGAGTATTCCAGTAAAATATCGAATCCGGCGAGGAGGGCGCATCCGCCGCGCAATCTTCCGTGCGTACGGTACGTGACATCAACACCACGAGCGTCTGGCGTAGTGAAACCTTTTCTCTACTCGCCGCTTAATGGTTGATTTTGCACTAGTCATGGTAATAGCCCTTGGAACGATTTGGAGTGACATTCTCGGGCAAGTTCGAATAAATCATCCCCGACTGGTTCGCGGGTGGTTCTCTGACCTTCGGCTTACCGATGTTGAGGACGGTATTGTGCGCATCCAGGCCCACAACCAGGCGCAGCTTAACTATCTACAGCAGCACTGTCGACTTGCCTTCCTGGAAGCCGCCCAGGCTGCAACCGGCCGTTTGGTTTCGGTCGCGTTTAAGGCAAACGACACCGAGAACACACCATCTCAGCCGCCCGTTCTGCCGTTCGAGGCTGAAGGTGATCAGCTTCTGCTCAACCACGATTCCACCTTCAACAATTTCGTCACGGGCCCGTGCAACCGTCTTGCGCACGCTGCCGCATTGGCGGTTGCTGATGATCCGGGTCGGGCCTACAACCCGTTTTTCGTTCATGGTCCGGTAGGTCTTGGGAAAACGCATCTACTGCAAGCAATTTGCCATGCAATTCGTGAGCAGCGGCCTGAGACCGCATACCACTACATATCCTGCGAGACCTTTATCAACCACTTTATCGAGGCTGTGGAACAAGGCCTGCTACATCATTTTCAGTACCGATATCGCCACGTAGGCGTACTCGTGATTGACGATATTCAGTTCCTCGCCGAACGAGAAAGGAGCCAGGAGGAGTTTTTTCACACGTTCAACACACTGCACCAGTCGCACCGCCAGATCGTTCTATCCGCGGACTGCTCACCGTCGGAGATACCAAGCCTTGAAGAGCGACTTATCAGCCGGTTCAACTCGGGCCTAGTTGCCCTCCTCGACCGTCCAGACCTGGAGACCAGGATGGCCATTGTCCGGAAGAAAGCCAAGCTTCGTTACATCGAGGTACCCGAGGATGTTGTTCGGTTTATTGCAAGCCGGATTGATACGAACATCCGGGCCCTCGAGGGCGCCCTGATCAAGATCGACGCCGTGAGCCAGATGTATTCCGGCGAAATCACCCTTGAGATCGCCAGGGAAGCCCTAGGCTCAGATTCCGTTCGATCTGTCAAGATACCGGTTATTCTTGAGATTGTTGCGAAACGGCTGAACGTCAAGGTCTCCGACCTGCAAAGTAAGAAGCGATCCAAAGCGATTACGTACCCACGGCACGTATCGATGTACCTTGCCCGCCGATTGACCTCCCAGAGTCTGGAGGAGATCGGCGGTTACTTTGGCGGACGCGACCACAGCACGGTCCTCCACGCCAGCCGGACAATCGGGGAACAGGCCCAGCAGGACCCGCAGCTCCGGCAGCTACTTGACGAAGTCGCCCTGGAGGTGAAAAATACTTCCCAATAAACGTGCTAATCCCGTTCGATTTCCTGTTAATTGGATAGGACCATCTACTAGCAGCAGGAGTCGAAATGTCAACTGCGTGCCATCCGACCCCAAGCCTCGCAGACTTGCTCACAGCCTTTTCACGGCTCGAAGGGACCCGGACGAAAGGCAGGTTACGGCCCTACAAGCACTTACATTCATCGAGACCCAGGAGACGCACGTGTTTCACGCACTGATGATTATGACTAAGGTTAATTGTTTACAAGACTAAATGGTCCACCACACAAGTGATTCACGAAAGGTCAACGTCAGATGAAGCTCCGATTTAACAGACAAGAAATGGCCGAAGTGCTGTCGGCTGTGTGCAGCGTTGCTGCAACACGTAGCCCTAAAGATGTGCTCAAGTGTGTTCGCATCGAGGCGCATCCGGATGTTCTGTTATTATCAGCCACGGACCTCGAACTCAGCCTACGATGCGCCGTAACGCAAGTTGAGGTGGACAAGCCTGGTGAGGTCCTGGTTGTAGCGGAGACATTTGCCAGAATCGTCCGTGAATGTGATGATGAAATACTCGTCATTGAGACCGCTGAAAACGTGCTGCACGTGCGTGGAGTTGGCAGTCACTTTCAAGTTATTACGCGGGACCTAGCGGATTTTCCTGCTATACCAAGTATGGAGGGTAAGCCGGAGGTCACGATTGATCATACGCTGTTGCGCCGCTTGACGGAGTGGACCATGTTTGCAGCGGCCAGGGAGAGCACGCGCTACGCCATAAATGGTGTCTTGTGGGAGGTGAATGGGGATAAGCTTACACTGGCGGCCACGGATGGACGGCGGTTGTCACTTGCAAGTGGGAAGCTTGTTAACGGCGGCTCGGCGGATACACCGCGTGCAATCGTGCCGAGCAAGGCGATGTCGCTGTTTGCCCGCCTCCCGTTGGAGGCCGATTCGCAGGTCGGTATGAAGATCACGGATAATCAGCTCCTGCTGAATATAGGTCGGGTGTTGATAGGCACGGCGCTGGTCGAGGGCAAGTTCCCCAGGTACCAGGATGTGATACCAACGGACTGCGATCGTGTAGTCGAGCTGAATACAGCAGAATTTCACAGTGCCCTGAAGCGGGCGGCACTGCTTACGGATGAGGAGTCAAAAGGGGTCCGCTTTGCTTTCTCCGAGGGTACCCTGACTCTTTCCAGCCGCGCTCCTGAGCAGGGTGAGGCGGAAGTGGTACTGTCGATTAGCTACACGGGAGAGCCGATGGAGATCGGTTTCAACCCGGTGTTAATACTGGAGCTGCTTCGGGTGGCGCATGCTGAGGAGATCACGTTTGCGTTCAAAGAACCGAAACGACCCGGTGTGATCCGTCTCGGAGATGACTTCGTATATGTGGTCATGCCCGTGAACCTATCTTCAGCGTAGACAAGGATACCGGGTATGCCTCATAAGCAACAACTCAAGTGGGCCCAAGTGAATAGAACACGATGGGACAGAACGCGGCTAGTTGGGGCTTCAATGACGCACTTGGTCGGTGAAGCAGCGATCACGCGTGTTGGGGCGGCGCTTGAGGCCGCGTCGATGGTCGCAGATTTAGTAGATGAGGAGTTCCGGGCGCATTGTCGTATAGTGGTCACGGAGGCACGAACCCTGGTAATTAACGTAGATGATTCTGCGCAGGCGTGCACACTGAGGTCCCGATGGCTGTTGCCGGTTCGCGAGGCTTTGCGCATCCGCAAGAGTAGTAAGTTAAGCGGCGAAGTAGTGTTTGCGTTCGGTCACGAAGGCATAGGTTTTGCGGACACGACAGGAGCTGGTTCGTAACGCTCAGGGAGTGGGGATTGGATGACGGTTCACGGGGACGCGATGCGAAACAAGCGTGTTTCATGAGTGATATTACAACGACAGAGAGACGATACGACGAATCGAGCATCACGGTGTTGGAAGGGCTCAAGGCCGTACAGAAGAACCCCGGGATGTACATTGGCGGCGTCGGCCAGGCCGGCCTGCATCATTTGGCCTATGAGGTCATTGACAACGCCGTTGATGAGGCACTGGAGGGTTATTGTGACAGCATTCTGGTGCACCTGAATGCGGACGGCAGTTGCAGAGTTGTAGACAATGGGCGTGGGATCCCGATCGGACCGCTAAGGCACGAGAATCCAAAGCTCAACGGTCGTCCCGCCCTCGAGGTCGTTATGACCGTTCTGAACGCCGGGGCGAAGTTTGACAGTCACAGCTACAAGGTATCTGGAGGTTTGCACGGCCTGGGTGTTAGTATCGTCAACGCGCTGAGCGAGTGGCTCCGTGTCGAGGTGTACCGGAAAGGTTACGAGTACACGATGGCGTTTGCCGACGGTGAAATCACGCAAGAGCTACGGCGGGAGGAGTTGTCTAGCAGGACCGGTACGATCATCGAGTTCAAGCCCACCCCGAACGTGTTCAGGGGCTGCGAGTTCAAGTATGAAACCCTGCAGAACCGCATTCGGGAGCTGGCCTATCTGAACAGCCGTCTGCGCATTCGTCTTGTGGATGACCGAACGGGCAAGGAGTGTGAGTTCTACTTTGAGGAGGGGCTCAAGGACTTCTGCGTACACCTCGCAGGCGGCGCTGAGTGGCTGCACAAGGACGTCATCGTGATCAGTGGCGAGGACGAACCGGCGGGAATGAGCTGCCAGGCGGTGCTGCTTTTCACGGATAGCTACGCCGAGAACATCCTGTGTTTCGCCAACAACATCCAGAACGTACATGGTGGCACGCACATGTCAGCGATAAAGACCTCAGTTGCCCGCGTCGCCAGCAACTACGCTAAGAAGAACAACCTCATCAAGGGGCGCACAAACGTCACAGGGGATGATTGGCGCGAGGGATTGACGGCGATCGTCTCGGTGAAGCTGCGAGATCCGAAGTTCGAGGCGCAGACCAAGGTCAAGCTGCTCAATCCGGAAGTCGAGACGTTCCTGCAGCAGGTGATGAACGAGCACCTCGGCAATTACCTCGAGGAGCACCCGGCCGATGCAAAACGTGTAATTCAAAAGGGGTTGCAGGCCGCTCAGGCGAGAGAGGCCGCCAGGAAGGCTCGCGAGCTGACGCGCAAAAGCGCGCTGAGTAGCGGCGGCCTGCCCGGCAAGCTGTGGGACTGCCGCAGTAAGGACCACGAAGCCACCGAGCTGTACCTGGTGGAGGGGGACTCCGCCGGTGGGATCGCCAAGCAGGGGCGCGATTCGTACACACAGGCGATCCTCCCGCTGAAGGGGAAGATCCTCAACGTCGAGAAGGCACGAATCGACAAGATGCTCAGCCACGACGAGATCACGAAGCTGATATCCGCCGTGGGCTGCGGCATCGGCAAGGAGGAGTTCAACGTCAACAAATGCCGCTACGGCAAGCTCATCATCATGACCGACGCGGACGTGGACGGCTCGCACATTCGCACGTTGCTGCTCACGTTCCTGTTCCGCCACATGAGGCCGCTACTGGAAGCCGGACGTATCTTCGTCGCCCAACCCCCGCTCTATCAGGTTAAGAAGGGCAAGCAAGTCGAGTACGTGCTCGATGATCGGGTGCTTAACAAGAAGCTGGCTGAGCTCGGGCTTGAGGGGACAGCCCTGCTCATGCGCGACGGCAGGCAAGATGAGAAGGTCGTTGAGGGCGAAGCGTTGCGGACCCTGGTTGCGCAATTGGGTGCCTTGGACGCGCAGATCCGCGTGCTGTCCCATCGCGGGATTCGATTCGAGGAATTGGTGCGTAAACACCGCCACCCCGAGCGTGGTATGCCCAAGATGCTCGTCTACATTCATCGTCCCGGCGAGAAGTTGCCCGAACGCAGGTACCTGTACTATGAAGCTGACCTGATCGAGCTACGCCGCCGCGAGTCGGACGAGCACGGCGAGGTTGAGGTGGTCGAGGCGAGGCACGTGCTGCTCGCCCAAGCGGACAACGGGCGACGCAACGCTGACACCGATCTGCCGGAGCATCGAATCGTGCGCTATCTGCTGGCTGAGTGTCGCGTGCTCGATGAGATCATCACCAAGATCGAGTCGTTCGGCCTGTCGGTTGACGATCTTTTCCTGAAACGCGAGGAGTTAGTGACCGGGGAGCTGCCGCCGGCAAAGTTCCTGCTGCGCGACCGTGACGGTAAGGTGGTCGAACTCGACAACCTGGCCGCCGTAGCTCCTGGTGTGCGCGACCTGGGCCGAGAGGGGCTTTCGATCAAGCGCTTCAAGGGTCTTGGTGAGATGAACTCGGACGAACTCTGGAAGACCACGATGAACCGCGATGAGCGGACACTGCTTCGCGTGGTGATCTCGGAGGACATGAACGACCTCGAACAAGTCGACCTCGACGCCCGCGAGGCTGACCGCATCTTCCGCCTGCTCATGGGCGAGAACGTCGAAGAGCGCCGCCGCTTCATCGAAGAAAACGCCATCAACGCGAAGAATCTGGACATCTAGCGCGTTGCTCTGACCTGCTCAAGGATTTGATTCACCTCCGTTGTGAGTTCCTTAAAACGTGAGTCGTCCACAGCTAAAGCGCTTTTAAGGTCGTTCTCGTTCCAGAGTTCGATATTGCCGAAGTTTCCGATCACCACAAGCCCGGGAGGGTTGGGTCTCGCGGGCCGACCGCGTTTCTCTTGCCCTTTACCTTTTCTCTTGGTTTGGAGCGGTGGAACCCCGAGCCAGGCACGCACGACAGACGGCAGCAAGAGACGCCAGCTTTCTTGGATCCTGCCGTCGAGGTAACGGCATGCGACCAAACGATAAAAGAGTTGTGCCGTATCGAGTTGACTTGCTGTGAGACGATCGGGATCGACTTCCGCCGCTAGTTTTTTGGCATCATCGAGTAGCCGCCGTTCCGAAGCTGTCGGCCAGTGGTCTCTCGGGTACACGGACACGAAACCGCGCGCAAGCAGACAGAATACAACATCGACCGGGGGCTTCCTGCCTCTGAAAACGCCCCTCAAATCTGACGGGATGGTAATCCGCCCCTCCTCGTCGGGCGTCGCATAGGACAGCCCGACCGATTCTGGGACAACAGACACCCTACGAACACGCTTTGGCATAGCGGCGGATACTACCTGGAAAAGATCTTTCTGTCAGCCTAAAGACGGGCGATTTTGGAATGACTGGCGGATAAATCCTTGAAATCTTCTTGACAACCCCAAGATGTTGCGTTAGACTACGGGCAAACCGACAAGATGCGGGAGTGCGGGGCATGGTGTCCAGGTCCACGCTTGGCATATGTTGTTAGGTTCTGTACCGTGGGTTCCTGGAGGCGGCCGCTAAGCAAGTATCGCCTGTCAAGAGGAGGTGGATATGATCGACATCGTAAAGGACGTTGAGGTCGTATCGCTGCCGCTTCGTTTCGCGATGATCGCTCACCGCGCGGATGTCGCTCTTGAACGCGTGGAGCATAGCGATGTGCTTAGGAAGGACGACAAGCGGGCGTTACGAAACGCTATTCAGTTTCTTACAGACGCATCTCTGGGTAAACGAATCCGCGATTCCCAGGAATCCGCATACGAGCCGCTTGCTATCTGTGCTTATGAGATGGCGGTGGCTGCTTCGACGAAGGCGAACGTTCAGGGGCGTGAATTCATCACGAAGTTTACAACCGAGTTGAACTCCTTGCTAAAGCGGTCCCGCCGTCTCTCGAAGGTTTCTGAAGTTCGCGCGTTCTTCCAACATCTCGCCGAATGGTGCCTCGACCAGGGCGTGTCGGAGTTCGAGCAGGTGCGTTTGGAAGCGCAGTGACATGCAGAGGTTTAAGCGGCCACATCCGGGGGCGGTTCGGATGTTGGCGGAGTCTCTTCAAGCCAGCTTCCAACGACTTGCCGCGGATGCTCCCGTCAAAGGATTCAAACAACTTGCAGCAAGCTACGAGGCGTTCAGCCGGTGGCTTCTGCGTTGCTACGATGCTGCGGTTGCGCGCGACCGTCAGGAACGGAATCCCGAGGATAAGATCGCCTGGACCGACCGCTGGTTTGCACAGCTTATTGTGAAGGTTCAGGACCAGTGTTCCGGTTTGGTACAATTGCCCGGTATTGAGGATTTCCCAGACGAAATCGCCGCATGGTCAAAGCACTGGATATGTGAATTTGGCGGATATGACCGTGATGATACGGGTGTCGCTCTTGTCCCGGATTGGCCCTATCTTTCCCAGGTTATTCGCTTTCCTAATCCACTGACAGCGTTAAGGGAGAAGATACAGAATGATTTCACGCTGACACTTCCGACGACACTTGAGACGGAGGAGAAGAAGTATCCAAGTTTCTTCGTGCTTTTCACGCTACCGAGGATCGAAGGTCGCGATGTTCTTTATCACCCAATTTTGCTGCATGAGTTTGCACATGCCATCGACTACAAGAATTCTCTCATGCAAGAAGTCTGGAAAGCTCTCGGTCTACCTGGACCCGACGAGTATAACAAAGACGATCAGCGTATGGTCAAATGGATTCGTGAGTTTCTTGCAGACCTGCTCGCAACACACCTCGCAGGTCCCTGCTTCGTTCTTGCTCTGCATCAGCTTTCCACATTCTTCGCGCTCGATCGTGATAGCGATACACATCCGTCCAACCGCACACGACTGTCAATCGCAGTCGACTATCTGGAGAAGGAGCTTAAATATCTTTCGGGGACACCACAATCGTCGGTCGAACGGGAGATAAACGGGTGGGCTCTCGCACGGCCGGCGAAGCTCGTGAGCGGCGTGGCCACGCGATACAAGAAAACGCACGACGTGTTGCTCTCAGATAATGCCAGGAGAATAACCCGACGCGTCGTTACGCAGTACTGTAACAAGAGTAACTTGACTGCATTCGACCACAGTGTATTTACGAGAACCGTTTATCAACTGGTTGAGATGATACGAGACGGACTTCCCCCGGTCCTCACTGCGTCCGGCGCAGACCTACGCTCACCGATGCCTGCGATGTTCAATGCCGCTTGGGAACTTTGGCTCAATGGAGATTCGATCTTTAGCGAATTTAAGAAGACATCCCCCGAGAAGAGAGGAGTGGCATTACCTGCGCTGTCGGGACTGGTGTTGAAAGGGATTGAAGCAGAGGAGATTCTCCGCGAGTGGAAGCGGGACACTAAGATTCGCCGTAGACTTGCCGTTAAAAAGACGAGTTCGCACGCTCTGCAACCAGGCTTGATGCAAGGCGCAGTGTTGACGGAGTCTGAGCTTCACAGGAGACGGGAAGTAGTAAAGGACTTGACTATCACGCCCCTGCTCGAGCGCCGACAGATTGGCGAGGGTAGCATCAATTTGCGGTTGGGCACGAACTTCATCATCACTCGTGTTGCTGACCTTTCGGCCTTTCGACCGGACGAATTTGGAGAAGATAGGATCCGCCGGTATCAGGAGCGGGTAACGAAGATGTTCGGCGAGGAATTCGTCGTTCATCCCGGGCGCCTGGTCCTTGCCGCCACGCTCGAATACATCGCGTTGCCGAAGGATTGCGCGGCTCTTGTCCTTTCACGATCGAGCTACGGACGGCTCGGGTTGATCGTCGCTACAGCCGTGTATGTGCATCCCTGTTGGAAGGGCTGTCTGACCCTGGAACTGTCGAACGCAGCTGACATTCCGATTGGTAACAGATCAGCCGTCTGCAATGCAAGACAGGGCCGGGAGATGTTAAAATAGG
>CAZJTP010000143.1:0-11524 GCA_964548955.1 uncultured Phycisphaeraceae bacterium
TTTTACTTCGCGTTGCCTTACGACCAGATGGACTTGTTGCTCTACGCTTTCACCAATGACGTACCGGCCGAGCAGGCGGGCCTCGTGCTCGGGCTCACCACCGAAGAAGTTGAACGTGTGTACCACGATATCGTCGCTAAACAACGACAGGCGAAACGGCTTCGTCAAACAGCCATGTTGGTGACGGGCGGTGATGACGATTCATTGTGTGTATGACGGATGGCATTCGGGAGTCATCTCCCGACGTCGCTGTCGTCGCCGAACACCCTAGTGTTGCCTGAGATCGCGCGGGGACGCACCAACATATGACGGCCCATTCAGACCAAGTTGGGGCGGAGAGGATGTCACAGAACCTTCCTTGGACATGGCGCAGAAAGACGGCTTTTGCGTCGACAGTTGGTGTGGTGACATTAGTCTTGGCCGATCTTGCGATTTGGGCACTTGCCGGCATACCACATCCCTACGCAGCCGGACCTGTGTCACCTGATGAGTACGTGTTGGATGAGTTTCGCAGAGCCCCCATAAACCGCTACGTCCCGTCGTACCATTCGCCCATGCTGAGACTTGAGCTTAAGCTCGATGAAAAGAACCTGCCCGGACTCTCCAGGACCGCCCAGTTCACCTTGAACAGGTTTGGGTTCCGCAGTAATCGCCTGGTGAGAGTATCCAAGCAGCCCGGCGTCGTACGCATCTTCTGTGTCGGAGGTTCCACGACCGAATGCCTTTACCTCGACGATCAGGATGCGTGGCCGGAAGTTCTGCAGCGGTTGCTGGCCAGCGAAGCACTTGGTGTCGACGTCGTCAACGTCGGCCGGTCCGGTGACACAACGCGCGATCACATTTCCTTGTTGGCCCATCGGATTCTACCGTTTGAGCCCGATATCGTGATCTTTCTCATCGGTCTGAACGATTTAAGGCTTCACATGGAACCCGATTATTCGCCGATTCGCACAGACTCACGCTCTGTGCTCCCCGAACCGGAGGTTGATATTCGCGTTTGGGTGCAAGCACGAATCTGCAACTGGTCACAGCTTGTGCGCGCCGCTGTGTGGGCGAAGCGGCGACTTGTGAGCGCCGATGAACAAGGAAACCCAGTGCAAGACGCTCACGGAGTCTGGATTGAACGAGCCCGGCAACAGCGGAGGTCCCGGACCTTACGTAAGATTGATCCGCACCGATATCCGTTTCCCGAGTATAGCCAAAACCTCCGTAGTCTCATTGGCCTTTGTCAGGCTAACGGTGCCTTGCCTGTGTTGATGACACAGCCGGCGCTATGGGGGGCAGACTCAGACGCCATTGAGGAGTATCTGTGGGTCTGCCATCCATCGGGATATAGGATCAGCCACGACCAGCTCTGGGAAACCCTCGAACGCTTTAACAGCATTACTCGCGAAATCGGGGCGACGTATGATTGCCCCGTCGTAGACCTAGCCCAGTGCATTCCTAAGACAACAGAGGCGTTCTATGATGACGACCACTTCAACATTTCGGGTGCGCGACTCGTGGCCAGCGAGATCAAGGCAGTACTGACGCGTGACCAAAGGGTCCGCAAACGATTACTACAGGAGAAGTAGGTGTCGTTCTGCAGAACGATGCAGGGCTGACTGGGCAGTCGTCTTGCCAGTAGTGCCGTGGCGATCTTGAGGATTGCACGGTGACCGGGTTCATTGAGTTTGTCGGATCGCTGCACAAGGCCGATTCCGATCAGTTCGTGGAAAAGGTGGAACGCTGCCAGACGGGGAAGAGAAAACATGACCGATACAAGACAACCTGAGCCGGGGATCTCGCGGCGCAAGTTTCTGGAAACCGGGACTGCCGCGCTAGCCGGGCCCATGCTCGGCCGCTTTTCGGGAGGACTCGTCCCTCAGACGCAGGCTCAGGCGAGTAGGCTCGATGTGGGTCGAGCTGAAAGCCACATTTACCACGCCCGCAACGGCACGCCGGCCCAGAACGTGGCCAAGGTCTTTGACATAGCCTACGGGGGGATTGAGAACTTCATTGGGCAAGATGACATCGTGCTGCTGCGGCCCAATCTGCAGTGGGGCAGGAACGGCTATACCAATACGGAAATCGGTATGGCGATGATCGACCTGATTCTGAACCGACCCGGAGGGTTCACGGGGGAGATCATCGTTATCGAGAACCAACATCGTAGTGATCCACACACTAGTTGGAACTCGGGTTGGTGTACCACGAACAAGCTGTCGAACGGCCCCTATAACTGGTTCGAGGTCATTCAGTATTTTATTGACAACGCTGACGATTATCCGGACGGTATCCACACCGATCTGGCCACAGGACAGATTAACGTCAGCTTCCAGTTCCTCCTGAAAGGGACCTATAGTTTCACAATGGAGGATTCTCATCCTATCCTCACAACTTATGGTGGCAAGGCATATGCGGGCGCTCAGGAGTGGCTCGACGGCGACAGCGATCCATTTCATCGCTTCAAGTACGAATACCCAACAAGTACGTGCTTCTACGTACGAACGTCCGACATTCGCTACACCAACGCCATAGCGAGGGTGTCGTCACTAAATCTCGAGTACGAGATGAGTTACCCGATCTTCAAAAGCCAGCATAGCGGGCTGTATATCAGCCTGTACAAAAACCATCCAACGGCGTGGGATCCGAGTACAGAGGACTTTGTGCCACAACGTATCAAACTGATCAACATGACCACCCTAAACCACCACGGCTCGTATGCGGGCGTTACTTCCATTGTGAAGGGTCACTTTGGGATGGTCGATCCACATTTTCACTACACTGGTTTGGAACAGGGGGACCCATCAACCTTCTACTATGCCGGCGGCACGATTGGCTATTGGATGGCGACGATCCGCCAGGCTGATCTTCACATGAGTTGTGCGGAGAGGATCGGGCGGATTAGTCGCCAGGAGGATGATGCATTTCAGGCGAAATCCGTTGCGATCTCCACCGACCCGGTGGCCTTGGATTACTACGTCGGCAAGAATATCCTGTTTCCCGTGGGGGGTATATACGGTCTAGGTGGGGCCGAGGCGGGCGAGCCTTGGAGCAACGATCCAAGCTTGGCGGGGGGATACTACGGGCTCACGCTCGAATTCTGCCGCGATCCCCTGGCTGATCACTCCATCATCAATGGCACGCTTGATGAAGATGAGATGGCAGTGCATCTCCACGACTTTGACCATCCACCTGGCGACTTCAATGGGGACGGTCACGTTGATCTAACCGATTATCAGCACTTCCACGCATGCGCCAACGGACCGGACAGTCCGCCTGCTCAGACTGACTGCAGCGACGCGGATTTTGACAACGACTCAGATGTGGACCTGTCCGACTTCGATTCGTTCCTTGATTTCTTCGGCGATTCGGATTGACCGGCCATGAGTTCTGGTTCTGGCTCGGCGAATCGTGCAGCAGACATAGCTACGACCATGGTTTTAGATTTGCCTCACTAATGACGTGAGACTGAGTGGGCAGTTCTGTCACAATCCGAGAGTACGCTGCTGGTGACAGGGAGGGCATTCTTGCCTTATTGCGGAAACACTTCGGGCCCTGGAGCGCTGAGAGATGCGCACAACGGTGGCAGTGGCAATACCATGGCACTCGCGGGTGCAACAATTGTCAATCGTTCATCCAGGTGGTTGAGGCTGACGAGGCGATCGTGGGACACATCGGCGCGTTTCCGCTATCTCTTAGAATTGGAGCGAAACGTTTCGAGGTGTTGTGCCCTGGAGGTTTCGCCGTTGAACCAGAGCACCGGTTCGTGGTCTTTGAACTGCTCAAGAATCTTGTCGCAAAGAACAGCATCATCCTTGGAACGGGATGGAGCGAAGCTGCGAGCAAACTCTTTCGGCGCTACGGTGCCGAGACGTTGCCACTATCGGAGGTTCGGTACGTTTATCCGTTGCGTCACGTCGGGGCGACACAGCGTGAGCTGCGCCAGCGTCTTCCTGCTTCCTTCCGTTGGATGGGCAACCGGTGGGCCGCGGCCATGACTGCTCCTTTCTTGGACCGCCGGCGTGGACGAAAATCGAAGCCCCTCCCTCGCCTTGCCGGCAGCGGTGACCTGCGCCCCATCTCCAGGTTCGGGGAGGAGTACGACGAACTGTGGCGGTACGCCTCGCGCCAGTTTACGGTCTCTCTCGACAAGAATGCTGCATACATGAACTGGCGCTACATCGACTGCCCCACAACGTCGCATCTGTGTTACGGACAATATGACGACGACAGTAACCTGGTTGGCGTGGTCATCGCCTGCCGCCGGACCCACAGAGATGTGGCACAGCGCCCCTGCGGCGAGGACGGCGAGATCGTCGAGCTTATCGTTCGAGATCCCGATCGTCAGACCGTGGAACAAATGGTGGTTCCGATCATGGAGCGATTGAACCGCAGGGGTGTGGACGCCATCGCAACTATGGGACTACAGCCGCGTCTTCACCCGATTTTGGAAGAGATTGGCTTCGAGCGGACCGCATGCCGATGGGGAACTCTCTTTGCAGTCAGCAACGATCCAGATTACCCGGCCACCGACTTCCTGAAGGATGATCTTTGCTACTTCACTAGCGGTGATGGTGATCATCTGTTCATGCCGGCATTGTAGGCGGAGCTTCCGGCCGTTCTTTCGAACAAGATGGACTGACCCATTGGATGGGCCGACTCGAATGGAATCCTGCCCGATGTAGCTTACGTGGATAGTAGTGCCTGTCCCAGCCTGACGTGGCTCAGGCAGCAGGAATACGGTCCATGTCAAAGGTCTGTGAAGGATGTTTAGCAGGCGACTGCATAATCTAAGAGAGTCCCTCACTTGCTTTCGAACGACGACCAAAGCCCTCGTTTTTGAAAGCGATGACTGGGGGTTGGATAAGATATCGTCACAAGAGGCCTTCGACGACCTCACGGCCCGCGGCGCCATCGACCCCGATAATCCCTTCTACAAGAGTGGGCGCGAAACGGTCATAGACATGGATATGCTCTATGATGTACTTGCGCAGTTTCGCGATCAAGATGGGCGGTCTCCCGTATTCACAACGAACTTCATATTGGCCAACCCGGACTATGAGGCCATAGAGAGATCGGGCTACGGCGAGTATTCCTGGATCGCCATCGATGACGTCAACCGAAAACCCTCGCAAGCTCCTCTGCTCCCCAAGTACAAGGAGGGCATAGAGCGGAGACTCATCTACCCGCAGTATCACGGAAGGGACCACTTCAGTACAGAAGCGTGGTTGCGCGCCATCAGTGAAGGCGATCCGGTCACCCTGGCCGGTCTCTCCCGGCACGTGGTGCTCATGGACCGCTGCCGGCCTTTGCCCGGCGAGTACAGTGAAGTCGGGCCGGACGGCCTCAGAGGCCTGCCGCGCGCCTCCATTGATCGGAAAACAGAGGCAGGCACCAGAATCTTCGAACGCACTTTCGGCTTCCGCTCCTGGACGTCCATTGCCCCGTTCTATCTGTGGTGCGATGCGGTCGAAGCCTCCCTTCACCAACACGGTGTGCGGTGCATGCAGGCTGCAGGCCACCGCGTGTTGCCGGACAACCAGGCCAACACACCCAATAGCGGGCGCGGGATACTCGGAGGGCAGAGCCCCACCGGCATGGCGTACCTGGTAAGGAACAGCAGGTTTGAACCCTCGCAGGATGGTGAGGCCGCCATCGCTGACTGCCTCTCCCGAATTGCCTCCGCCTTTGCGGCGGGCTATCCCGCTGTCATCGACACCCACCGTATCAACTACGTTGGAGTCATTGACCCGGCCATGCGAGACGCGAACCTCAGGGCGCTACGCACGCTCCTTAACGAAATTCTGCGGTGGTTTCCCGACGTGTGCTTCCTGACCAGCGAGGAGCTGGCCCGGTCCGTGCTTCTGGACAACCATAACGACGGTGCCGCTGCCGACACGCGCCCAACCGTCCCGCGCGCCTCGTTCACCCGTCGCGTCTCCTTTGCAGCGTTAGAGCGGGCCGCCTGGTGGAGAGACAAACGGCGTTCCGCATCGTCTTGAGGCCGATTCGTGGCTCTATGGTTCACAACACACCCGCGTCGTCAGTTTCACAGGGCAACGACTTGAGCGTCAATCACGCACTACTTGATCAGGCCATCGGCGCCACCGAATCGTCGGACGCGTCTACGCACGATCTTCGCGCTCGGATGTTTGTCGGAGGAATCTGGATCGCCCTGGGCGCCGCTGGCAGTGGCGTCCTGCGGTTGATGAGTTCGCTCGTCCTGACACGTCTTCTGCTGCCAGAGCACTTCGGGTTGATGGCCACAGCCGGACTGCTTACGATCGCTTTGGAGATGTTCTCCGATTTGGGGATTCGACAGGCGCTTGTCCAACATCCTCGCGGGGATTCACAACGCTTTCTGCAGACGGCGTTTACCCTGTCAGTATGCCGCGGTATTGTGCTTGGACTGCTCTGCTGCGCCGTAGCCCGCCCCTTTGGCGCGTTTTTCCTGGACGAACGGCTGCCTACAATTCTCCTGGCTCTTGCAGTTGTCCCCGTCCTCCGCGGGCTGGCCAGTCCTGAGCTCCTCGTCTTCACGCGCACCCTGCAGTTCGGCCGGCTTGAACGTTTTGAATTTGCGTGCACTGCCTTGAGAATTGTGTTAGTCATCATTCTAGCGATCATATGGCGCAACGTGTGGGCGCTGGTAATCGGGGCCGTGTTGGGCGTATTCCTGCGCACCGCCGGCTCGTTTTGGATCACTCGTTACAAACCATCGCTTGGCTTTAACCCGGCTCTCGCCAAAGACATCTTCAAGTTTGGCCGCTTCATCATGATCTCGACCATTCTCGGCTATTTCGCGATGCAGTTGGACCGTGCATTCGTAGCGCGGTATCTGGGAATCGCGGCGGCTGGCCAATACTATATTGCGGCAATGCTGGCAGCCGTCTGCGTAGAGGCTATTCACAAGGCCACTGGGCGTTCTCTGTTTAGCGGACTTTCGCGACTGCAGCACAATATAGAGCAGCTCAATGCAGAGTTCTCTCATGTTGTGAAGGTAATTGCCGCAACGATCATTCCTGCTATGGTCGTGGCGGCCGCGAACGGTGAGCTTCTTGTTGTCGTTCTGTATGACGAGCGCTACCATCAAGCGGGAAGTTCACTGATGTGGCTGCTGGCCGCTGGCGCGGTGCGGGTTTGGGGCGATGTGTTCAATGCGCCTCTGATCGCCACGGGGCGGCCGGCGGCCGGTACCGTCGCGAAAGCTGTGAGCTTCGTATGTACCCTGATCGCCCTGCCTCTGCTGGGCAGTTCGTTCGGAATGCAAGGTTACGCCGCCGGGATCTTCGTCAGCAGTCTATGTGGGGCCGCCGTGACGGTGTCTTGGACCCATTGCTCCGGCCACGTCCAGCTGCCTGACTGGGCTGGCTCCCTGGTCTCCGCCGGCGTCCTTGGAGTGGCCCTGCTCGCATGTCACGTTGTGGGAGCCGTACTTTTTCAAGGTGTCGTAGAGCGCTGTGCGAGTGTCGCGGTGGCAAGTGGTATTCTTGTGACTATATGGTTGTGGCGCGATCGCGCTCGATGGATTCGTCTGGTTGAGAAGGTACTGATGCCGATGCGAGCAGCCAAGACTGAGGTCGATGTTGAACCGTGATGGGTAGAAGGACTGATTTCCGTGAACGTCGCTTACGTGTGTCCTGAGTACCCCGTTCACGATTCCGCGAATGGGATTTCCACCTATACGTCCAAGATGGTGGAGGCATTGCTCCGTCGCGGGCATTGCGTAACCGTTTTCTGCCTACGGTCACGCCCTTGTGATGCGGCGACGGGCAAGGGCAACGCGAATAGTGTCCGTGTATGTTGGGTACGGCGTGGTGGAATGCGGCTGCCTCTTCTGCGTACCGCCTACTTTCAGCTGGCGTATCGGCTGGCCCCCGGTTATCTGCCCTACCGGGACATGGCTGTCGGGTTACGGCAGGCAGTCCGTGAGGCGCATAGGGAGGAGCCGATCGACATTCTGCAGTGCCCGGAGTGGGCGGGACTGCCCTGGTGGCTCTTGCCCATTGGGCTTCCGCTAGTGGTTCGCTTGCATTGCCCGATCTCAGTCTCCTGGCCAGCCGATGGCGTACGCTGGTCGCGCAAGCTCCGCGCCGTGGCCCGTTTAGAACGGCGATGCCTGGAGACTGTACCGGTTGTATCAGCCCCGTCTCAGAGCATGGTGACAAGGACAGAAGAGGTCTTGAATCTCAGGCTCCCGGAAGTCCGGATTATTCCCAACGCCGTAGACGTGGTCCCGAGCGGATCGATCCCTAATCCCACCGGCGATTCGCGCTCGATCCTTTTCGTCGGTCGAACGGACCTGCTGAAGGGCTTCGACTGCCTCATCCAAGGATTTCAGCATCTAGCGGTGCAACCCGAATTCGACGATGTCCGACTTGAGATCGTTGGTCCTGATAGTGGGTTGCTGCTCGGAGGCAGGAACAGAACATCCGGATCAGAGTATGTGCTGCAAAGCGTTGGAGACGCTGGGATTCGATCGAGGATCGGCTTTACCGGCCGGTTGTCCTACGACGAGGTTCACAAGCTGCGCTGGCGGGGCCGTGTTGTAGTCGTACCCTCCAGATTCGAGAACTTCCCGAACACGGTGGTTGAAGCCATGGCGGCCGGGTGCGCCGTGGTGGCATCGGATGCCGGTGGAATCCCGGAGATTATCCAGCATCAGCGTAATGGACTGCTCTTTCGTTCCACCGACTGGCGGGGCCTGGCCGGCCAGATCGAGCGACTGTTGAGGGATGATACTCTACGGGCAACCATCGCCGCGCAGGCGCAGGTCGATGTGCGCGAACGCTACAGTCCGCAGCTCGTGACAGCACAGACCGAGCGGCTATATGCTGAGGCCATCGATCGTCAGCAACATCCCCTTTGAGCCGGCAGGGACACGGCGGGATGCCCTCTCGGGGAGCCAATCGTAAATACCGTTTCCCACTTTCTCGAATTGTGTATTGGCGAGGCAAACCGCGGAACTGTGTCCTCGTGCCGAGTTCCAGACAGCGGGTGTTGCGTGGGCAGAATCCAAGCGCTGTGAGTCGCCATGACATTCATGGTTCCCCTAGCACTGTTCGGCTGGATTCCAGCGGTGGCTCTCATTTTCTGGGCGTTGCCGCCGCGGCGCGCCATGATCGTCTCGTTTCTCCTGGCGTGGATGTTTCTACCGCAGGCCGGCTACTCCATTCCCGGGCTGCCGGACTACACGAAGGTCTCGGCGACATCTCTCGGCGTGTTGCTGTCGACTCTGCTGGTCATGCCGCGTGCCCTGACGTCGTTGCGCCTTGGGTGGCTGGACGTTCCCATGCTGGTCTGGTGCTTCTGCCCCTTCGCTTCCTCGGTCAGCAACGGGCTGGGAGTATACGATGGGTTGTCTGCGGTAGTCGACCAGGGCTTCAAGTGGGGGTTGCCCTACATGCTAGGCCGGGCATATCTGAGAAGCCTTCGGGATCTCCGTGAACTCGCCATCCTCTTGTTCATCAGCGGCTTGGTCTATGCACCTTTCTGCTTGTGGGAGATCCGGATGAGTCCGAACCTGAACTACTACCTTTATGGTTTTGGGGGGATGGGGACCTCGTACCTCGAGGAGTTCGGCAAATGGGGGTCACGACCACACGTTTTCATGGGGAATGCACTTGCAGCGGGAATGTTTATGACTGCTGCATCGCTGACCGGTATTTGGATGTGGAGCACAGGTAGTCTCAAGCGGCTCTGGGGTCTTCCCACAGGCCCGCTCGTCCTTGTGCTTGTGTTGATTACAATCGGATGCAAGAATCTTGGAGCTCTCTCTGTGCTCGTTCTCGGCCTTGCGGCAGTCTTTAGTGCTAAATGGTTTCGCACTTCCATCGTGGTCTATCTGCTGGTTGCAGCAGTCCCACTCTTCATAGTGGCGCGCGCTACAGGAAAGTGGGCGGCCGAGCCGATGGTTGATGCTGCAGCCTTGATACACGAGGGGCGAGCCGCGTCGCTCCAGTGGCGGATTGACATGGATGATATTCTCGTGGCCAAAGCGCTCGAAAGACCAGTGTTCGGCTGGGGTGAGTGGGGCCGCGCGCGGGTGTATAGAAAATCGGATGGTAAGGACATCGTGACCACGGATGGCCTGTGGATCATAGCCTTGGGAAACACAGGGATCGTGGGGCTGGCAGCGGTTACGAGTGCGTTGCTGCTACCGGTCCTGGCAATTCTCCGGCGGTATCCTGCCAGGCTTTGGACGCATCCAGCAGTCGCGCCATGTGCCGTGCTGGCCGTGCTAGCCGCGCTCTATATGATAGACAACCTCTTCAACGCCATGCTGAATCCTATTTATCTGGTCACGATTGGCGGGATAGTGAGCCTGGTCGCTCCGGTCGCAACAGTCCGTGCCGACCGACGGGTACAACCGATCGTAACTGATTATGTTGCATCCTGACTGACCCACCCGCCTGAAGGAACCATGCAGTTATGAGCACAACCATACCCCAGATCGATCAACAGCTTTCCCTGGTTGGGGCGGAGCGGTCCGGTACGACTGTGCTCCGGCTTATGCTTAGCTATGACCCAACTATTGCCTGGCTCAGTGAATTCGAATACGCTGTTGACCGCAGATAGCGGGTGATGAAACAACATGAAAGCAGATCCATCGCAAGTCCCGGTGTTCGTCCTCTGTGGCGGGGTTGGCACACGACTGAAAGAACAGACGGAGTTGCTGCCAAAGCCCATGGTGCCGATCGGCAATCGGCCGATTCTCTGGCACATCATGCACACGTATGCCCACTACGGATTCAAGAAGTTCGTGCTCTGCCTCGGGTACAAGGCCGAGGTGATCAAGGCATATTTCCTCAACTACGCGTCGTTGAACAGCGACTTCACCGTTGAGCTCAAGACCGGCAATACCACCGTGCAGTCGATCGACCACGAGCAGGACTGGCAGGTTACGCTGGTGGACACGGGGGAGCTTACAATGACCGGAGCCCGCGTTGCCAGAGCGGCAGAGAAGTACCTCGGCGATTCCGAGCACTTCGCGGTAACATACGGCGACGGGTTGACCAATGCGAATCTTGGGGACGAACATGCGTTTCACCTGTCCCACGGCAAGATCGGAACGGTGCTGGGGGCCAGCCCGCCGTCCCGTTTCGGGCAGATTGTCCTCGACGGCGACTGGATATCGCGGTTTGAAGAGAAGCCGGAGTTCACCGATGAATGGATCAACGGGGGCTATTTTTTCTTCCACCGATCATTTGCGTCGTACTTGTCGAAGGATGAATCCTGCGTGCTGGAGCGTGCACCGTTGGTGAAGCTGGCCGAGGACCAGCAGTTGGCGATGTTCAAGCATCAGGGCTTCTGGGCCTGCATGGACACGCAGCGCGACTTGGACGACCTCAACCAAAAATGGGCCTCGCGGGGCGCTCCCTGGGCCGTGTGGGTGGATGAGTAGGTTTCTTTGAGTCCACTAAGGACTCGGAAATGGACTACACATTATGAGGGTCTTTGTAACCGGCCACAAGGGGTACATCGGTGCGCACCTCGTCGATTTGCTGAAGCAGGCCGGCCACAGTGTCACCGGTTGTGA